>CAYHCZ010000018.1:0-21766 GCA_964355295.1 uncultured Methanomicrobia archaeon
TTTTTTTTATCACAAGCGCTTTTTCCATTATCTTCGCTGCGAGTTGCTCCTGCGTTATCCCAGCTCTTTTTCGAGCGTTTTTTACGATCTCACTAAAGTCGGGATCGAGTTCACCCTCCATCTGTCGATATATATCCCTGTACCTAGTGCGGGAGTGCGCGGCAACTTTACTAGTGGGCCCAACAAACGTTTGAGGTCGACGAATTTCTGTACCAAGACTTCCGCACGTAGCACACGTTTCGAGCTCAGCCCCTTCAACAACAACGCGTTTAGACTTCCCAAGGATTTCTTTCCCGCATAATTCGCAGTGCATAGCTTTCCCCGAACAAAGGATATATAGCATGTAATATTAAATATCATGCGGAGGAGACGACAGTGGAAGACTCTTTTGACGAAAGCGACAAGAAAGACAACGACTTTTCTGAATACCTCCTTGATCGGGTTCGTCAACTTGAAGAACGCAATCTCAAGCTCCGCGATGCCAATCGCAAAGTCGAAAACGAAAAGAGATCTGCAGAAAATCAAAAGGTACGTTACGAACGTGAAGTAAGAAAACTGAGAAGTGAGCTTGAACGGCTCAAAGGGCCGCCCTTGCTTGTTGGGACTGTGTTGGACGTCCTTGACGACAATCGAGTCGTTATTAAAAGCTCAACCGGTCCGAAGTTCGTGGTCAATGCTTCACAATTTATTGAACAAGAGCTCATCGCCGGCGCCAGAGTGGCGCTAAACCAACAATCACTCGCCATTGTCGGCGCTTTGCCACCATCGAAAGACCCGACCGTATATGGGATGGAAATCATTGAGACGCCCACGGTGAGCTACGATGATATCGGCGGCCTTGATGCTCAGATCCAAGAGCTACGAGAGACTGTAGAGCTCCCATTGTTGAAACCGGAGCTATTTAAGCAAGTAGGCATTGAGCCACCCAAAGGCGTACTGCTCTATGGACCTCCGGGAACTGGCAAAACCCTTCTTGCGAAGGCAGTTGCAAAGCACACGGAGTCAGTTTTTATTCGAATCGTAGGTAGTGAGCTTGTTCAGAAGTATATAGGTGAAGGGGCTCGGCTCGTTCGCGAGCTGTTTGAAATGGCGAGGGAAAAGGCCCCCAGCATTATCTTCATCGATGAACTCGATGCTATTGGAGCGAAACGTTTAGATAGTGCGACTTCAGGAGATCGTGAAGTGCAAAGGACGCTTATGCAGCTCCTCGCCGAAATGGATGGATTTGAAAACCGCGGCGATGTCAAGATTATCGGAGCTACTAATAGGAGTGATATACTCGATCCTGCTTTGCTTAGGCCTGGGCGCTTTGATCGCCTCATAGATATACCTCTTCCGACCTATGAAGCTCGCGTTGAAATCGTCAAGATACACACATCAGGAATGAACTTAGCACAAGAAATAGACGCTAACAAGATTGCTAAGCTCACTGATGGTGCAAGCGGCGCCGATATAAAAGCTATTGCAATGGAAGCCGGTATGTTTGCCATCCGCGCCGAACGTGAGTCCGTGACGATTGCCGATTTCGACGATGCCGTCCGCAAAGTTATGGGCATGCCTAAAGCAGAACTACAGCACTTGGAAGCAATGTTCGCGTAGTCCTTCAGTTTTCATCGCGAGCTCCGAGTCTGAAAGGATGCTAACTCGTAAACACTCGCTTCTTGAGCGTGCCTCTAAATTTCGCGATATGCGAGGTAAAATCGCTGTAAAGCTGTGATATTGCTAACAATAGCCACAAACACCATCATCCAGCCGAGCAATGGAAACCAAATAATCGTCACTGGGACTGCAAGGCTTAACAGTGCTATGAAAAAAACCAGTACGAGCCTATCGGCTCTGCCGAGAAGACCGCGATAATTCCTACCGACCCCAAGCGCTTGTGCCTGAGTTCCGAGGTAACTTGTCATAAGGACACCGACAATCGCGATGAGTCCAATCTGCCACGCGACGTATCCGCCCATCGTGATGCCCCCGAAAATAAAAATATCAGAGTACCGGTCCAAAACGTGGTCAATCAAATCGCCTTGCTTCGACTCGCTGTTCGAACTCCGCGCCAAGCACCCGTCAAGAGCGTCAAAGAGTGCGTTGCACGCAATTGCCACAATCGCCAAAGGGAGCATGTGCACACAAAACGCCACTCCAGCAACTATTGCCGAAATGACGGACAGCAAGCTGAGCTGATTTGCACTCACACCGTGCCGATAAAGCATCAACGCGAGCGGATTCAAGATCCGCCGCACCCTTCCCCTATATGCATCAAGAGTCATTCAAATAACCAGTCCAGTCGTATTGGCCAACGATGAATCGCTCAAGCGAATGTCCTTGTGTAATCTCCCAAACAAGCTGTGCTGATACACTCACACTTCCTGTCGAGTCAACTTCATAAACGTTATTCCCGTGTAACTCTAGAGCGTCAACTAGGATAACGTCAAGTGTTTCAGCTTCGACATTTTCACGTATCTTGTTCTCTGAGAATCCCTTTTTCTGCAAACGACCACGGAGCACGGCCGGATTCGTCCTAAGAACAATAACACGGTCGACTGGTAGGTGATGCGAAATGTGTCCCTCTAACACAAGATCGTCTGCAAAAGGATGCGCTTTCAGGGCCTCAAGATCGACAACGTAGCAGTTGCGACCCTCATCCCACCCGGTATAGTATCGGGAAGTACGAATCACTTCATTCAAGTCAACGACTTTGAGGCCAAAGTCATTTTTGAGCGCGTTGCTTATGGTCGTCTTTCCTGCACCTGGGGTTCCTGTGAGAGCAATTTTCATAGAAATGAAGGCATCAAACCGAATTTACGAATTCATTCATAGCATTAAGTAGCGCTGCATTCTGCCAAGGCTGACCGACAGTGATTCTGATATGCGAGTTGGAGCATCCACGGAACGCGTCGCAGTTTCTAACGATTATACCGCGGCGCAGCAGATATTCTGAGACTTCTTGTGCGGTAAAAGGTGCGGTGTCAACGAACACAAAGTTAGCTTCGGTAGGGTATGTCTTTACAGGGAGCTTCTCGCGCAGGTACTCTCGGCCGTGCGTTACCATAGACACGGTTCTCTGCAAAAAGGCGCTATCTGACAGTGCTGCTACCCCCCCCTCGACCGCTAATTGATTTACCGAGAATGCGAGCACATGTTTTTCGTAGTAGTGTGCCAGATCGCAATCAAGCACTGCATAACCGAGACGCAGCCCTGCCAATCCGAACGCTTTTGAAAACGTTCTGCAGACCGCCAAGTTATCAAAGGAATTCACCAAGTCAACGTGACTCTCCGTCGTAAACTCCGCGTAAGCTTCGTCAAGCACTACTAGAGCCTCGGTTGACTTTAATAGGCGCTTGAGCGCTGCTTTGTCAATGGCGTTTCCAGTCGGATTGTTCGGAGCACAGACAAAAATCAGTTTGGTGTTGTCTGTAAGTGCTCCGATAACAGTGTCAATGTCGACTGAAAAGTCGTCGGCCCGGTTAACGTAAACGCACGTGCCGCGTCCAGCTTCGACGAGGACTTCATAATACGTGTATGTAGGAACAGGGATGATTGCCTGATCGCCAGGCATGAGGAGGTGCCGTATTAAGGTGTCGAGTAGATCGTCAGAGCCATTGCCGACTATAATACGCTCGGCAGCACACCCAACATAGCGCGCTATTGCGTCCTTCAGTTCCACGTATCCGGGGGATGGGTAAATGCTTATTTTGTTTAAATATCGTTTAATCGCTTCAACCGCTCGTGGGCTTGGCCCTAACGCGTTTTCGTTTGACCCGAGTTTAATAACCTGGCAAGGACTGATACCGTAAGCCCTAGCGACGTCGTCTGCAGACCTACCGGGGACGTAAGTTGATGGCACGCTCAATTACCGTTATGGCCGTTTCGATTTGCTCTTTTGTGATCACCAGAGGGGGCACGAACCTTAAAACGTTTTCTGAGGTGTTATTTAGTAATACACCGTTCTCTCGGGCATAATCAACAACCGAGCGCACAGGTCGGCACAATTCGTACCCAACCATGAGTCCCTTGCCTCGAATGTCAACCGTGTCTGGCGATTCGAGGTCACTAAGGAGTTTTTTCAGCAGCTCCCCCTTGTGTCGTGATTGCTCCACAAGATCCTCGCTTTCAATTACATCGATGGTTGCGAGAGCTGCAGCACATGCAAGGGGCGTGCCGCTTTGCGTGCCGCCGTGATCGCCGGGCGCGAACTGACAAGACTCACGCGACATCATCGCGCCGACTGGAAAGCCGCCACCCATAGCCTTTGCAAGCGTCATAATGTCTGGTGTGATGTTAGCGTGCTCGCAGGCGAACCACTTTCCCGTTCTCGCAAAGCCAGTTTGCACCTCGTCGACTATTAAGACGATGTCGCGCTCTGTACAGAGCTCGCGAACCGCTACGAGATAATCATCAGGGGGTACATTAACCCCTCCCTCTCCTTGAATCGGTTCGACAATGACTGCGGCGGTATCGGCCGTAACTGCCCCAGCTATCGCGTTTGCGTCGCCATAATTAACGAAGGTGACATTATCAATCAACGGCTCGAACGGTTGTCGGATTGTCTCTTTCCATGTCACGCTTAGTGAGCCCATAGTCCGCCCGTGGAATGCGTTTTTGGTCGAAATAAAGCCCTTCTTACCGGTTGCCCTCCTCGCAAGCTTCATCGCGGATTCATTGGACTCCGCTCCGGAGTTTGTCAAGTAACAGCGCTCCATTCCGGTCAGTTTTGTCATGCGCTCCGCCAAACGCGCTTGAATCTCTGTATAGTACAAGTTTGAAGTGTGGATGAGCTTCTCTGCTTGCACCTTGATAGCATTGACCACATGTGGATGGCAGTGACCTATGTTGTTAACTGCGATCCCAGCGACGCAATCGATGTAATCATTGCCGTCGATATCTGAAACGATCGCACCTCTACCGCGTTCAATCACCAGCGGTTCACGCTTGAACACCGGCATATAATGCTGCGACTCTTTGGCGATTGCTCTCTCTCGTTGACTCATGCGCATTTCTTCCCACTTTCTTAATTAGCACCTCACAGAATTAGTTGGCTGCATACAATAGCGAACATCTGAGAGGTTGCGACTGCGTATGGCTTACACGCTATTCAAACTCTATGGTTGCCGGCGGTTTCGGCGTGATATCATACACCACGCGCGCAACGTCAGGTAGTTCGCTTGTTAAGCGTGAAGCGATTTTCCGAAGCACGTCGTACGGTAATTCAAGCACGTCAGCGGTCATCCCGTCACGCGACTGCACAGCGCGCACTGCAATTATCCAACCGTGCACTCGCACATCGCCTTTGACGCCGGTTCCTTTCTCCAGTAACGCTGCAAAAGTCTGCCATGGATTATATTTTAATATCTCTTCCTCGACTATTGCGTTCGCTTCACGGACGACACGAAGCTTCTCTTCAGTTACTTCGCCAACAATTCGGACCGCGAGCCCGGGTCCGGGAAATGGCATCCGCTCACTGACCTCAGGCAGCAACTTAAGTGCCCGAGCGAGTTCACGCACTTCATCCTTATACAAATACTTGAGCGGTTCGACCACTCCATTGAACTCCATCACAGAAGGAAGGCCGCCCACGTTGTGATGCGATTTGATCTCTCCTTCAGATTCGATGATATCTGGATAGATGGTGCCTTGCACCAAACAACTCACGTGCTTTTGTCGTGCAACTTCTTCAAATATGCGAATAAACGTCTCGCCGACTGCTTTCCGCTTCTCTTCGGGGTCTGTAACTCCGTGAAGCGCATTGATAAACCGCTCTTCCGCGTCGATCACGGTCAATGGCATGTAATGAAATGCGTTCTTGATGTTTTCAGTCTCGCCCTTCCTCATGAGGCCCGTGTCGACGTATACGGGGTGAAGACGGTCTCCCAACGCTTGATAAGCAAGTGCGGCACAAACAGAACTATCTACCCCCCCAGAGAGAGCGATGATTGCCCTTTGATTTCCCACTTCTTTCTTGATTTCTCCAATCGCTTCCTCAATGAACTTCTCTGTGTTTACCATACGTTGATTCTCTGCTTCTGCTTTGATCACACCACTTTGCTTCGCGTTACGTGCTAATGTTCATATTGAGCACAGACCGCACAAATTCACGAAATGGGGGTGATGGCCTCCCTGGTCGAGACTTAAACTCGGGATGAAACTGCGTTCCAATGAAAAATCTTTTTGTCGGGATCTCTGCAATCTCCATTCTTATTCCGTCTCGCGCCTTCCCTGAAAACACCATTCCATTTTGTTCGATAAGTTCAATACAATCTGGATTCACTTCGAACCGATGCCTATGACGTTCGGTCACCACTAAACTATCATACATGGAATATGCGCGCGTCTCAGGCGAGATAATGACATCGTAGTTGCCCAGTCGCATTGTGCCCCCCATGTGGTCAACGTCAAGCTGTTCAGGAAGTATATCGATAACGTGAACGCCAGTAGAATCCAATTCAGCGCTCGTTGCTTCGAACCCTAACACGTGCCGACAAAACTCGACGATTGCGAGTTGGAAGCCAAAGCAGATTCCTAAGAAAGGGATGTCATTTTCGCGTGCGAAGCGGATCGCATCTATTTTCCCTTCGCTTCCTCGAGGGCCAAACCCGTGTGCGACTAAAATTCCATGTACCGCTTTGAGAGCCTCAAGAGCGTGCGGGTCTTCTGCGTCGACGAGCTTAACGTCAATACCCCCACCTAGAGCACTTGCTGCGTGCTTAATTGCCTCTTTTATGCTGAAATACGCATCTTCAAACATATATTTGCCAACGATGGCGATCGATCGAGAGAGGGGGGGGTTCTTCATCACGTCCCATGGGCTTGCCGCCTTGTGTTCGAGCTCGAGCTTCTCGATAAGGTAATCCCCTAAACCCTCAAGCTCAAGTAGCGAAGGTACCTGGTAGATGTCAGGCACATCATAGCAGCTTATGACGGCGTTTAAAGGAACGTCACAAAACAACGAGATCTTAGCCCGTGCATCTTTACCGAGCGGTGTCTTTGCGCGGCCAACAATGACATCAGGACTGAGGCCGAGCTCCCGCAAGCTCTTAACCGAGTGTTGGGTTGGCTTCGTTTTGTGATCTCCGGTCATATCCTCCGGGACAAGCGTTACGTGGAGCAATACAAAGCGATCTTCCTCGCTGTGCATTTGTCGAACAGCTTCTAAAAAAGGCATGCTCTCAATATCGCCGACAGTGCCGCCTACCTCAACGACACAAACATCAGCCTCGGCTTTATCCGCAACGGCCCTAATACTGTTCTTTATTTCGTCGGTTATGTGGGGGATAATCTGAACCGTCTTCCCTAAGTAGTCCCCGCGTCGCTCTTTTTCGATGACAGATTTGTAGATCTTACCCGTCGTGATGTTATGATCGCCGGTAAGCTCAACATCGAGGAACCGTTCATAGTTTCCAAGGTCGAGATCAACTTCGGCTCCATCCTTAAGCACGAATACCTCGCCATGTTGAAAGGGATTCATGGTCCCTGCGTCGATGTTTATATACGGATCTATCTTTATCGCCGTAACGTTGTACCCGCGGTTGATGAAAAGTCGACCCGCAGAGGCGGCTGTGATGCCTTTGCCAAGACCGCTCATAACTCCGCCAGTGACAACAACGTATCGCATCGTTTAGCTCTCCACAATTCCAAATCTGATTTTATCGTTCTAATATGCTGCTGAAAAGCTATTTATACTACCGTATAACGCACGGCGTGATTTTGGAAGGCTTTTGGCCATAAAAGTCGACGAGATCGACGCTCGAGATGCACCGTGTTGAATGAAGTCGGTCACTTCTAACCAGAACACGTCAGTCTAACAGCCTCCACGTATAGTACGCTAAGACTACGACGATGATGAAACCAAGGATTGCCACGCCATAGCTGATGCCGCCGGTACCTAGAAGTATCAGCGCAATAATAACGCCGATTCCCAGGAGGATGTACGGAAGATTTCTCATCCTCCTAATTCTCTTTACGTCTAGATGGAGATCTGGCCACTGCAGGTGCATTTCAGGCCACCTTTTTCCGTCTAGGTGAAGATTGGGCCTCTGTAGGTGCATTTCGGGCCGCCGAATCGACGGAGAATGTGCTTTGCTGCGATAATCTGGCCGCGAAAGGCCATCATCGACCTCAATGGCATCAAGCGGCAGTTCGTCCCCTAGATGTCCGATTTGCAGAATAAAGCTTTCCTCCCGTGAACCATAGCCTGTTGAAATACTAATCTCCCCTTCATATAACTCCTGTGGACCTAGAGGATTTGAGACGGTCGCCGTGAGTAGTTCCTCACCGTCGACATATGGGTTGTTGCGATTGAAGGTGACTTTATCTTTTACAGCACCCCGTGACGAGAGATAAATATGGGTGGGGGCCTCAAAATTAATCACGTCGATATCGAGCGTCGCTTTTCCGCCGGGCTTGAGCGGGAGTCGAATTACGGGTTCTTCTACCTCTATTGACTGCAATCCCTTCCTGTTAATATACACGCTTTGCATATATTCACCTCAATTCAGGCGGCAGTAAATTGGGGATCCCGTCATCTATCGGATAGTATTCACTACAGACCTTACAGTAGAAAGTGCCTTTGATGATCTCGCCTGCCTCTTCGCCCTCGACGCTCAGTAATAACGGGCCTTTGCATACAGGACAGCACAATATTCTCAGCAACTCTCGTTTCATTTTAGCCGCCCTATAGGACTTACGGTATCACGCGCGGGTAAGTTTTTCCTCTCTCAAGTCGATTATCTCAGCTAACTCTGGTCCAGTTGAAAGCAGTGTAAATGGAACGCCAACTTCCTCCTCGGCTTTGCGCAGGAACGTCCGCACCTTTGTCGACAAATCGTCGTACTGGTCGACCCCTCTGACACTTGGATCAAGCTTGTCGAGCCCGGTAATCGCAACCTGCGTCGCTCCATTTATCATGGCAGAATATGCAGCCATTTTAGGGTCCCACCAGCCAATACGCCGTGGCCGTCCGGTAACGGTGCCAAATTCCTCAATTTCCAGTTTTTTGGCCTCTCCTTCACTCATTTGAGTCTCAAAGGGCCCCTCACCGACGCGAGTAGGAAATGTCTTGAAGACCACGATCGTTTCGTCGATACGCGTCGGACCGACTCCGACGTCAGCTGCAATCTGAGAGGCCGTCGTATCTTTTGACGTCACATATGGGAAGGTCCCGTAGTAGAGCGAGATGCCGAACCCTTGTGAGCCCTCTAAAATCACGTTTTCCCCGGCCTTAAGAGCTTGGTTTACTTCAGCCGCTGCGTCGGTCAAGAACGGCGCGAGCTCTTGCACCTCTTTAGCTTGGGTTGTCGTTCTTCTTGCGCGGTCGGCCGCAGCCGGTCCGCATCCAGTCCCAGTAGATCCGATCGTACGCGAAAGGTGTGGGTCATCTCTATCGAGTTTTATGTGTTTTTGTTCGATTATCGCGCAGCGGGAATCAACGCCGACGCGCGTTGGCTCTTCAAGCAACTCGATTTCGCTAAGGAGCACATGTGGGTCTACAAGTACGCCTGCGCCAATGAGCAGGCGCACGTTTGGGAATACGAAACCTGAAGGGATCATGCGCACGCCAAACTTCCGCCCGCTGACTTCGATGGTATGACCCGCATTAGGACCAATCCCACCGCGAGCAATGATTGCAGGTCGATCAGCAAACGCCATGTGCGCTACTATCTTACCCTTCCCTTCGTCTCCAAAGAAGCCCCCAACAATTATCGTCGATCCCATAAGCAGTATCTCAAATTGACAAAATGACGTCCTTTTACGTGTAATATCGCGTCTGAAACGTCACAAACACTCGGTGAACAGTATAGACTTGAAATATAAAAAAACATGCATTCACCTTTGGCGCCCCGATTAACTTGAAAACGCGCAGCGAAGGATTGACACAAGGGGATCGAAGGATGATGATGGCAGGCAACATATGAAAGCCGATGCCGTAAAGATCACGGATGGCGTCTACTGGGTAGGCGCACACCCCAGTCCAAGCCGCGATTCTGATATGTTGGTTAACGTCACTAGCCCCGCTGTTTGAGCCGTCGTCAAACCTTTTCGAAAGATTGATCACATTGTGATGCAGATACTGCCTTCGTAGACGAGAAACGGTGCAAAGCATGAGCTGGCGAAGTGAGACAAAACTCGTAGGAATAATTTATCAAGAACGCGAAGACGCTGAGCCACAGTGGCTAGACGGTTCGCAGGTCACAGGGGTTACATATATTGCGAAAGGATCGCACGAAGTCAAGCACCTTAGCGCTTCGAAGCTCGACGTTAATCTCCTCAGCAACGCGACCCCCGCAGGGGTGCTCTATCAAGACCGCGTGGCAACTGACGTGAAACTTCTGCCCGGGTCGATGATAGTCGGTTTGCTCTATGAGGAGACAAAAGCGCCAGGAGTTAGGCTCTTACGCGCGGCGCATCCCGAACTGGAACTCATAAGTGGGGCTAACGTACGGGGACTCCTCTATCAGGAACGGGAAAGCACTGAGGTGAAGCTCCTGAGCGACACGAGTGACCTCTCGATCACTATTGCGGTAAAACTGGTCGGCGTGCTCCGACAAGAGCGGCAGACGAACGCCCTAAATCTCATAAGCGGGCATAACGTACGAGGACTCCTCTATCAAGAGCGGGAAAGCACTGAGGTAAAGCTCCTGAGCGACACGAGTGACCTCTCGAGCTTGAACGGGGCGAAGGTCGCGGCTATTCTTTATAGAACTGATGTTTCAAGCTCATGAAACCCCTGGACAACTCCACTATCGTCACCGGCGTCCTCTACCAATACAGGGATTCGACTGACATTCAGCTTTTGGGCGGGCTTACGATTGATATCAAGCTTTTTGACAACGTACCTATTACCGGCTTCACGTACCGCCAAGAAAAGTCTACAGAAGATAAAATCCTAAGTGGAGCACAAGTCACAGGTATTGTGTATCGATACGAGGACGACCTCGATGACGTAATACTGAGAAGTTCAAGAATTAGCGGGGTGATATTTCAGAGTCGAAGAGCAGCCACGAGTGAAGCAGCGCCCGGCTCAGACAATATCGACGCGTCAAGTGGAGCACCGGGTTCGCTCGCGCAGAGGCTTCCTGAGGGGTCTCAAATAGTCGGGTTGATTTGCCACAAGAAAGACACGGGCGAGGAACAAGTTATTACCGGATCAAGAGTAAAGCTAAAGATTCTCAATGGTTCGTCGATTGTAGGTATCGTGTATGAAGGACCAGAAGGAGAGAATATAAAGCGCCTAACCGGATCGAATATCACCGGCTTGTTATTTCAACAACAAAACGCTAATAACGAAACAATCTTTGGCGACATGAACCTTTTGGGGATTATCTACAACGATAAAGGCGCTCTTTCTGAAAGACTATCGGCTAATTCACGTCACATACTCTCGATGGCTGCCAGCGTTATCCTTTATATCTTGCTGATCTTAGGCATTTTAGGTCTCGTACTACCGGTATTATTCAAGAAAACTGATTCCTCGCCTTTAAATCTCCTCGCGCTCCCATCTGTAGTAGTTACGACGTTGCTCCTACTTATGGTGATTGTGCCTGTCATACTCCTTGTTTATCAGAGATATCGATCTAGGAAGATGCCGGCGCAATAGCCTGCGTAATAACAGTCGGACGTCAAGCAAACCACAACTTAGATATCTATCTCACACAACGGGGTCTGCGTCATTATGTTAAAAATTAGTGAAACTCCCCGGCTGGATACGGCGGTCTTTTATATTTTCTATAAAAGCAGATGCTAATATATGGAGAGATTCAGCTATCGTAAAGTTTCCGTTATATTCTCATTATCAGGTTTTCTTTGATATCATACCTGATTAAGATCCCACTTTAAACCGCATACGCTACGCTTTGGCCATTTCTTTTAACGCGTGAATGTATGGACTTAGTTTATGTATCTTTTCATGCTGAGAAAACATATTTGATACCTCATCCATAATGATGTGATGATTTTTCAGGTTAATAGAATGTTTTTTTAGTGTATCTTTTACAGCCCAAAGAAAGCCTAGCTGATAAGGATAAGGTGTAATAATAATGGTCTCGCGACCAGTTAGCGTCCTTCTCAGTTCCTGTGAACAATTCGATGGAACATAACCGGTATCTGCTATTTGTAGCATGGACGCATCACTAATGCTATCTCCGATGGCATATATCGGGAGCGCACCTCTCCCGATACGGTTCAATAATGTTTGTAATGCTGTTCCTTTATCGATTCCCTTGTAGGCAATGTCGGTTTTCCCGGGAGCTTGAATAAGCCTCAGATCGACAATTCCTAGGCTATTAAAATATTCTTCTAATAGCACTTCATTGACGGGATATGAATGCCACCCTCTACGATTAAAGACTCTGAGACTGCAACAAAACCCATCATCTATAATAATATTTTTGTCCTTTCTCAATTCTTTTAACAGTCTTGTTTT
Source organism: uncultured Methanomicrobia archaeon (assembly GCA_964355295.1). GTDB lineage: Archaea > Halobacteriota > Bog-38 > Methanoflorentales > Methanoflorentaceae > Methanoflorens. Next base: position 12,416 of record CAYHCZ010000018.1, read on the forward strand.
CTTCTGCACCTGTTGCTTGCTTGGCAGTGTAATTGTTTCTTTTTTATATGAATCCCATATAACTGACCCGTGTTCTGCAATACCGTAAGGGATACCAAAAGCCGCACACCTTGACTTAATCTCTTCCAAGCTCCGACCGGAATTCAATACCGGAAGAAACCCAGCTTTTTTTAACATCGAGAAGGATTCAATGGAAGATTTTGACGCAGCTGAAAACCCCAAGCGCTCCGATTCTATTACATTATCAACATCGATTGAAAAAACTGCAATGGGTTCTTTTGAAATTGGAATGGATTTTACGGGTAAAGCCAGATATGAATTTATGGTGTTTGCTAAAAAACTATTACATTTCGCGTTAAGCTTCTCTTGCTTAATATGTTCCCTTTTTGTGCTTGGTGGCAAAGCTCCAGTACTATATCCTCCACTGAGAGAGATGCTTAATGCCTCTTTTAATAAAAAGGCGTATAACACCTTGTAAAAAAGCATCTTTTTGTCAATATTATCAGTCGCACCTGAGTTGTTGTCCTTAAACTTTTCCGTAATGATATGCTCGCTCTCTTCGTCAAGGCAGTATTCGAAAATTACACTGGCTAAGTCATAAAGTGGATCAAAAATTCTCAAGTCACGCCAGTCATATGCATGCTCGTCATAGTCAATCTTTAAAAAAGAACTTGATTCACTGTCTCGGCAAACGATCCATTCCTGTGGACCGATTTTACCATCTATGGCACACCTTGCCCCATTGCCTAAAATCTTTGAAAGTTTTTTCGTTGATCTTAGTACCCTCACGTATAACAAACCATAAAGTCCGAGGCCTCTTCCAAACATCGCGTTAAGCGAATCTAGTCCACTCCCATTAGATTCCATCCTGTATATTGTTTCTAACGATGTTAACGTGGGCAAAGCAGCTCTTTTCAAGATATAAGAAGCCATCTCGTCCAATCTCTCTTTTTTTACCGCCTTTCCGATAGAAACCGATTCAGACCGTTCGCACCATTCCATCAGTGCGACTCCATCATTCAAAGCATATAAATGGGGTACAAAATCTGCCAGGTGTTCATACAGTATTTTTATAGGATAGCCCCAGAATCCCTGACCAACACTGATAGCAAGAATGTGTTTAGTCTGATCCTTATTCTCTTCATCCTTCCAGTTTATTTTAAAAATGCGTTTATATCGTGGAAAGGGTCTTTTAGGTCTATACAAGAGTCCTTTGCTTCTAAGTCTTTCATTCTTGCCACGATAAAAAATATCTTCGGTAACATCAGTTATCGTTAATTCGTCAGCAAAAAAGCCTGTTTCTTTAAGCTGCCGTCTTATCCAATCAGTGTTTAGATACTGGCCTATATATAGACCAGACCGTTCAATGGTTATTGTCTTTATGAGTGTTGTGTTCTGTTGAACATGTTCGCCCTTCAATGCGCTCAGTTTATTATTGTTCGGGTGTTGTTTTTTCCAATAAGGAGCCTCCTCAAATTTCGGGACCATGATCCGCAAAGAGGCTGTTGGCACTCCCAATTTTATGAGGTCATCGCACACCTTCTCTACTGCAGAACCAGAATAAGGCGCATCGTCGACTACCACAACTATCCCATTGTTATTTTTTATGGTATTCTCTATTGCATTTCTTTCCTGACTGAACAAACCATATCCTGGTCTATACGTGATTATGGAGATATTCTTCAACCCATTATTGCGCATCGCCATCATACAAAGGGGGGCCATATAACAACCCGATGTCCGTATGCCGACGATGAGAACGTTCCCAATATTCACGTTATTAGAAAGGTCTCCGGAGGCACGCCTACCCAAGGAAAAACAGTCCTCTGGCCCAAACGGCTCATCTTTGAAAACCGTAGGTATTCTTAGGAAACTATCTCGTAGCGCTCTCGTATACTTTACTCTTCTTAAGGAAGTTATATTCTGCGCAAGAAATGAAGCTAAATCAACCAGATCAGGCTCTTTCTCTTCAATTCTCTCTAGATAAATAAGCCCAGCCAATTTGTTGCAGACATCCAGTGTATCATTATGTATGCGATAGAGATTTCGTATCTGGACATTATGCATTTTCTCTATAAGGGGAATAATGAATCTGGCAATTTTTCGTACGATCGATCTTATTATTCTATATGATTCCGATCGATTCGGAACACTCTGAACCGTGAATCTTCTTAAAACGTAAACCACGCGCATGAATCCACTTGAATGCATATAATCAGATATAATTTGTTGGCAAGCACAAAACATGAAATATAAATTTAGAATATTCTCATTTCGCACGGCATTGTCATTGTTCGCATTTAGTGTCCCAACACAATCCTGCGCTAACGTAAGTAATTCCCCAAACGTCCTGACAGGATTAATAGCCCATCGATATGTTTCAATGATATCTTTTTTCTTTAACATCTCTGCTCCCGATGAAGAGCGTGTAATATGATGATAGGAAATTATGAAATAAATGTGTACTATTTTAGGCTACTATCAGAACGTGGAAAAACATCATTTTTTAGTGTATGCACTAGATGATATATCTGAAACCTTCGTAGAGATCGCAGAGAGGAGAGAGATTGATAGTCGTAAAGGGAAATTCAGTTTATGGTACTTCAAATAGCGTATGAAAGGAAAAGTCTTCCCAATGTGTCATCAAAGATTTCATTAAGCCATTTAGTTATCTACGGTCACACAATTAAAAAGATATGCGAAAAAGAAGGTTAATATTCTAGGGATCAATCGCGCGAGGGTGCCAGTTGAAGTTGTCACTCTGCATCACCATAAGAAACGAGCAAGAATCATTTATTTCGCTGTTCGAATCGTTGCTCTCCCAATCCAGACCTCCCGACGAAATCATCGCAGTGGACGGCGGCTCGACTGATGGTACTTTAAAGCTTCTGCACGCCTACGCGACCTCCTGAAGTACGAAACGAGCGCATCATCATCGTGCAGTTTATGTACCGAACTCAAGTCTCTCTCGCTAGCCACCATGCTTTCACACCTTAGAAAAAAGACTTGATCCAACAGGTCTTCTAACGTGTTCTCAAATAGAGTGGCTTCAAGAGAGGATCGACGGCCGAAACGAGACGGATATTCTAAGAGCAAAAATGGAGATCTGTTGGTTCTACGAGGAAAGCCGGCGAGCTGCTTCGTGCTCGTGGATACTCTACAACGACGACGAGAGGTGGAGGCATCATTTGAGAATCTTCTAGTTGAGGCTCTTGTTGCTTCAAACACAAGATATGTACCCTGCTTTCTTATGTGTCTGGTGTCGCTGTTCTTTTTACTGTCATTATCGATTTCGCAAACAATGTTGATGGCTAAGATAAGGTCCTCGGTATGTGCGCGGTGAACCATAACAGTTATTAGGACAATTGAAAAGAACTATGAGTCAACGTTCACTGCAGTTAGAGCAAATTATGTATCGAGGCAATTCAGTGAAGCTGTCGCTCTGCCTTACCGTTAAAAATGAACGAGAATCAATCGTTACGCTACTCGAGTCGTTGTTCGCGCAATTAAGAGTGCCGGAAGAGATTGTTATCGTTGATGGCGGCTCAACTGACGGCACTATGGATCTTTTACAGACATATGCGGCAAAGCGTCCTGATATGAAGATCATTGCGATGCGTGACGTCAACATCGCTAAGGGAAGGAACGTCGCAACTGCGAATGCGCATTATGATTACATTGCCTGCGCTGATGGCGGGGTGGAATACCCTCAGAACTGGCTGGCAAACCTCGTTCGGCCGTTTGAAACCGACCTTGATGTTGATATCGTTTCTGGCAATTTCGAACCTCAGCCTAAAACGTTATTTGAAGAAAGCGTTGGAGCGATGCTCTATCCTAACCTCGATCTAATCGATTGGAGTCGATTCTTGCCTTCATGCAGGTCGGTGGCGTTTAAGAAAAAAGTCTGGGAAGAGCTTGGCGGCTTTGCCGAATGGTTGCCACGTGGCATAGGAGAAGACGCAGACCTTTTTCTAAGAGCCCACAGAGCCGGCTATAGATTTGCATCAGCTCCGGATGCGACGTGCTACATGCGCCCGCGGCGGAATTTCGCGGAGCTTTTCAAGCAGTACTTTGCTTATTCGAGAGCAGCATTTGGCGGCGGCATAGGCCCAACGTTTGTGCTCGAAGCCCACGGTGCCAATGCCCTTAGATTCGTAAGCGCTAACTTGGCCAATCTTGTTCGAATACGTAAACCCCTTGTTTTGTGTTCCAGCTTTTTGGTCTTAGCGGTCGTTCTAGTTGCTAAGGTTACAGGCGGTATCAGTGGACTACTACACAAAAAACGTCTAGCTGTCAGAACGTGAATAAATAGAAGGGAACAGAGCCACCCTCTATCCGCCATCCAAACACAAATACCCGGTACTACAAAACAATATGAACATTAGAGAGACGCAATGAAAGTCTGTTTGGTAGGACACTTCTCAGATGTTGTAGACGAAGGCAAAAGGAACGTTGCCAGAAGCTTAGGAAACGGCCTCGAGAGCAAAGGAATTGAGGTGGCGAAGTGCACAATTTCTTCACTGAGCGCATGGCGTTCCATACGGACGTTCCGACCAGATATAATCCATTTTGTCTTGACGCCGACCACTCGCGGCATCCTAACGACAAAACTTATTTCCACGCTGAATCCCGAAGCAAAAACGGTACTCTCAGCCCTCCATCCCTCGCTATGGGCAAGGCGGCTCTTGAAACCGCTCAGACCAGACATTGTTCTAGTTCAGTCGAAAAAAAGCGACCTATTGTTCAGATCGGCTGGTTTCGAGACTTGTTTTTTCCCAAACGGCGTTGACCTAAGCAAGTTCAGACCGATGGAGGAGTCACACATCAGACGCCTTAGAGAGGAGTTTCAACTGTCTGCTGACAGCTTTGTCATTCTGCATTTAGCATCGATGCGAAGAGCTCGGAACCTTAACGTCTTAAAGCAAATTCAGCAAGCGGATGGGACTCAAGTGATAATTGTGGCGAGGGAGAATGAGGTTGAAAGCGAGCTGCTCGCCCGTGAACTCGAGGGAGCCGGATGCTTGGTATGGAAAAAACATTTCTCGAACGTTGAGGCCGTCTACAACTTAGCGGATTGCTATGTATTTCCAACGATTAATCCAAAAGCGTGCATTGAGACCCCTCTTTCCGTATTGGAAGCCATGGCTTGCAATCTGCCAATTGTCACTACACGCTTTGGGGCTCTTCCAGACGTATTCAAAGAGGGTTCAGGTCTTGTCTTTGTTGATGACGTCGAACAGATGCCGAGCATTCTCGGCGCAATAAGAGATAAGGGACCTCGCGTTGATACTCGCAGTCTAGTCGCGCAATATTCGTGGGACGACCTGGCTGAGGGCCTCGTGGAGATGTACAAACGGCTGCTACGATAGACCGCCTCAGCCGGATGAAAACGATAACTGCAGTCAGCCGAAGTATAAGCGGCGCAAAGATCGAGAGCAACTGGAACTGCAACAAACCGACGGTAGCTGTAGCTTACCAGTTGATGTGGTGCGATAACTGAGAAACTCCAAAGCTTACATTTTACAAATCCACTTGTAGGGCGCGTTGCTCTTGACTTCTAGCGCAAAACCGAAACGGCTAATTTTGCCAAAAGACCAAATATAGCTAGCAACTTGCGCAGTGATGACTTTTCAACGTTTTGGGAACTAGGTATCGCGCGCCGGGACGCCGTTTGCTTCCCGTTTCGCTATAGGACCTCTAATGATTCAGCTCTTCTTATGCATGAGGCTACCTTGTGCTGAGTAAAAACTTTACAATGGCTATCTTGGGCGTATTAAGCTGAAAATTGATGCTATCGCCAGTTTGATGTTCGCTTCATACCACTCTTTGCGGCAACTGAATAAGCGAAGTATGAGATGGTGCGAGCTAATGAGCTTTACCGATAGGGGCGACAGGAGTCTCTCGAAAGTCTGGATTCATTACCGGGCTTGGTAAGCAGTCAAACGGCGTTTAAGGAGAACAAAGAGCAAAGCTCGAAATCGTATACGATCTTTACGCCTGTACAGTGTTTGAAACAACTCGGGCACAGTGTTGCAGCGTAGCGTAACGCGCCTAAAGACAACAGAAACAGAACTAAGCAGAGACCTTCGACAATGCCGAATGGGCCTAAAAATATATTTATGAATAACCTCAATCGGTGCAGAGGCATTAATGAAAGATACCATTATAATCTATTTTATGGGAATGGACGGCTCCGGCAAGAGCACGCTTTCCTCATATTTGTACGGTGAACTCAAGGGGAGGGGGCATCACGTAAGGCGCGTTTGGTGGTTGGAAGGTGAGAACTCCGTGCAGAGAAAGCTATTCAGAGTGATTGGCGGAAGCAACCTCTTGAGGTTTGACGTAAGCCCGGAGCAAGCAGGAATAGGTGCGCAAAGAGAGCAAGGTCCACTAATGACGAAGATTTTCAGCGCAGTGTGGCCGCGGCTGGTTCTTATCGATTACGTGATATTCGGCATAAGAAGGGTATGGATCCCTAAAAAGACGGCGAAAGAAAGAATCATGATCTTTGATCGGTACATTTACGACGTGATCTTCTCTTTATGTCAGGAATTTGGTTATCCTGAGACGAAAAAAGTATCTCTGCTCAGAAGATATGCTAAATTGCTGCCTATTCCGGACAAGATCCTCCTAATTGAAGTTCCACCGGATATCGCCTTCTTGCGAAAAAAAGAAGAAATAACGTCAGCGGAAAATGCGAAGGCACTGTGGGAAAACTACCAGGAGCTGTTCCGATTAGTGGATTATGTATTCCCGGGAAAATGCACGATCATTGATAATACGCGCGATGTGGAAATTGTGAAAAAAGAGATTTTAGAGCAAGTTATTAGCTTCGTTCAGTAGGTAGGCGTTAATGTCAAAAGTACTTGTGATCGGAATAGATGCATTGGATTCGCGTACCTTGTCGCAGCTTGAAAATGATTTGCCAACTTTTTCCAAACTGAGAGAAGAATCGCGAGATATCCAGTTTGATGGCGTTTTCCCACCAGATTCGCCGACTTCGTGGGGCTCGATATATACTGGGTTAAATCCAGCAAGACACGGAATCCTGCTCTTTGTTGATATTTTGAGCAGAACAAGCGAGATGGTTAATAAGGATGTTGATGACACAACGATTCGCGGGAAGACGTTTTGGGACCTCGCAAGTGGGACGGGAAAACGAGTTTGCACCCTCCCCCACCTTCTCGGATATCCACCCTGGTCGGTCAATGGGGTCATGGTAGGCAGATCGGGGATAACAAAAAAAGTGCGCGTATGTCCACCAAGCGTAAGCGACGATTACAATATTTCTGAATTCCGATGGGATATAGCTCACTACCCAGGAAAAAGGGATAAGGATTCCTACATTTACCTGGCCAAGCAACAACTCGAGCGTGAGACGAAACTTGCGATGCAGCTCCTTAAGGAACTCGAATGGGATCTGTTCTTCGTATCCTTTGGTGAACTTGATATAATTCAGTACTCATACTGGAATTCTTACGATGAGAATGATCCGACCTACCGAGCCAATAATCGCTATAAAAATGTAATTCCAGAATTTTATCAGCTCTACGATGAAATCATTGCGAGATTCTTGGCTGTAACAGATACCGACACGTCGACCATTGTGGTGAGCGATCACGGAATAGGTTCGCGGCCGGTCAACTTGGTGAACCTCAATGAATTTCTCCGCGAAATGGGCATGATAAACATTCAAAATGGCAAAAAAAATGCGACCCGTTCCGTGTCTCCTTCAGCGCGACTCAAACTCTCTATAATAAAAGCCGTCGACAAATATGAACTTGGGAACTTCGCTCACAAGGCTCTCCGTGTGTTTCCGAAAGGCAAGGACTGGATAGTCAGCTCAAATCCTGTTGACTGGAAAAACAGCATTGCCTACCTGACCGACCAATCCGGAATCAAAAACTACCCTTACGGGGGTATACTTGTCAACACGGAAAATGTTAAAGAGGGCGATTACGAACAAGTGCGCGACTCGATTATAGAAGCGCTTCTGAAAATCACAGATCCTAGAACGGGGAAGAGGGTTATGAAGTGGGCCATGAAGCGTGAAGAGTTGTACGAAGGTGCTTATATCGAGCGTTATCCGGACATCCTGTTTGAGTTGGATGACGGTTATTGCGCTGGTATGATGACTCCCGCACCTTTGTTCGGTAGGAGTATTATGCACAATATAGCACCTGGGTACCATAAGCAACATCATGCGGTTTTCCTTGTCTCTAACGTTCAAGAACGAAGCGTCGGCAAAAAAGAAGCGACTTTGATGGACGTCGCACCAACTATCCTCGATCTCTTAGGTATCGATCGGAGAAGCTATGACTTTGATGGCAGTAGCATCTTTGGAAAATGACCCAAAACGCCGAGTTGCCATTGTTTCCTTCCCTTGGCAAGCTGAAGCGCCCTACAAATTCTTGTCGGAATTGCTCAAAATTCTTGACCCTCTTTGCAAAAAAATTGTGGTGATAGACGGATACACGGACAGGATCAACGTAGTATCTGAAAGCGTCGAACTTCGCGATCTTGGTGTAGGTGTACATTATGTGGCCGAAAAAAAACCGACACTCTATTCTGGACTTTTATGGATCTTCGAATGTATTCTTGCGCAGGTAAAAAGTAGTGTGGAACTTATAAAAATCCGTAGTGAAGTAGATATCGTTGTTTTCTATCTGGCAAATCCGTTTTATCTCATACCGGTAATTACTTCGAAGCTTTTGGGGAAAAGAACGATAGATATTATCACCAGAAGCATAAGCGAGCAAAAAAAGCTGCTCACAAGAATATTCAGCCCACAAGACCCGCTTCTTTTTAAGCTGTTTGATGGACTCTCGCCAGAGACTTCTGCGCTGATCGGTGAATTAAAGCTAGCAAAATACCAAAGCAAACTCCTCGCAGAAGGCGCTCGATTTGTTGATACCTCATATTTCAAAATAGACAAGGGTATTGACGAACGCGAACTCGTCGTCGGTTTTATTGGTCGGCTGGAAAAAGAAAAAGGAATCGTCGAATTTCTCGACGCAATCCCGCTCGTTTCCAAGTCTTACAACAACGTGAAGTTCCTCATCGGTGGATCGGGAAAATTGTCGCATTATGTCGACGAAAAGAGTAAGGCCCTCTTTGAAGAACTTGGTGTCGATATCGAAGTCACAGGCTGGATAGAAAAAGGCCTCCCGGATTATTTCAATCGATTAAGGCTGTTTGTTCTTCCTACGTATTTCGATGCCTTTCCTACATCAGTTTTAGAAGCCATGGCGTGTGGAGCCCCGGTGTTGGCTACAGCAAAAGGAGGCATTGTAGATGTGATCAGGGATGAAGAAACGGGCTTCATCATGGAGGATCACACCCCCGCAGTGA
>CAYHCZ010000019.1:0-20434 GCA_964355295.1 uncultured Methanomicrobia archaeon
TACTTGCTGTTGTTGACCGCCGCTCAGTTCAGATGGCTTATGGTTTGCCCACTCGAGAAGTTCGACGTTCGCAAGCATGTCTAATGCTCGGACATGTGCCTCCTTTTCACCAGTGCCAGCGACTAGGAGTGGCAGCTCAACATTCTCAACTGCCGTCAGTACGGGGAGCAGGTTAAACGCTTGGAATACAAATCCCATCCTCTTTGCGCGGTATTCTGATAGCTCATTATCATTCATCTGGGCGAGGGGAATCCCTTCAATTTTTACGACGCCCGAGGTTAGATCATCGAGTCCTGACAGACAGTTTAGCAGGGTTGTCTTTCCACAACCACTGGGGCCCATAATCGCCACCATATCACCCTTTTCGATTATAAGGTTGATATCTCTGAGCGCGTGCACTCTTACTCCGTTCAATTCGTATATCTTATGCACACTTTGGGCTTCTACCATCAGCATGTTGGACCCCGCTCGTTTCTGTCTGTTTTTTTAGTCGTGCTTATGAATTGAACATTAGCAAGTACTAGAGCGTTTTAAGCATACCAGCGAATTTGCGCACTTATCTGATAGGTAATTGTTTGAACGCTTTATTTAGAGCTACCGGCAAGCGCCTGAAAATTATAAATATTATAGAATTATACCCCGAAGTAAGTCTCCGGAGAACTAAACAAGGTCACTTGATGAAAACAGCAAAGAACCTCTCTATACCGTTCACCGAGGAACGTTGGATCAATTGGTTAGAGTGCGCAAAGCAAAGCGACTACAAAAAAATGGACGAGACTGCGACTAAAGTCTTTGTAGAGATGGAAGAAGACGTTGTAATCGCTTGCTGTAAGCTTGTTAAAGGTTTTGAAATAGGTAAACTCACACAGGAAGAATCTTTAGCAGGTGTAATTGCTATTGAGACGATAACGGAGAAAAAAACCAACACGGGTGATAGGGAGCTTGACGACCTAATCGGACTCATTCAGGCTTCTCTAGTTGGAGCTTTTGCGTCATTTGAAAGCTACATTAAGGAGTCTTTTTCTGACAAATCGCCAATGGATGAGTTGATCCGAGAAGCGCTCGAACAAGAAAAAAAGGGGCATTTTGACTTAGCACTCGCGATAGTTGGTAAAATAGGCGCACGAGTGATCGCTGGCGAGGCGCTTTACGAAGAAACCATTGCGGAGTTGGAAGACAGTTACGTTGCTGAGTGGCTCGATGGGGTCGATTCAATTTCAGCTGCTATTGTGAGCTCGGTAGAGTACGATACCGGTGAGGAAACGTAGATAGCTTTTTAAAGACGTTTACGGGTTCGACGGTTTACTATGTGGCGGAACCACTGATTTGAGCAAGACTTCTGTTTTTCGCGCAACTGACTCCCATTGCCAGTATCGCTTGACTAGTTCAATTCCTTGCGACTGTTTCATCGATATGTCTTGGTCCGATAGGTTTAAAAGTTCAGTTACGGCCGATTTAATTTCGATGCTATCGCCAACGTCAAAGAACTGAATTATACCCGAGCCTCGGTCGACAAACCTGTGGGCGCCGATGTCGCTCGCGGCTACCAAGCAGCCTGATGCGAGACCTTCGAGGAGTGTTATACCAAATCCCTCAACTGATGAAGCTGACACGAGGACTCTTGATCTTGCCAGAAGTGCCTTCTTATCTGGTTCTGACATCGCCCCTGTAAAGATGATGTTCTTGCCTCCGTACTCGTAATCAAGCTTGCTTCGGAGTATCCCTTCGCCGACGATGTATGTGCGAATGTTCGAGTCAAACAAAGCGTCGCACACGATGTCCACGTTCTTATATGGAACATCGAGTCGTGCGATGCAAACGACGTCAATGTCTTTAAGGCCAGTTCGATATTCGTTCAGGTCGATCCCACACCCAGTCAACCTGATTTTGTGTCGTGGAACCCAATACTGCAACGTATCTAAGCTAGCCTTTGAGATCGTAATCACCAAGGGACAAGTCGAAGCGTAGTACAAACATACTCTTTCGAGGAGACTCCCCTGAATCCCCCTCGCCAAGCTGCCATTCTGCAAATCTCGCCACGCTGCTACCCCACTAACAAAAGGTAAAGGTTGATAAATATCGTAAACAAGTGGCACGACAGGCTTTTTAACGCGGCTGAGCAACGCGGACAAAACAGGTACAAACGTCTGCGGTACGATAACGTCATACTCCGGCGCAAGTCGTCTCAATTCCCGAGATAGTCGGAAAGCATATCGCAGGTTTTCAGGATGCTGTGCGACGGTTTTTCCGTTATAGACGTTCTGTACGTTAAATGGGAAGAGATCTGAAGGATAAGCGGAATTAGGTATTTCTGACGTAATTACGGTTACTTGGTGGTTATTTGAAAGCTCACGAGCCAGTGCATAAGTGTTAATCTCACCTCCGCCTTGTATTTGAAGGTCACCAGCTACATCGCAGAAAGGAAAAAGCTCAGCAGCGAACAGAATATTCAATTTATTGCCTCCGAGGGTTGCTATGGCAAAACCTTGAGTGTATGTAGTGTGTAATTAAAAGACTGCATAACTTTAAAAAGGTTGTTAAGCGCTGCGTGGACTAAAATAACAGACTTGTTATGAGGTATCACCTGCGTTAAGTCATGGAGCGATATACATCGTATAATGTCTTACACAAGGTATTCCAATCAAAAGACGCCGCGCTCGCCTTTGCCGCTCGGGTCATTTGTTGTTTATCAATTTTAGACAGTGCTGATCGGATCTCGCCAATTGTTGGGGCTACAAGAAAGCCGTTCTCTCCCGGCGTGATAAGTGCTCTTGCCGCATTTTTCTGAACGTTGGTGGTGATCACGGGCGTTCCGCACGCGAGCGCTTCAAGGGCAACAATACCAAAACCCTCACGAATGGATGGCAGAACTAGTGAATTCGCGGCCTTCATTACGCTTATGAGGTCTGCGTAGGACAGTGTGCGGACAAACCGTACTGTCGCGTGAACTTCTTTTGCGAGTTGTGTGAGGTTCTCCTTTTCGGGGCCGTCCCCGATGATGCATAGTGTAGTGTCTGCGGGGAGAGCACGAATAAGCAGATCGACGTTTTTTTCACGAATTAGTCTTCCGACAAAAAGCGCGTCAACTGAAATTTCAGCGGGTGCGACTGAGTCTATAAAGGCGATATCTACGCCATTTGGCACGAGAGCAGTCCCTTTTTTGAGGTTAACTAGGTGTTCTTTGGTAGCTTCGGACACAGCTATAACTTTATCAGCTACCCTTAATGCAGCCCGCTCCGTGAGCTTGCCAAGGAACCCTAATCTTCCCAGGTATTCGTTCCAATAGTCGTCCCAGAACTCGTGCCACGTAATGATTAACGGAATACCTTTTAGTTGTGAGATCAGCTTCGATGGAAAGCAGTGCAAATATGGAAATTGATTGCAGTCAATAACGTCGAGGTCATAACCAGATAAAGGGCTTAGACTGCCAGCAAAGCGCACTGCCTCTTGAAACGACCTTCTCTCTCCAGCATACAAGCTGAGTGGCTTGCAAATGCCGTGCAAGTGTAATCCATCTAAATCGATGTTTTTGTTGCCCCCCCACCACTTTATGCCAAAAACGTGAACCTCATCGTGAGCAGCAAGACGTCTCCCCATTTCGTAGATGCGCTTTTCAGCCCCCCCCATCACAAACGGGTAGATAACGTCAGATACGTAAGCAATATTCATCTTAGCTTATCTTCGTCGCAGGTTCGTAAGAATGATGTCGGCCAGCAAACCAAAGAGCGTTATTTGTAAACCGGTCATAATAAGGAGAACAGAAAGAATGGTCCCTGCGAACCGTGTTACAACTCCCGTATTTAAAAAATCAATGAAAATACCTGCGCCGTAACCAAGGCCTATTAAGATGAGGATAAGTCCGATTGGCGAGAAAATAACTAGTGGATTGTAGTCCCTTACGAGGCGAATGGTCATAAATACAATACTTAGTGCATCTCTAAATGGATCAAGTTTTGCTTGGCCGACTCTTTTTCGGTAGCTAATCGGAACTTCAGTAATTGTCAAACCGGCTTTTTGTGCTTCAATAATCATTTCGCTCGCGAATGGCATATGGGGCGACTGCATTTCCAAATCATCAAGCACCGAGCGCCGTATCGCACGCATTCCTGACTGAGAGTCAGTTATTTGGACGTGATACAAGAATCGTATCATCGCAGTGAGTATTTTGTTGCCGAGCGCGTTTCTCTTGCTCATCGCTTGTTTGTCCATAAGAGCGAATCGATTGCCGATAACAAAATCAACGCCGTCGCTAACAGGTTTAAGTAGGGCCGGAATATCGTAGGGATCGTAAGTGCAATCGCCATCTAGGATGACGACTACCTCTGAATCTTTTGAAATGTGCTTGAATCCTGTTATGTACGCATCCCCGTAGCCGGTTCCCGTCTGGTGGATAATCTTTACGTCAAACTCGGCAGCACGTACCGGCGTTTCGTCTGTCGACTTGTCAACGAGGATTACTTCGATATAGTGGTTTTTTAGCGCGTCAAAGACGTCGTGAAGCACACTTTCAATACCGGGCTCATTCATCGTTGGGATGACGACTGAAATTTTCATGTATTCCTGCTCAACATCAGTTGTTATGTTGTGTTGAGTGTTAGACTTAATACTAAAAAAAGTATGATTATCTGTTGTTATTTGTCTAAACTTTACGTTGCGACTGCCAGTATGTCGTTAAGTAAACGGTTCAGGTTTGTGCCGTTTGACATAAAACAGGGTGCTTCAATTGGTATGATTCCCGTTAGGCGTGATGTAGCTTAAGAGAAGAAGATGACGTCAGTTTGTGTTAAAACGTATGGCTGTTCGTTAAATCAAAGTGAAAGCGAAGAACTCATACACCAGCTGGTGGGGTACCGCGTAGTTAATTCCGCAAGCGACTCTCATGTCGTCGTTCTAAATACGTGCATGGTGATTGAGGCCACAGAGCGGAAAATCCTCAAGCGGATCGAGGCGCTATATAGCCAGCTAGGCCATCAGACCCTCATTGTCAGTGGTTGCATGGTAAAACCGCTCGGTGACCGGTTGCGTTTTATGTTCCCAGAATTGCAGGTTATGCCGATCGATCGTGTTGCGCCTTATATATTTGCTCATTTTTCCTGTGAGCCTGATGCCACGTCAAGGTATAACGTAACAGCGAGAGTGAAGATCGCTCAAGGATGTCAAGGAAGCTGTAGCTACTGCGTCGTGAAGCTGATAAAAGGATCGATAAAAAGTCGAAGCGTTGAGGTCATAACAAGGGACGTAGAGCACAGGCTTCAGCACGGTGCAAAACAAGTTTTTTTGACAGCGCAAGACGGAGGCGCTTATGGACTAGACAAGGGATACAGATTGCCAGAGCTTATAGAAGCCCTTAGCGAACTTAAATACGACTTTAGACTACGCGTCGGGATGATGAACGTTTCTTCAGTCAACGATATCGTCGAAGATCTATTGCGAGCGTTCAAGCATCCGAAAGTGTACAAGTTTTTACACTTACCAGTGCAGTCTGGTTCCGACAGGGTTTTAGAGCTGATGGAACGGGGATATACTATATCTGATTTTAAGCGCATCGTCGAACGATTCCGTCGTGCATGTAGAGATATTACCTTATCGACCGACTTCATAGTGGGATTCCCAACTGAGACTGTAGGGGATTTTCAAGCATCACTGCAACTACTTAGAGAGATCCGCCCCCTTAAGGTGAACATCACCCGTTTTTCAAAAAGAAAGGGAACTTCTGCGTTTTTTTTGGAGCCAGTGGTTGGCAGATTAGCTAAAGAACGATCGCGAATGTTAACTATAGATCACCACCGCATTGCTTACGAGCAAAATTGTCTCAGTCTTGGAAAAATTTACAGCGCCCTTGCGGTCGAACTAGGTAAAAACGGAAGTACCATCTTATATAATGATAATTATAGGCCGATAGTTGTAGCACGTAAGCTGACACTAGGGGTTCGATATGCGGTACTCATTACTAAAGCCACACCAACATATTTGATAGGCACGCTTAGCTGATTTTTTTGGAGAAAACAAGCCCTCTTCGTAGCTATTTTTAAAATAAAGCAATAGGATTTTATATCATAACGATTGTGTATCTGTAATATGCAACGGCCCCGATATCAGCTCAGGATTGACTGGATTACATTTGCCCTAATATTCGCTATCACGTTTATTTTATGGTGGATTCCTTACCTCAAAGACCTTCTCATAATTGTAGCTATTTCTGCTGTCCTGTATACGTTCGTTAAAAGCGTATACTAGCTGTATGCTTTCTCTACGGCAAGTAGTAGCAGATTCAGGGCTTTTTGGATCAGATTACGGTATGTTTCTTGAAACAGCACGATGTCATTGCAATAAAAAACGAAGCATGATTTAAACTAAGGATGGTTACACATGCGTCTCCTTCTAATGCACGTTGATTACATAGAGTACAAGACGACAAAGGCAACCAAGTACGCGGAAGACTTGCAAGGGTTGCGAAACGAAGCACGAATGGAGGAGGCTTTAGTGGCATTTATCGCAGCAGAACGTGCTGATGCAGTAAATGTAGATGAAGTGGCGATAGAAGCCTTAAATGCTGTGTGCGACGTAGCAGTTAAAGTGGCGACAAAGCGGGTGTTACTTTATCCTTACGCTCATTTGAGTTCTGAATTGGCCTCGCCCGATATTGCGTTGGCAATTCTGCAGAAAATTGAATCTCTTCTTGTTGGTTATGAGGTGCTAAGGGCACCATTTGGATGGTACAAATCGTTTAGTCTCAAGTGCAAGGGTCATCCTCTTGCTGAGCTTTCAAGATCTATTAAAGTCGAAGCAAAGCCAGAAAAGAAGAAAGTCGACAGAGAGTTTTATGTAATTGAGCCAGAAGGCAAGCTCACACCCGCGACTACTTTTAATTCAGAGGACCCCGAATTTCAAGACATTTTACAATACGAGTTGGGACAATATGTCAGCCGAAGCGGGGAATCAGAGCTGCCGCACATCAGGCTCATGAAGGAAAAGGAGCTAGTCGAGTACGAACCCCTGTCAGACGCGGGCCACCTCAAGTGGTTACCTAAAGGGAAACTGATCCGCGACCTTTTGATCGATTATGCATACATCTTGTCAGTGAGTTATGGTGCTATGCCGGTTGAAACGCCAGTGATGTATGACCTCTCGAGCACAGCAGTTAGCGAACATGCAAGCAAGTTTGGGGAGCGGCAATACCGGTTAAAAGCTGGTACGCGTGATATGATGCTCAGATTCGCCGCCTGCTTTGGCATGTTTAGCATGATGCACCAGATGCATTTGACCGCAAAAGACCTGCCTTTGAAACTGTATGAGCTTTCGACTTACTCCTTCCGTTATGAGCAACGTGGTGAAGTGACCGGTCTCAAGCGTCAGCGAGCATTTACTATGCCGGACATGCACACGGCGTGCAAGGATATGAATGACGCGAAGCGGTTTTTTTTAGAACAATTAAGGCTCGGGTTTAAATCAGGTTTGGATCTAGATGTTAAATATGAACCTATCTTTCGAAGCACGAAAACGTTTTATGAAGAGAACAAGACGTGGGTTCAGCAGATGGTTCGCGAATTTCAGCGCCCGTTCCTTATAGAGCTTTTATCAGAGCGCGCGCATTATTGGGTTTGTAAATGCGATCTTGCGGCGTTGGATACCTCTCGAAAACCAATCGAATGTCCTACAGTCCAGATTGATGTGGAGAGCGCGGAGCGCTTTGATATAAAGTATTATGATGAAACGGGAGAAGGCCGGCCTATTATTTTACACACGTCTCCAACGGGGGGCATAGAGCGGGTGCTTGGCGCGATCCTCGAAGCGCAGGCGCTTGAAGAAGTACCCTCATTACCTGTGTGGTTGGCACCGACTCAGGTTAGGATAATTCCGATCTCGGAGAAATTCCATCAATATGCGGAGGAGGTTTTAGGCGAAGTTCAAAATGCGAAGATTCGCATCGACATCGACGACCGCGATGAGTCTGTCAAGAAAAAAGTAGCCGCGGCTGGAAAAGAGTGGGTGCCTTACATCGCCGTTATAGGGGAAAAAGAGCAACAAGAAAAAAGCCTAGCCGTGACTAAGCGCTTTAACGGTACAAAGCAGCCTATGTCGGTTAACGAATTGATCGATGAGGTGCACCAAAATACCCACCAGATGCCTTATAGGCCTTTACCGTTGCCCCTAATGTTATCCAAGCGACCAAAATTTGTTTGAATGCACGTATACCCTCGACGTTGTTCAGCTTGTGGGGTCATCAGGCTACGTAAGCGTGTTTTCAAGGGCTTCAGAAGGTATCGTCTTGTGCATAGCTTCTTCCCAATTTTAGTGCAATTTCTGCCTGTTTTAACTCACGTCCAAGGTACCCTGCGTGTGATGTCGTTGAAACTAGTTCGAGTTCAAAAATGGCGTTTAGGACTTTCTCTGCAGAATCTCCTCGGATAGTTGTTCCCGTGTTATGTCGTGCATAAATCAATCCGTCTTTGATCCCGGTAACGAAATTGCCTGAAGGGTCTTGCGTAAATTTTTCAGGATTGAAGTCTTTAGCGTTGAAGATGTTTTTGCTAGTGATGTCGTATTCTGGTCTGCTCCTGCGTTCTTTCAGCTTAAGAAGGTCGATGCCAAGGTCTTTAGGAGGCCCCCCTTTGAACTGTGCCAGTTGCATCATTTGAGCAGCGGTTTTAAGTTCTCGCACGCTTCCTCTTGCTTTGTCGCTGTGCTCAGGCGTAAAAAGAATGCTCACGCCAAGTTCCATAGCTAAGCCAGCAAGTAAAGCATTAGCGCCGACTGAGTCGGCTTCCATAAGTTCTACGATGTTGCCTACGCCGAGAAACAGTGGTAACCGGCTGAGGGATCGCACGCGGCGATACTCTACGAGTGAATCGGCAGCTCCTATGCCTATAGGGTAGAGCATAGGATCTGCTATGATTTTCCTAATTTGGTAACTGCGTGCGAGAGCGACAGAAGAGCATACGTCGCCGTTGTGGGGCAGCACTACAGCCGCAATGTCTCTTTTTGCAATTAGAGGGCCGATCTCGCGGGCATTTTCTGCTGTTAATGAAAGAACTAGCTCGGCTCCTGCGTCTATTCCAGCTCGAATAAGCGCTGGATCGAGGCTGTCAACGCTAGTTGCGACATTGTGCGGACCTGTTACTTCATGGACGTTCGCAAAGGTTTGCCTTACTTCACGTTCTGTGGTTCCAAGGGGTATGCCGATGTCGATGATATCTGCGCCATTCCGTATATGTCGCTCAGCGATGCGTTTACAGTCCACAAAGGGCGCGTCTATTATCTCAGCGAGTACTTTCATCCGAGAATTGCCACCTATTTTTTTGTCACGAATCTTGAAATCGAAAGTGGCGGATCTCTCTAGTTCTATTAATAACTTCAAAGCGTCATTTTTGCGTTTTTCCAAAATGATCCGGTCAGCCGGCTCATTTAGTGATAATGGAGACTCATCTAGGGAATTAAGCACTAAGCTAAGATCATATGCTTGCTTTGGACCCAGAACAATGTTTATCTTTAGTTCATTGGCAAGAGAACTAAATCCGGTTGTGTTCGAAGAACCGGGAATTAAGATCACATCGTACTTACGAGCTATCCGTGTTACGTGCTGAACATAAGCTTCCTTTAATAAGGGTGGGGTCATTAGCGCCGCAATGTCGATATCCAAAACGAGAACATCCGCAGCTTGACCTACGCTTCCCTTGACGACTTGTTCGGCGTAGCGACCGGTAGCCACTAGTGCTCTTGTAATAAGATCTCACCGTAACTACATACCCTTAATATATTATATCACAATTACTGATGGCATGCGGCTCGACCTGCACGTTCACTCTAAATTTTCGCCTGACTCACAAACTTCAATTGAAGCGATACTTAAACAAACGCAAAAAGCAGGTCTTGATGGAATAGCAATTACTGATCACAACTCAGTACAGTCCTATTTTGTAGCATCTAAACTAACTAAAGACCTCGGACTTGACTTGATTATAGTTCCTGGTGCTGAGATTTCGACTAGCGAGGGCCATTTGATCGTACTTGGAACCCACAACCTCGTGCCTTCAGGTTTAACTGCTGTTGAAACTATTGAACACGCTCACGATAACGGGGGAATCGTTGTTGCATCGCATCCATATGCGTTCTTTAGGCAAGGCATGCGAAATCTTCAAGTCAATCGATTAGATGCTGTAGAAACATATAATTCGAAACATCTTTTTGGAGTTTCAAACTATCTCGCTAACCGTTCTGCTCGAAAGCTTAACCTTGGGGTAACGGGTGGAAGTGATTCACACAAAGTTGAGACGATTGGTTTTGGCTATACCGAAGTGAATGTTGCAGACGGCGCGGATGTGAAGCAGATATTGCACGCGATAAAGAGTTGCAGATCGCAAGCAAAGGGCTGGGTTTCGCCGCGTCTGCGATCAGTTAACCATTCACTCAAAGTACGTATCGGGAACTACAAAAATAGTAGGTAAGTTGCCAGCTTCAAAGATGTCGAATAAGCATGGTAGCCGTTACGCCTAATCAGACTATTGCCCAAAGCGCATCTTTGAGCTCGACAGGGTCGTTGAGAACTGTGATTCCTGACTGCTTTCGGAGCGTTTTGACATTTTTTTTGTCGATTTCACGTACGGCGAGATTTACCAAACCCCTACTAATCGCGCCATAGCGACACACATCGTGGCACAACCCACAACCGTCGCATCTAAGGTAATCGATTTGTTCTTCAATAGCGTTGTTTGGACACGATTGTGTGCATTCGCGACATTGAGTGCAGAGATCTCTGTTTATGAAATACGGCATAGAACTTTCAATCTTACCTTCGATATCGACGGGAACTATGAAAACTGAAACACCGGCCTTAATTGCATGTGCAGCTGCGTTAGTGACTAGAGAGTCAGCGATGCCGTGAGCTATCTTGGCAACCGTGTTAGAGGTAGCCGGGGAGATGCATAAAGCGTCATAGATGCCGCGCGAGAAGCGACCGGTTTTGGGATAACTCCAACCTTGCTCTGTTTCGAGTATGATCTCTTCCATATACCAACCAGGAGAGACTAGGGTTAGGTTCTGAAAAAGCCCATAAACGCGTGTCACCTCTTCTGCTGCCCGTGAAACAAACGAAGTGATACTAACACCATCATGCTTGAGTCGCTTGAGTTCAACGAACAAATCAAAGCTATCTTTCAAGTAATGACCGGCACCGGTGATGCCCCACGCGATTTTCACTCGTTTCCTCCCCTGTAATTTCGATTGAACAGCGAAACCTGCGACTCACGCTAAGTATTTTTTCAACAACTGAAATGCTTCCAACTCCCGTCTTCCGCCACATTTTCTAACGATGCTCTCGTAATGGGCTGTGTATTCGAGGTATTTTGGATCTTTGAGCGTGTTATACCGTGTTGCGTGAATCGTTGCTTCAAGTACTGCGTAGAACGCTCGGTTGACCGGTAATATTGGCCTTTGTAGAACAACGGATCTCATCGGTCGAAGCTTAACGAGAGCAGTCTTTTGAGTCGGTTTCTCTAGGACAGTACATTCGAATTCAACCCAAGCATAAGCTGCAGCGAGAACCGGTGCCTCTTCATCTGGTCGAAAATATGAAGCATCAAGATCATCAAAGGCCGTCTTTACATAAAGAAGCGGATCTGAAACAAAGTTGGCAACTAACCTCAGATTCTTTTTGACGTTTAGAAAGGTGTGACTTTCTTTGTAAACTAATGCATAAAGGAAGTCGCGATTTATGATACCCATAGGAGCCGCGTTAGGTTGGTCATTGCGCGTTGTTGCTATGACCTCTGAGACCCCCTCGAGAAATTCAACCTCCATCAGTATCTAAATCCTCCTAAAAGGGTAACGAACAAAGACCCAATCACAAGATCTGCAGTCGTGCCTGGATTGATTCTCTTTGCGATAAGCTCTTTATCAAAGTCTTCGATATTGCCATGTATTAATGCGTGCGCAGCTTTTTTCGAAACCTCAAGAGCTACTTTTGATCCAAATTTCTTAGCAACGAGGGTGTCTGGCGTCTCGCTGAGAAAGGTAAGGAACAAGTGCACAATTGAATCATTGAGGTCAAATCCTGATCCTTGGAACCGTTTTAAGAGTTCTTGTCCACGAAAGATAAGGGGAAATCCCTCAGTCCACTCTCGAGCTATCGTATCGTTAGAGCTAGATATGTCCATAACATCGAGGAGCGTCAGTCGCTGCTTTTGAATCATGTGCACTGAATCGGGATTGTTTACGTCAAGGTAGTGATGCTCTTTAACGCGGACGTTAACGCTCTGAAATGATTCATAAAACCTTACAGCGTCCATAGTAGTAGTACTGCTAACTATGTCGATCACGTTTGTCTTAAGCTGACTGATCGTGCTGCCTCTGCATGCTGCAGTACACAACGGAATCAAAAGAAGAATCGCACCAAAGTGACAGTTCCCTGCCGCTTGCCACGTAGCGCTTGCCTTTACAGCATTAAAAATCAGATCTCCAATATGACCTCCTTTTGATGCTGCCTTTCTGAACACAGGAAACACGCCCACTGACGACCCGAGGAAATGCTCATACGTTACATCCTCGAAATCGTGAGTTCTATCCACGTTGCCTGGTTTTGGCGTCGCTGAGACCTCTAACAACATCGCGAGCACCGCGGAACCTGCTATGAAGTCTGTATCGTACATGGCGAGAAAGCTGCTCACTCAAGATTTCGAGAGCTAAGCAATGCTTCGGCTAGCTGTTTTTTTAGTTGCATATATTCGGCGTCAGAAAGGTTTAGGTCTTGTAGACAGCTGTCTCTCCAAGGACAAGGCCTTGTGATCTTGCAACACCAAACCATGCTGCCGAAGCACGTATCGGAACCTTCGCCGAGCTTTGTTCCATTAAAACTCTCTTTGACACGGACATATTCTTCCTTAGAGATTCCCGCTCTTTTCAAAACGTAACGGAGCGGGCAATCCTTTACTGGCATGCAACAAAACGTCAGCCCTCGCAGATCTCCTCCAGCACAGATGTGTTTTGGTGCGTTATACCACCCAACTGTTTCTTGAAATGATTGAACTTCAGCTAGTATCCCTTGTAAAGCCGCATCGCTAGCCATTGCTGCGCGGGCTATTGAAACATAGTCCGCCCCCATTGAGAACATCTTGTGAGCGCTGTTATAATCCACAACGGAGTTGTTCGCTATAATTTTGAGCGTTGTAGCATCCCGTATCTTCTTGACTAACGTCGGTCCAAAATCCATGGTATCTATATGAATCGCATCAGCACCTGCCTTATCTATGGTCTTGGCGAGCTCGATATCGCCTACCACTCCTGCGCGAACCTTTATAGATAAAGGCACGTCCGTCTGCTTTATTTCATAGATCCATTCGCTTAGCTTGGTTAGATCCTGGGTCAAGCATTGACCAGCGCCAATAGCTTCCATTTCAGGTTGTCTACAGTGAGCATTAAGTTCGAGAATTGCCTTTTTTTGATGAATCAGTTCAGCGATTTCGATTAAAGGTTCTAACGTCGTCGACCGCGCGTTAACTCCAGCTATTATAGCGGTCGATTTCATAACTCCGAGCTCGTTTTTAATTACAGGCACGGGCTCGTCATACGCGAATTCGCTTCGCCCTTTTTTAACGAGCTCTTTTGCAGCAGCAATGGTTGCTTCATCGAGATTATATCCACCCAATATTGCAAGCCCAACACTGCGCGATATGGCAAAGGAGCTGTTCGTTACTCCAGCGATAGAAGCAAGCACCATAGGGTTTGATATTCTAATATCCCCAATTGTCAAGTTAAAATCTATGTTAGACAAGGTAAACTCTCTATTGTTTCGAGGATGTCGTTTAAAGTGCTAAAGTACCCACTCGGCAGTGCACTTTTGTTTCATTATTGTGGTGCGTTGCTATATAATAATAAGTTGCCAAGGGGCGCACATCTAGAGCAATTCAACTATGCTGTGCTAGCACTTGCAAGATCTCTGAAGCAAGTTCTTCGCTTTGCTTCCTGTTTCTCATGATAGTATTCGTTCGGAGCACTTCTACTTCACCGGGCAAATCGTGACGTGAAATCGCTAAGTCCGTGTCGTCGACGATTAAAACGTTCAAAAAGTCGCTGTAGAACTTGGCAACTCCAGCAGAGGTAACAGGAAGTTTTGCAGCTTCCATAAATTTTCGTGCCGGCCCACTCACAGGTTCAGTTTTGACTATCGGACTGATAGCAACGACAAATCGGTCTTTAAGGGCCCGCCTCATCCCCTCTACTTTAAGAATGGGAAGAATGCTTGAAATTGGATTTGAGGGTCCGATAATAACGGCGTTATGTTTATTGAGGGCGGTTCTTAATTCTCTTGACATTTTGCCGGTCCCACACTTGACGTGCTTAACGTCAGGTTGCTGCTTATGTTTTATGAGAAAATCCTGAATGTGTATTTCACCTTTGTCTGTTTCAATAAAGGTGGGGACGAAATCGTTCGTCATTGGGAGGACTTTTGAAGATATACCATAGGAAGCGCATAAGAGGCGGGTCGCATCAGTCAATGTCATTCCCTTCCGCAGAAGGTCTGAACGGAAAATGTGGGTCGCCCGATCAAGCTCGCCTATGACGAGAGCTTCTTCATTTCCGCGGCTCGCAAGCGCTTCGTGTGTTAGAAAAGTATCGTTTTTTATACCCCACCAATGGTCGGTTGCAACTCCTGCGATGGTATAGATTACTGTATCGACGTCGGGGCAAACAAGATTGCCAGAGATCCAAATGTCGTCTCCGGTATTTGCGATAACGGTCAATTCAGTTTCAGAACAGATGCTGAGTAGCCCGCGAAGCAGCTTCGGGCTGCCTGTTCCGCCAGACAGTAATAACAAAGGCATTCCCCCGTTTTGTAATAAGATCCATTCAGATAAATGGGTATATCCGTTCCGGTCAAGACCTTCAATGGTAGGGCGCTTCTACAATCTTTGTGCAGGCACGTCAGTTGTGTTATACGTTCATTTGAAGTAGCAAGCACCCCGATATAAATAACAGTACTTTCATTTTCTTGCATCCTCTAAGTAGGCGCAGTTAGCGGCCCAAGTCTGTATCCACATAGTTGCACTCGCAAGGTCGTCTTATATGCAAAAAAAGTGTTAAACCCAAAAGCCTTTAGGCTGTCAGTAAGATAGGATTAAGGAAAGCCGCTCGCGCTTGGGACCTCTTGGCGATTTAACGATCCAAATCACAAAAACCAATAGGGGGCAAGTATTGTTTCGTGATACTTTGGTTTTAACAAAAAATGCTGGCTCAGTAGATTTAAAGGCCGATGTGTCTTGTTTAGGTAGAGATTTATTAATCACACTAGTTGGGGGCGAAGCGCACATAGGCGCCGCTGCGTTGGGAGGCTTCAACGAGCGGTCTTATTCGTCAGTAATCACAGTATGTGACCATCGTGACGACTTAATAGCAAAAGAAGCGGCTTTGCGAATTTCGAAAGAGTTGAAGTGCACCTGCGTCGTAATAGTTGGCATCCACGTCAGAAACGCGTCTGAGCAGCAAATTTGCCAAATTGTTGAAACATCATTTGAGCTTGTGAACGAACTTATCGAGGTAATCAAATGAAAATTACAGTTGCAATTACTGGTGCGAGCGGAGTCCAATACGGCGTTCGATTGCTCGAAACCCTCAGAGATCTGCAGGTTGAGACGCAGCTCATTGTTACTAAGACCGGTCAAGATCTCTTAGGTATAGAAACTCAGTATAGTTTAAACTACGTCACATCGCTTGCCGATAAAACGTACGAAGAGACGGACTTATCAGCGTCAATTTCTAGCGGATCCAATATTAGCAAAGGTATGGTGATAATACCATGCAGTATGAAGACGCTTGGAAGCATCGCCAACGGAATCTCTTCAAATCTTGTGACGCGTGCGGCTGATGTGTGCTTGAAGGAAAGAAGACAGCTGATCTTAGTTGTACGCGAGACGCCGCTTAGTGGGATTCATTTGAACAATATGTTGAAATTGTCTAATTGTGGGGCGGTGATATTTCCTGCTAGTCCTGGGTTTTACACACGTCCAACAACGATCGGAGAGCTTATAGATTCGCTAGTCGCGCGAGTGCTAGACTTGCTGCAACTAGAGCATTCGCTTTCGCAGCGATGGGGCGATTGAATGAGACGATTTGTTCAGCATCTAATGGACTCAGGACAACTGAAGGTCATTAAGAAGTCCGTTTCACCGATCTTAGAAGCCCCGCGCCTTGCTCGCGGGCAAGGGCCGGTTTTGTTCGAGCACGTTGGCGGTAGTAGAGCTATCGTAAATCTCATAGGCTCACGTAAGCTGCTTGCCGATGCGTTAGGTGTTCCTGAACAAGGACTTATCGGCAAACTTCTAAACACGGCACCTAATGGAAAAACGACATTACGCGATGTGGCTTGGGATGTAGAAAGCACTCCTGATTTGACTAAGTTGCCAGTAATGAAGTTCTTCAAGCGGGATGGAGGACCTTATATCACTGGAGGTGTCGTCGTCATAAAGTACGGTGATAGGGTAAACGCTTCTGTCCATCGCATGATGATCATCGACGACACGTCGCTGGCTGTCAGGCTTGTGCCTCCGCGTCATGCATACCTGATGTATATGGCTAGCGCTCAAAGAGCCCAACCTCTCGATGTGGCTATTGCTATAGGCGTTGACCCCGCCACGCTTTTTGCGACGACAACTCGAGTGCCTTGCGGTTTAGAGTTTAACTACGCTGCTGCACTCAAAGGCGAAGCACAAACTCTCATTAAGTGTGAAAATGGGGTGCCGGTTCCACCAAGTGAAATAGTTTTAGAGGGACAAATAAACCCAGCAAGGACTGCAACAGAAGGTCCATTTGTAGATCTGACAGGCACTTATGACCTTATCAGACAGGAACCAGTTGTAGAACTAACGAGAATGGTTTCGGTTAAAGATCCGATTTATCATTCAATTTTGCCAGCAGGTATCGAGCACTCCCTTTTAATGGGCATCCCCTATGAGCCGCTGATTTTTAAAGCGTGTCAGAACGTCACGAAAGTCAAGAACGTGATATTGACTACTGGCGGCCGCCACTATCTGCACGCAGTCGTTCAGATAGAAAAACAGACTGAGGGAGATGCTCGAAATGTGATTATGGCAGCATTTGCGTCTCATACAAGCCTAAAACACGTCGTAGTGGTCGATGAGGATATTGATATTTACGACATGGCTGACGTGGAATTCGCAATTGCTACGCGAGTTCGAGGGGACGTAGACATTATGATAGTGCCAAACGTTCGGGGATCGTCACTTGATCCCCGAGCACGTAGCGACGGAACAACGACAAAAGTTGGTATAGATGCCACCGCTCCGCTGACTGAACGTTGGAAGTTTGAGAAGGTTACCTAAAACGTGATTCACTAGTCAATAACTCTGTTCTTACGGCGCGGCGCGCGACGAAAATTATGGTATTACAATAAACCTTATGATTTGCAAAACTGTGCCCTATTTATGCGAACGATGCCGGTTGTCGAAGGTAAAACTCCTGTTTTAGTACCGCAATTAGATGAAAATGCGTCATATCCGCCATCATCTGCTGCGGTCTTTTACAACCCGACAATGGAGTTTAGTAGGGACATAAACGTCGCTTGCATGCAGACTTTCGCTGATAGTCTAAGTAAGAGGTTTGTAATCACCTATCTCGATGCGCTGAGCGCGAGCGGCATTCGAGGGCTCAGAGTCGCAAACGAAGCGCAATTGGAAGTTACCCTCAATGATTGTAATGACGCAGCATACCAGCTTATTAAGAGGAATGTAAAACGTTTGCAGCTTAATGCGCGCGTGAAGCACTCCGATGCAAACGCATTAATGTCAGAAGAAAGATTCGATGTTATCGATATAGACCCGTTTGGATCTCCCGCTCCTTTTATTGATGCTGCGTGCAGATCCGCATTAAAGATGATTTGTGTGACGGCTACTGACACTGCGCCATTGAGTGGTGCCCACTTTAACGCGGGTGTTAGGAGGTACGCAGCGCTGCCTGTCAACACTGAGTATCACGCTGAGACTGGGATACGCATACTTATTGGTAAAATTGTTCGAGAATTTGTGAAATATGATAAATCTGCTTTTCCTGTGCTAGCGCATGCGACTCAGCACTACTATCGAGTTTATTTAAGGATCGAAAGAGGCGCTAGACTGGCTGATGCGTGTTTGAGCTCACTTGGATTTGTCTTCCATTGCTTAAGATGTGGGCATCGCCACGCCGTACCAGGACTTGCACCTATGCAGCGCTGCGTGTGTGCATCGTGTGCTAACGAGCTTGCCATAGCTGGGCCTCTTTGGCTCGGGGCGCTCCACGATCAATCTTTCTGCAAAATAGTTCTTAAAAACCTTGAAAATGGCGTTTTTCGTACTAAAAAGCAAGCCTGTAAGACCATTACGTTATGTCTTAATGAGCTTAATGTCGTAACGTTTTTTGATTACCATAAGCTGTTGAAACAGCTCAACTGTCCGCCGATCCCAATTGAAGCGCTCTTAAATGGCTTACGGAGTAGTGGGTATCAAGCATCGAGAACCCATTTTTCAGGTACGTCAATAAAGACAAACGCTAACGTGACCATTTTGAAGGACGTTTTGCGTGATTTGAGTTGCGCAACCGACACAACACTAAGTGGACATAAGGAGGTTATGTGGCGTTGTGCGGGGCGCTTTTAATGCAGGGGCGTCTTATCGACATGAGTTTTTTAGGACGTAGATCTGCTGTGTATGATTACATCCCTAGAGTTTTTCGTATCACTTGAGTAAAAACGAGCGAACAAAGCAAGTACCAAATAAGCCACACAGGAAATCCTAAGATAACCCCCGCCGTGTATGCTTGCACTCCGAAGTAAGGGAAGGTTATCGTCGGTAACACGTATGAATCTAATCCCGGTATGTACATTATATAACTCAGCCACGCGAACAGCGGAAGCGAAATAATGAGTATATACGGCATTGGTCTCATCGTCTGCGCTTGAACATCCAAACTGAGCTGCATCACTTCGGCACGTTCGGTCTCGAGCTTCTTGAGTTTGCCTTTATCTTCTGCGAGTTGTGCTGCACGATAGACCTTCTGAAATTCTTTCATCTTGGCTTGTGATTGCTTTACTTGCTCTTGATCAACGAATCGGTTAAGGAGGAGAGAAGAATAAGCGCCTGTAACGATGGATAACAGAAGGATTGTAATAAACATCGGGACATGGAGATCGGTCACTAAACCGCCTAGAACGGCGTTCATCGCGGTGCCAATTGGTTGTCGCAAAAACGCGTACGCTATCGTCATAACTAAATAAAGGAGCAAGAGCCTTGTCATCACGCCAGTCGTACTTTTTTGTGCCATTTCGTGCTCTCCTTTCGCGAGAGTTATCAAAAATTGAGAATGTATGCTATAGCTAATTCAACTTTAATCACTACTGTTCAACACGTAAATAAATATGTTACGTGGATCTGCGGACGGGTTTTCGCACTCTTGCTCGACTCAACTTTCCATTGAACCGCGCAGATTCGTCGTTCAAGTTCCCTTGTTATTTAAATAGCGTTTCGCCACAACGTATATTTCAGCGCTCTGTTTTCTTGACGCTCGCGGATTAAAAGACTTTACAAAGCTAAAATGAGCGCTTACCTCGCGTGTAAACGTTTCAAAGAGATCTCCTTGAAAGACTTTTACTACAAAATTTCCTCCCGTTTTGAGCACGCCTGTAGCGATTTTTAAGGCGCAGCTCGAGAGATCGATTGATCGCGCGTGATCGAGGCTCCAAACCCCGCTAAGATTTGGAGCGGCGTCTGACGCGACAACGTTGACCTCACCGACAAGCTCCTGGATTTTCTCCACCACAATCTCTGGAGCAGTAATATCGGCTCGAATGGAGGCCACTCCTTCTAGAGGAGCGATTTGTTGTAAATCAACGGCTATAGCTGTCGCATCTAACTGGCGAATCACTTGGAGCCATCCTCCAGGAGCTGCGCCTAAGTCAACTACGATATCTCCCCGCTGGACAATGCGGTAACGTTCTTGAATTTGGAGTAATTTATAAGATGCTCGTGATCGATATCCTTCGAACTTAGCCTTTCGATAATAGAAATCTTGTCGCTTTTTCACGATGTTAATTATCCTCGATGCAAATTATACTTAAAACTAAAAAAGGAGTATGCAACTCTCCGACCGCTTTTTATATCATTCTGCTAATAGACCAATTCATCAACCTTAATTATTGAAACGCTTAACACGGCTAAGATGAATCAACGAATGTGGATTGAGCTTGATGGGTGGCAGGCAAAGCTCAGGTTCTCAGCTTGCCATTTTATTCCGAACCACCCAAAATGCGGAAACCTCCACGGGCATACATACGCTATGAGCGTGAAGATTGTTGGTCTGCAGATTGACAATTTTGTAATTGACTTTGAAGACCTCAAGAGAGACGTCGGTGAGATCTGTGAAACGCTTGATCACAAGACGCTTCTCGCGTCTCGAG
>CAYHCZ010000020.1:0-19805 GCA_964355295.1 uncultured Methanomicrobia archaeon
GCCGTTACGGCGACGTTGTCAAGCTTGCAGTAACCATCGAGCACCTACAAGACGCCCCACGGGTGCTCGACGTAAGCCTTGCCGCGCAAGAGGAAGGCTTGACGTTCAGTGTGGTGCCGATGGGAGTACTAGGATCGCACATCAGGCCCCTTATGGGGATCTACGGCTCCTCGCTACTCTATGGTTACGTCGGACGACATATATCCCCGAAAATGCGGCCTTTCGGGTTTACCGGTAAACGCGCGTCGCCTGGGATGCTCAGCGTTTCACAGCTAAAACGTGCGCTTGAAGAGATCCAGTCATGGCAGTAACGACCATTTATGGCGTTATTGGCAGCCCCATAAGCCATTCACTCTCCCCTACTATGCATAACGCTGCATTCAACGCACTCAGCATCGATGCTGCATATTATGCCTTCGACGTGGGTCAAGAATGGATCGCAGAAGCAATACGTGGAGCCCAAGCGCTCGGGTTTGGCGGACTTAATATCACCTTCCCTCTCAAAGAAGCCGCCTTACATCACTGCGACCCAGATGCTCTGTCAAAACGCATCAGCGCGGTCAACACGATAGACCGCAACGGAGGGGGTTATAACACTGACGGCATTGGAGCGGTCAGGGCACTCGAAGAGGCGGGCATCACGGTTAAAGGCACGACCGTCCTGCTTCTTGGTGCTGGCGGTGCCGCAAAGGCAATTGCTGCGCAACTGCTCGTTGACGGAGCCCGAGTGCTTATTGCCAATCGGACAGCAAGTAGATCGCTTATCCTCGCCCGACAAATGACTGAAGCACATATCGACTGCGGTTGCGGCGACGTTGAGGCGCACAGTCTTGTCGAGATCGATCGCTTACTGACCGAGGCGCGTGTACTTATCAACGCGACGACCGTAGGCATGCGCGGCGTTCTTGATGGGCAAACGCTTGTTAAATCCCATCAAATGCATTCTGAGCTCGTTGTGTTCGATATTGTTTATCACCCGCTTGAAACCCCCTTACTACGCGAAGCGCGCGCCGTAGGTCTACAAACGATTGATGGGATAAAGATGTTAGTGCACCAAGGCGCAGCTTCTTTTGCCATATGGACCGCCGTGGAGCCACCCGTGCAAATCATGGAGGCCACGGTGCGTGAGAAGCTCCTTCGCGCGAACGGTGCCAAAAATGAGGGTCAAGGATAATGGCACTCAAGGCAGCAATCGTTGGTGGCTACGGGGAGATGGGGCGTTGGTTCGAAAGATTTCTTGTCGAACGCGAGATAGACGTCACCCTTGTGGGTCGATCGTCAAACGTGCACTATGCGGATTATGACGTAGTTGTAATCGCCGTGCCCATCGACGTTACCTCCGACGTTATTGCACAAGTCGCACCTCAGATGAAGCCGGGCGCGGTGCTTTTCGACATAACATCGGTAAAGAGAGACGCCGTAAAGCAGATGCTAATCAGTGCGCCGCCTGGCGTTGAACTCGTGAGCGTCCATCCGCTTTTTGGTCCTAGTATGCCTGACATGGAAGGGGAGACCGTCATCGTGACGCCGGTGCGCGGCGAACTAGGGCGCGGGTTTCTCATAGATCTTTTCGAAAACGCCGGCGCCCATGTGGAAGAGCTCTCTGCTGAGGAGCACGACCACGTCATGTCAGTTATTCAAGGGTTGACTCACTTCGGATATATTGCTACAGGGGTCACGCTTGAAGCGCTTCGGTTTGATATCAAGCGCTCTCGCCGCTTTATGAGCCCTGTATATGAGATTTTTATAGATTTTATAGGCCGAATTCTCGGGCAAAACCCTGCGTTATACGCATCTATCCAGATGAATGCAGATCGGTCCGTCCACGAGGCCTTTTTAACGCAATGTGCCGCACTAATTGATATCATCAACGCTAATGATAGCGCGGCGTTCATCGCAACGATGAAACGGGCAGCAAAACATTTTGGCGATGCAGAGCCTGCCTTAAAACGTTCGAACAAACTCATCATGGCCAACATCAAGGAAGTAGAGGACTTCAAACGATCTATCGGAAGCACCCAAGGACTGATAAACGTCTACACCGGAGCGGTCCACATGGGTGTTATAAAGAGTGCTTCTCCACGCGAAATCGTTGTTGAAGAACGGTCCAAAGATGTCATCTTAAAGACGGAAAACGTCCAATTAATGTCCGATGAAGAGGTCTCACGATACCGATTGGCGCGCGGACAGCGCCATCGGGATTTTTCCGCGGTTTTTCCTCCTGGAGTCAACCCAGAGATCATCGCACGTATTCTTTCAACCGTCGCTGAGGTTACTGCAGTGAGCGTGATTGATCACTATGCACCGCAAAGTAGTCATACGTTCCGCGTCTCGACCTATATCGACGGCGACGTCGAACTTCTTCACCGTGATGTGACCGAGCTCCTTATAGGGATCGGTTGTACAATTCGTTAAGAGCGTCTGATTGAGCGTAACACTGAGACTACGCTGTCCGACCAACACTAACGTGGGGATTTGGATGAACAAACTGGAAAAGGTCTTCGTAACGGGCGCTACGGGGTTCCTTGGCTCTCACTTGGTCAACAGTCTTATAAAACGTGGAGCCGCTGTCAGCGTCCTCGTCCGTAGTCAACCTGACCGCGTCGCTCGAGGGAGTCCTCATCTCTGCGTGGTGCGCGGCGACCTTAGTCATACATTTTTAATAAATGATGCTGCAACCGTGTTCCATTTGGCCGCCATCTCACACGTTGGCCGTGCACTCGAAAATCCACGCCAAACGTTCGAAACGAACACATCAGGCACTTTGACCGTCCTTGAAGCGATCAGACGGTCTTCATCTGTAGAGAGACTCGTATTTGTAAGCTCAGCCCACGTGTACGGTACGCCTCAGTACCTCCCTATCGATGAAGAGCATCCTCTTCGAGCACGAGAGCCATATGCGGCGAGCAAGCTCGCGGCAGAGGCTTTCGTTTCCGCGTACAGCAGCGCGTACGGCATACCTATTGCTATTGCGCGACTCTTTAACACCTACGGGCCTCGTCAACATCCCGATTTCGTTATACCTTCGATCATCAAGAGCGCCCTCACCACAGACTCCCTAACGTTAGGCAATCTTACCCCAACGCGGGACTTCACTTACGTAGACGATATAGTCGAAGCCTTTTTACGTCTTGCTGAAGCCGGCGAAGGGATTTTTAACGTCGCATCGGGAGTTGAGGTCAGTATCGAAACGCTTGTAGCGCGTGTTGCAGAGATTCTCGACAAACCCCTAACCATCTCGTCTCGGCGTGCGCAGCGTAGGTCGGCTGCCGTCGAAATCGAAAGGATGTGTGCAGATATCTCGCGTATCAAAGCGCTTGGATGGGCACCGCGCGTAAGTCTTATTGACGGTTTGACGAAGACGATCAGCTGGTACCGCAACCATCTATGACCTTGCCTTTATGATGGCAGCACGTTATTATCTCGTCGGGCTGCGAGGGCTCAGGTAAAGACGCGTCCTAGACAAGAGCGTCACAATGCATTGCGCTAGCTTCACACGCGCGTAACGCACGCAGCATCGACAGAAGCACGGACAAGCATTGGAAGCCTGCCCCACGTAGCAAGCTTGTCCTCGACGATTAAAAGGGCCCCTACGACCCCGTTTATATCCTTTATAGCACTGAAAGCCGCTTGGGGGTCATCGCTTAAGTTTCCAAGCGCTGAAGCAGCGGCGTCAGCCAAACACGCCGTTTCAGCGATAACACACGCGACATCTGCTGTACCAAAGCTGATAGACGGACCGACTGTAGCAGAGGACGTGCAGACGCCTAAAAATTGGGTTGGTTCAATCTTGAACCCCACGTCTTTGAAGGGAGAGAGGCCCCCATATATACCGACGACCACGTCGCGGTCACTCGTTAGAGCGATATCGCCCCCGTTATCGACTATTGCATATGACGCGCCTGCGTCTACCATTGCCTCAACGGCGAGGTCGGCGATAACGCCTGCAACCGCAGCCATCGGCCCGACCTTCGCCGCTGAAGAGGCACCGAACATCCGGCGAACGATATCTGGAGGGTCTCCGATGTAATCTTCAACGGGTTCTAGCGCGAAACGGAAATAAGGATTCAACTCGATAAAAAATTCCAAACTACGTCGGTGCGCTCTAATCGCGTTTTTCGCACGCGCGATGTGCTCGGGCGCATCGGCAATGATTGTAACGACGGTCTGCTTAAGCTGAAACTTCTCCTTCATTCCTCAGCAGTCTTGAGGGCACCGTGGGGACACATTGTCATGCAGGTCTTGCAGAGCACACATCGCGTGAGATCGATGGAGATCGACCTATCCTTATTGTACGAAAAGACTTCCACGGGGCAAACCGATATACAAGCACCGCATTGCACACACTCAGCTTCGTCGAGCACGACTGGCGTATCCATTTCCCGCACCTCGGTGCCACGCCGCCTGAATGCCTGAGCTACCTCTTCGACTCGTTCGTCGGGCACATCGATCACTATTTCTCCAATAGTAGCGTCTACTAACGCCCGATCGATGTTGATGCGCACGCCCGTTTCCAAGACAACGTCTGCTAATAGTGGGTCCTGCATAACCTTTTGTGGAAACTTCAACACGATCTTCATAGAGACCTCTCGTCGGTTTACCTACATGCGAGGAGCTTGCTCAGATCCTCACTCGTAATGATGCCTACTACCATGTTAGCCTGGTCAACAACGGGAAGTGCAGAGATGTTATGCCGCTCAAGACGTCGCGCGGCAAGGTCAATAGGCTCGTCAGGCTTCGCAGTAATAACGCGCTTCGTCATTATCCCTTTTAAGCTCTCGCCCTTGTTCAAAGCCACCGCCTTTGAGATATCGTACGCTGTGACGATTCCGATGAGCTTGTTGTCAGCAGACACCACCGGTAAGTGATTCACTTGTTTTCCAACAATGATCTGTGCTGCTTCTCGTACACTTATTTCCTCACGCACGGTGATGCTCGGGAGCATCACTTCTCGTACAAGCGGCGCTTCGGAAAGCTGCTTCATGGGCTTAAGTGTGGCACGGTTTGGCAACCGCATCGTTGGCAATGCGAGCTCAAACGTGCCCTTACGGATCCTCTCGGCAAGTTCTGTGGCGATTTCCTTTGCCTTAAAGAAGCTCGACATGGATGAAGTACGCACTTCCTTCCCATTAAGATCAATTATTCCGGATTTTAACTCTTCATAACTGACTGTCATCAGTTCAGGCCGTGAACGACGACCAACGCCGTAATCCAGGACCGTCGTACGAATGTCACCATCACTGATGGCCGTTTTTCGCGCAATCCCTTCGTTCAGGACTGGAATCGGCACGCCTATACCTACATATAGCGAAGTGCCGTATTTGTGCAGAATTGCAGCCCTGAGATAGTCGGTGCTCATCGCCTTAAGGTCGCCGGACACCATGAGCGTGCCGAAGTTGTTCACAGGATCGTGCTGCGTCCCGTGACCCACGACATATCCTTCAGCGCCGCAGAGGAAGATCTTTGTGCCCACACCGATGGTCTCATAATCGGGGTCGTTATAGATGGGCGAAAGTGTGCCAGAACCAGAATAAGTTGCATTTCCATACCGCGGCAGCAACGTCCCCATGTAGGTATAAAACACCCTATCGGTAGAGTTAGTCGCGACGTTATACCGCTGATATGCGTTGCGTGGATTCAGCATAGTCGCCTCGTTAAGGTCTCCGATGGTGAGGGTAGTCTCTACGCTTCGGCGCGGATAGCAGTCGGTTGCATAACCAACGGCCTTTAAATGAACCTCCCTATGGGCGACAAGATCTTCGATGACGTGCGCCCCACCATACTCAATGCCACGCGTCTCTGAAAGCTGAGTGGCTCCGATAAACGCATCAACGGCAGCGACGCCGGCATATGCTTCCACGTCGTTGAGCCACACTTTGCTTAACTTGATTGGCGGATCTGAGTGTCCGAAGTTCATCCATATGCCAGACGAGCACATCGCACCAAACGTGCCAGTAGTCACGACGTCGACCTCTTTTGCTGCACTTTCTGGCCCCAGCTCACCAACGAGATGAGTCATTTCGTCAGCTGTTATAACGTGGACGCTTCCGTCCCGAATGCGTTCGTTAATCTCTTCTAAGCTTTTTGGCAAGTGCGCCTCCAAAACAGTCGCTGCGTAGCGAGTAAGCAGTGATCGTATTACGATAGCTATTATTTATTATTGTTGGACTCTAAAAATGATACCTTTTTGTGTGCACTCTTAATTATAGTATACTTTCTTTCGCATCAACGGAGCAAGGCTAGCTTAAGTAACCTTTATGTTCAAATAGCGTTGTAGGAAAAAAGATGCTTTCCGTTGTTATTCCAGCACACAATGAAGCAGACCACATAAGTGGACTTCTCGAAGCTTTCAGCGTTTTTGATGGCTTGGAACTTATCGTCACAGAAGACGCGTCGACAGACGGGACCCAACATATCGTGCAGGAATTTGCAGCGCGTAATAACAACGTGGTACTCTCAAGCTGCGATACATTAACCGGCAAGGGGGCCGCGGTAAAGCGGGGGCTTAAATTAGCGAAAGGGGATGTTCTCGGGTTCATAGACGGTGATGGATCGATACATCCAAAAGAACTAATGCGCGTCGCAGCTGCGATCAATGACGGTGCCGATCTTGCTGTGGGATCTAGAGACCTCCGAACCTCTGTCATTGTCCGCCCGCAACCACTGTCGCGACGAGTCTCAGGTTCTATCTACCGCCTCCTCGCGCGTGCGCTGTTGAACATCCCCATACGCGATTTTCAGTGTGGATGTAAGGTGTTTCGCAGCGACGTGTGGAACTCACTTACAGTTGCCTGCGACGGATTTGCGTTTGATACCGAACTCATAGCAAAGGCGCACAAAAAAAGATTTGTCATCATTGAGGTGCCCATTACATGGAGCGACCAGTCAAACAGTAAGGTTCACATCACGAGAGATGTCTTGCCGATGCTAAAGTGTCTTTTGAAAACGCGCGCCGAGGTAAGAGGGCACGAATCGTAAGTACCTTGCTGCGCTGTTTATGCGCATTTACAACAAAGCGCAAGACACCGACAAAGTCTACACGAACAACTACGCGTATTACCGTAGGATCATCGGCCCGTAGAGCCGCTTTCTGGACTGAGACTATGGATCAATGAAGGAAGTCAAAGGGCACTCCTTCCGCCTTAAAGTGAGATATTAAATACTGCGCTATACATTCGACACACATGAGACCATGATTTATCTTGACCACGCTGCTACAACTCCGATGCGTCAGGAGGTTTTCGAAGCGATGCGTCCATACTTCTTAGAACATTTTGGGAATCCCTCAAGTCTCCATTCCTATGGACTTGACGCGCGTGCGGCCGTAGAACGGGCACGACAGCACGTAGCATCAGCAATTGGAGCAACCCCACAAGAGATTGTCTTTACCTCAGGTGGGACGGAATCGGACAATCTAGCGTTACGCGGAGTGCTCCAACGCGGTAGCAAAAAAGACCATATCATAACCTCTGCAATCGAGCATCCTGCCGTTTTAGAGACGTGTAAGTTCATAGAGCAGCTCGGACACGAGGCGACCTACGTTTCTGTGGATCATGAAGGGCGTATTAACCCAACTGAAGTAGAGGACGCAATCCAAAATAACACGCGACTCATTTCAATAATGCATGCCAACAACGAGATCGGTTCAATACAACCAATAGCCGAAGTTGGGGCGATCGCAGCGTCTCACGGGATCCTCATGCACACTGACGCTGTTCAAAGCGTGGGAAAAATTCCTGTAAACGTGAATGAACTTCGCGTCGATTTGCTCTCCATCTCGTCGCATAAGATTTACGGGCCAAAGGGGGTCGGCTGCCTCTACGTTCAGAAAGGCATCAAATTGGGCCCTCTCCTTTTTGGTGGTGGCCACGAGCGTGGTCTGAGAAGCGGCACGGAGAACGTGTCAGGCATTGTAGGTTTCGGCGAGGCGATGCGACTGGCGATAGAAGATTTCTCCGATAACAAACGCATAAAAAAGCTAAGAGACGCGCTTATCGACGCGGTATTGCGTGAGATACCGGCCACGCGGCTTAACGGGGGGAGAGGGCACCGTCTTCCTAACAACGCTAACTTCAGCTTCAGCTATATCGAAGGGGAGTCACTCTTGCTTCGGCTAAATGCGAAGGGCATTGCCGGATCGACCGGTTCCGCGTGCTCTTCAAAGAAGCTGGAACCATCCCACGTGCTCCTGGCAATCGGGTTAAATCCAGTTGATGCACACGGCTCATTGAGACTAACGCTCGGACGAGAAACTACAGACGCAGTCGTTCGATATGTGTCAGAAGTGCTCCCAAGTATCGTTGACGAGCTTCGACAAATGTCACCACTGTCCGCTTGCCGAGATAATAATAACGGAAGGCCCGAATAACTGCAAAGCGCACGAAACAGGTCGCGCAGTCTATCAAAAACAGATCAGTGCAAACTATTTAGCGTGGAAAGATTACACTTGCGCTTTTAAACAGTACACGTCATAGCCAAGATAGTTTAAGCATAGGCTCTGTTGGATCGCTTATACTAAGTCATTATGCCGAGGAGGCTTCTGCTTCGCAGAACTGAGTGCAACGTCCATGCTCCCCGATCGGAGCCACTCAAGATCTAAAGTTACATAGGTAAACCCAAGCTTGAAGAACGCTTCAGCTATAGCTAAGCTGTGTTTTATGATAGTTCTTGCATCTTCCTTGCCGATTTCTATGCGGGCGAAACCGTCATGATCCCGTACTTTTGCTCTCGCGATGCCAATTGCTTTTAACACACGTTCAGCTTGCCTCAACCTTTCAATTCGATCTTTGGTGATTGTCGTGCCATATGGAAAAGACGTAAGGAGACATGCGTTGGAAGGAGCGTCTGCATTCGGTATGTCGAGAGTTCGTGCGAAGCTCCTTACCTCTTCTTTGGTAAGGCCGATCAAAGGTGAAACGACGCCAAGTTCTTTCAGAGCTTTCAGGCCGGGCCGGTAGACATTCAGATCGGATGCATTCGTACCGTCCATAACCGCATTTAAGTGCAGTTCATTAGCTAAGCCACGCAGAGTGCTAAACGTGAGTTTCTTGCAGTAATAACATCGTTCAGGATCGGTGTGCTTAATTTCTGGTACTACCAAAGGATCAAAAGCAATCGAGAGATGACGGATACCTATGGCCGTGGCCGTCGCAGAGGCGTGTTCACGCTCGCCGTGATGAAGCGCGCCGTTATTTACCGTCACGGCAACTGCTCCGTCTCCCAACGCTTGCTTGGCAAGCACTGCGACCACCGAGCTGTCAACGCCGCCTGAAAACGCAATCAAAGCACTGTGGTGCGAACGAATGAGAGCACGCACTCGTTCGAGTTTGTCACCTTGAAAGTCGTAGTCGTTTGGTGTCTCTTTTTTTCGTCCAGTAGTGGTTGGCATGGTTTTGATATAATGGTACGATGATAACAGCTCTTGCAGAGAGCTTAGCTAATTGTAAGCTAACGCTGCTTAGGGATATATATGAGCGGTGATATCAAAGACAAAAGCGCGGAGATCAAAGCCTTTCTTATTGCCGAAGGGGGAGTCGACATCGACGAAAGAATTCTTGGACGTATTACAACCCCCGCTTCAGGGCCAGGAGCGGGACTAACGTCGTTCTTTTTTCGATTTGACGGTCACCGGGTGCGCTTAGGGATAAAACACGATTCTCGGCTTAAGGCATCGCTTGACGGAGACGAGGTAATCATTCGCGATCAAGAAAAAGAAATCGTTCGTGGATATCTCGAAGACGCCATCGCCCATTGTCCCGGGCAAGTATTTATCACGGTCAGCGAGGTCTGCATCTTCGACTGTCAGTACTGCCCGGTGCCACTTCTGGGAGGTTCAGTAAAAACCCTGAGCGATGTTGAAACAACGATTTCACGGATTCTTAACGATCCGAAGCTCGCAGACAAGCTAAAGGCTATCTCGTTGACCTCCGGCGTTGAAAAGTCAGCGCAACACGAAGCCGAGCGGATGGCTACAATTATTCACGCGCTAAGAGCGAAGTACGATCTCCCAATCGGCGTATCCATTTATCCGACCCCGAATTCAACGAAGTTGCTGAAGGACGCCGGAGCTGACGAAATAAAGTACAACGTCGAAACGATGGATCGTGAGCTTTTTAAAAAAATGTGCCCGGGGCTTTCACTTGACTTTATACTGGAAGCCCTTAAATATGCAGTAGCCATTTTCGGCCGTAACAAAGTGTTTTCGAATATGCTCGTGGGCTTAGGTGAGGACGATCGTTCAATCATAAGCGGCATGCACGAACTTATTAAGATGGGTGTGATACCGATACTCAGAGCCGTTGTTGAGCATCCCCTACGCGTCGAGACGGGCATGCGGCGACCTTCTGCAGAGCGACTCTTGCGACTCGCCCGAAAGGAGCGCGAACTCCTCGACGATTATGGTCTGCGAGCCGATGTAGCCGAAACGATGTGTGCCCCTTGTACTGGCTGCGATCTAATACCACACCGGGACGTGTAGCACTTTTTTGCGAGCACGTTTACCGTGATTTGCTGCTGCAAATCACGTGCACAGAAGGTGCACGCTGAGGACTCAAATAACTATTCAGACGTCGAAAGCGGTGTAATTCGATCCAAAGCCCAAAATTTAGGAGGATGATGAGTCAAAAAAAGCTGGCCAGAATGGGTCTTGTCTCGGTATCGCAAGTTGCTCTACCGACCCGTCACGTCGCTTAATTGTCCTTGTTTCTACGTCATCGGTCACCTGCCCAACAATCGACGCATCTATACCTGCTGAGTACAGCTTATTGACAACATTCGCTGAGCGGTTCGGTCTGACAGTTATTAGCAAAGAACCTTCAGCTATCGCAGCGACCGGGTCAATTCCAAAGGTTTCGCAGACCATCCTCACTTCATCTGGATAGACGAATGCTTCTTCATGGATCACCATGCCGACTCCGCTGGCACTCGCCATCTCGTAGAGCCCTCCGATAACGCCCCCCTCAGTCGCGTCATGCATTGCGGTGACCCCCCCGGAATCCATTGCCAACAGGGCATCTGCCACGACCGTCATCTGCCTGCACAGTGCCTGTGCCCGCTCTACCAGAGCCGGGGGATAGCTCTTTAAGAGCTCCCTCTCTTTGATAACTGCAAGAATTCCTGCCGTTTCTATTGCCGGCCCCTTGGTCAGAATTACATCATCCCCCGGTTTTGCCCCTGCCGGTGTAACGTATCCATTCTTGTCTGCGATTGCGAACACGGTTACTCCGCCTATTGTGGGCGCTGCAAAGCCTGGATAGTACCCCGTATGACCGCCAACAATCGCTATTTCGAGCTCCAAAGCCGCGCTGTGAATAGCGTCTACAATCACACGAAAGTCCACTTCCTCAGTCTCAGGAGGCATCAAAAGCGAATACGTCATGTATCGCGGCTTGACGCCCATGACTGCTACATCGCTCGCCCCTATATGAACGGTGTACCATCCAAACATGTCGAGGGGCTGCTGAGGGATGGCGAAGATGGGGTCCTCTGCGATTATGAGGACTCTATCATTTCCAACATCGATGACCCCAGCATCGACGCCCGTCTTCGGCGGCACGATGACCGTATCATCGCTCTTCCCCAAGCGAGGAAGCACGAAGGTGGTGAATGTCTCCAGGTCAATCTTTCCGATATTATGATCTGCCACGATAGCGCCTCGCGATCTCGCAGATTTCCTCTGCCACGTCAATAGGATCATGCCCTACAAGCACTGAAACGGGCTCTTTGCCAATAGCACCCGTTTCATAGAAAACCTTAGGCACCACGCCGCCCGCTGCCTCGATCGCCGCTTTTACTTTCCACGGCATTGATGCTCCTTCAGTTTCCTTGATCTCCTCTGGTTCATTCCTTCGGTCGATCACGCTGAAAACCCAACCTTTGGATCTGCAATACTCCTCAAGCCATCGCACTAAAGCGGGATTACTGGCGAAGTTTATGGCTGCCCTTAGCGACGTGTCAGTTTTTCTGAGCTCGACAAGGAGCCTCGCCATATGACTTGACGCTCCAAATCGAGGCTTACCTGCCGCGTGAGGCAGACCACTGACGATAGTTATCCGTCCGTCAATCGCCAGCACGTCTTCTCGGGTTTTAGCGTTGGGAAGCGCATAAACAAGGTTAGTTCTGACCTCTGGGATTAATGCCGCAAACTCGCCGCATCCTTCTATGAGGTCTAAGGCAAGCGCCATTTTTCCGCGCATTTCAATTTGATCAGCCTGCTCCATCGAATCCTCCCCGGTTCTGACAAGTTACTGAGCAATGAGGGGTGTTATCATAAGTAATAATCGGCGTCTCAACGCAGGTCATTGTCTGCTAAGCGCTCTCAGATGCGACGAGTCAAAACAGCAATGCAGAGGCACTAATAGGGAGCTCGGACCACCGATTGCCTTTAAGTGCCCTAATTAACATATTTAGGATGAT
Source organism: uncultured Methanomicrobia archaeon (assembly GCA_964355295.1). GTDB lineage: Archaea > Halobacteriota > Bog-38 > Methanoflorentales > Methanoflorentaceae > Methanoflorens. The sequence continues at coordinate 12,415 of CAYHCZ010000020.1, forward strand.
TATGAGGTACAGCAAAAGATTCAACAGGTCAATCATGGACTATGAAGGCAATCAACGTGCGGATTGCGACGATGTAGCTGTCGAGGACAGCATTACACTTTTTGTCAACGATACGCGTATAGCGACCCTCATTGCCTCACCGGAAATGCTTAGAGAGCTCTGCATTGGGTACTTGATCACCGAAGGGGTGGTATCAAGCTTCGAAGAGATACAAGACGTCAACGTTAACGAAGCGAAGCGGGAGGCGTACGTCACCATTTCCTCGTTTGACCGCTTCGAGCTCTGGCACGAAGTGCGTTCGGCTGGCGTCGGTATAAAACGGTTGACGCATGATGACGTTGCCGTGAGTTCTGACGCAACGTTTGAAAAGGCCACGCTTAAGAAGAGTTTAACCTACCTCGACACGCAAGCACGGAGACAAACGCACGGCGTCCATGTAGCAGCGTTGTTCGATAAAAGGGGTGATCTGTTAGCACAAGCGGTGGACGTTGGAAGGCATAATGCCGTCGACAAGGTCGTGGGGATATACGCCGGCAAAGACTTTTCTCAAACGTTTCTATTATCGTCCGGTAGGCAACCGGCAGGAATGGTTCTGAAAGCGGCTCGTGTGGGCATACCCTTAGTCATCTCAAAGGCCGCACCGATCAGTACTGGCGTAGAAACGGCGCGTCGAGCTGGCGTAACACTCATATGCTTTGCTAATGAACGTCAGTTTGCGACGTATTCTCACGCGGAACGGCTCATTTAACTTTTACCTGCGTCTAACGGGTTGTCTAAATATCAATATTTGATGTGCTTGTTACACGTCGCCGCATTCCACACCTAACTGTAACAATTGTTTATATAACAATTGTTATAATAAGGATATGCTAGTATAACGCATCTAATAGTGTAGTTTTCGAAAGACAAAAGGAAAAAGCGCCATATCGAGTCATCTTCCGAGACGTCATGCAAAACAAACGATTCCCCTGTGAGATCGCAGTTTGGCGCGTCCTCCCCACCATCCGCTCCGAGATTGCTAAACAACTAGCTAATCTCGGCCTGCCTCAGGTGGTGATTTCAAAGCGCCTCGGTATCACGCAGCCTGCGGTCAGTCAGTACGTAACGAAAAAACGAGGGACGACATTCGCCGTTAGCAATGAGGCTCAAACACTCATCCAATCGCTCGCAGAAGACGTTGCACATGGAAAAGACCTTAATCTCAACGAGCGGATGTGTGAGATATGCGCGAACATCCAGGGCAATGACAAATGCACCTTTGAGTCGGTATCTATGAGAAATCGTCTAAGGAAACTGAAAGAAGAGAACGACGCCGTCATTTTGGCGCATAACTATCAACGCGCTGAGGTTCAAGATGCCGCGGACTACGTGGGCGATTCGTTTGAGCTTTCAAAAATTGCATCTGAGCTTCATTGTGCCACGATCGTGTTTTGCGGTGTCGATTTCATGGCAGAAATCGCCGCCATTCTCTCGCCGGAAAAGAGAGTGCTGTTACCAGTCAAAGAGGCGATGTGCCCGATGTCGCGTATGATCACGCGAAATGACGTCCGACAACTGAAGAAGCACTATCCAGAAACACCGGTCGTATGCTACGTAAACACTTCAGCTGATGTTAAGGCTGAGTGCGACGTGTGTTGTACGTCAGCAAACGCCGTAAAGATCGTAAACGCGCTTGACGCAGACCGAATCTTGTTTATCCCTGATCGCAATCTTGGGGATTATGTCGCGTCAAAGACTGACAAAGAGATCGTCTCGTGGGACGGCTTCTGCCCAACACACCAAATGATAACCCTCGGAGACGTGCTCATCAAACGGCAGGAACAGCCAGACTGTGAGATCGTCGTGCATCCCGAGTGCCGCCCTGAGGTGATCGGAGCGGCAGACTATGTGTACGGAACAGGAGGCATGTTGCGTTACGCCGCGAGAAGCAACGCGCGTCATATCGCCATCGGAACCGAAGTCGGCATGCTCCATCGGCTAGCGACGCAGGAGCCACACAAGGAATTTTCTGCACTCACTAACGCCGTTTGCCCTAACATGAAGCGCACGAACCTTGATGACGCGATTAGAGCCCTCGAACAGAAGAAGCACCTCGTCACTGTGCCTGAGGACGTCCGTAAAGACGCTAAAAAAGCGCTTGACAGGATGCTCGAGATGGGCGCCTAGGGGTTCTGCTGACTTTTTGAAAACATTCGAGATGTAAAATGAGTAAACCTACATCGACAGTTAAAAAGGCAAACTCCCGATGCAAGGAGCGTTATGTATAGCGAGAAAGTCATGCTGCATTTTATGAACCCGCACAATATGGGGGAGATCGAGAACCCAAGCGGTGTGGGTGTAGTCGGGAACCCCGTGTGCGGTGACCTGATGCAGATTCAGATTAAGGTAGAAGACGGCGTTCTTTCCGATGTAAAGTTCAAAACGTTCGGCTGCGGGGCAGCCATCGCCACGAGCAGCATGGTAACCGATTTGGCGAGGGGGAAGACGATTGAGGAGGCCTTAAAGATTACACGTAATGACGTGGCCGAGAGCCTTGAGGGGTTACCGCCGGTGAAGATGCACTGTTCAAATCTGGCTGCAGACGCACTCCACGCGGCAATTGAGGACTATTTACAGAAAGAGGGGCGCGGAGAGTGGATTCACGAGAAGAAAAAGACGACTAATAAAGTAGCAAAACCAAGAAAAGGAACGCGGCGGCGCCGTGCCGCCTAGCGTCATGAGCTTTCTTATCCCGAGGCGAGCAGGCTGTCTATTTGCGCAGTGATAGGGGCGGTAGTCCCAGGATCGACCCAGCGACCGACTTGAACTCCAGACTTATTTAGCAAGACGAGCGTTGGGACTTCCCCCGTGCTCTGTATCCATTGCACAGAAACCTTGCCTGCGTACTGCGTCTGAAGCGCAGTGATCTGCGGCTCGAGCGCTTGGCAGTAGGGACAGTCCGTTCGATAGTAGAAGTTCAGTGTCACTACTCCTGTTGCAGGGATGTTTGATGGCGTGGGCGTCGCGGTCGGAGTTAATGTCACGGATGGCGTGGGCGTCGCGGATGGCAATAAGGTTACTGACGCCGATGCAGTGACTTTGTGGGTGCTCGTAGAAGCGTGAGCTGAAGAAGTTTTAGTCGATTCATTTGCAGCCGATTGGCTCGGTGACGCGGTTGGCCCGCTGCAACCTGCTGCTATTACGCAAAAAAGCAACACGGCACACACTGCTAACGTTGCGTTTCGTTTTTTTATCAAACTGACACCTCGACGGAGTGATGAGTCACTTCGGATACAAAAAGACTTTCTCCAACATACATAAGGTTTCTGTCTGAAAACCCATTTCACGTCACTTTCTAGGTTATTTTCCAAGAAAGAAGGCTCAGCGCCCTTTCTCTACACTCGAGCTAATCGCTTCACACCTTACCCCATCTTAGGCCTACATAAATGCTGCTTTGATGCCAGTAATGATGAACTGCACGCCTATTGCGAGGAGGAGCAGCCCAAGCACGCGATTGACTACCTTGAGTTCTTTTTCTCGGATACCTCCTACAATGAGGTAGGAATGGATCATCGCATAGTAAACGACACCGATAACGACAAAAATGGCCGCAAAAACAATTGAAATCGCCGGCCAGCCCAGCCCTGCTGCGTCCCCAATGAGGACTATGACCGTCGTTATTGCGCCAGGACCAGCTATGATCGGAATGGCCAACGGCGTCACCGCTACATCCTCCGCGAAAGCCTCGGCGCTCTGTGGGACAGGCTGCTTGGTGTATGACACACGCGCGTAGACCATCTCAATTCCAATCAAAAAGAGGAGGACCCCACCACCGATTCGAAGAGCGGCAAGCGTGATGCCAAAAAGCTGAAGGATCCCATAACCTCCGACAGCAAAGACGAGCAAAATCGCGAGCGCATAAATAGAAGCATCACGGGCTATCTTTCGCTGGTGTACGCGATCAACGTCCTTTATCAACGAAACGAAGAAGAGTGTCACCGTGATAGGATCGATGAGAATGAAAATTGAAGAGAATGCTAATAGCGCAAAGCTTAGAAGATCCATTAAGGCCCTTACCTGCTCAAACGTTCATCGCTAACGCAAGTGTACTAAGACGTATGAGGTTTTGAATGTACGACCGCTGCGTATATAATGACATCCTTGAAAATCTGAGCTGAAGGGTGAGATGGCTAGTAGGGACCCGCCACGAGACGAAGAGGTCAATATGCTCACACAAGCGGTAAAAAACGCGCGAGTGACTGTCTTCTCCAAGATAGCACACGTGTCAAAAAGAGGCGCCTTAACGAGCATCGTTGTCCTCCTAAAAAATCGATAACCTTCGATATTTACGCCGCTCGCAACGTTAACGATTGCAGAGCGTTTTAACACCAGAAACCTTTATTATAAGTTGTGAGAGTGGAGCGTACGACGCAACCTCCTCGCGTCTTAGAACTAACATTATGAAAATACTCATCACGGGCGCAAGCGGCTTACTTGGCAGAGCGTTGCTCAGAGAGGCGTCAAAAAGCGGCGTCACCGTTGTCGCTGCTTATAACAGCAATCCCCTGAACGATGGTCTACAGATGGATATCACTGAGCAAGCTCAGGTCCACGCTACTATACGTCGTGTCGCCCCGGACTTCGTTATACACACGGCAGCGTTCACTGACGTGGATGCATGCGAAATCGAACCGCAACGCGCTTGGGACGTAAACGCGCTTGGCACCAAGAACGTCGCCGAGGCTTGTGATAAGCACGGCGCGAGATTGGTCTACATTTCGACCGATTACGTCTTTGACGGGGAAGATGGCCCCTATCCAGAGGAGGCACCAACTCACCCTATAAATGTCTATGGCGAGTCAAAACTCGCCGGTGAACGATTTACTCTGAATAGCAGCGTCAATGCGGTCGCTCGCGTATGCGTGCTGTACGGCCCCGACAAACCCAACTTCGTCTCGTGGGTGATTAACTCGCTACGCACACAGTCACCTATTAACGTCGTAAGAGACCAATACAACACACCGACTTACGTCGGCAACTGTGCGCGCGCCCTGCTGCGCATATGTGAGCTTGGACTTACGGGCGTCTATCACGTTTCTGGGCGCGAGCAACTCAATCGATACGCATTCGCCTGTGCTATTGCGGACGTGTTTGCGTTGAATGAAAAACTTATTAATGAGACAACGACAGACAAATTACAGCAGCGAGCGCGACGGCCGATGAACTCCTCACTTAGTGTCGAGAGAACTGAACGCGCTCTAGGGATGCGCCTTGCAAACGTACACGAGGGCCTCACCCTTATGCGGGACGAATGGTCATGAAAGGATTATTACTCTCCGGAGGCAGCGGCACTCGACTCCGGCCATTAACCCACAGCGGACCTAAACAACTGATCCCCGTAGCGAACAAGCCCGTGCTCATTTATGCACTCGAGGATCTCCGAAAGGCCGGTATTACTGAAGTCGGGGTTATCCTTGGACTTAACGGCCGGGAACAGGTCATGGAGCGGATCGGTGACGGGTCAGAGTACGGTGTAAACATCTCTTATATCGATCAAGGTGCTCCACTTGGAATCGCACACGCAGTTGCGTGCGCTGAAGACTTCTTGGCGGACGACCCGTTCGTTGTCTACCTCGGAGACAACATCCTGCGTCACGGGATTGCGCCACTGGTTGCAGAGTACGACGAGGGACAGTGCGACGCGGTCATCGCGCTCCAGCGCGTGCCCAACCCTCAACGATACGGTGTTGCTGAAGTTGACGAAGGCGGCCGATTAATACAACTCGTTGAAAAGCCTCAAAAACCAAAGAGCGATCTTGCACTCGTGGGGGTGTACCTTTTCACCACTCCTATATTCGATGCAATTCAGCAGATCGAACCTTCGTGGCGCAACGAACTTGAAATCACCGACGCCATACAGAGGCTCATCGACACACGCTATGTCGTAAAGCACCACGTCATCCAAGGCTGGTGGAAAGACACTGGCATGCCTGAGGATATCCTTGAGGTCAACAGACTTCTGCTTGACGACCTCGTACCCCTCGTCGAGGGAACGATCGAGGAGGGGGCCGTATTAAAGGGCCGCGTTTCTGTCGGCAAGGAATCGGTGCTAAAACGCGGATGTACGGTATTTGGCCCGACTATCATCGGGGAGAACTGCACCATCGATGCAGGGACGTACATTGGACCTTACACCTCGATTGGCGATAACACGTATGTGTCTGGGGCTCATATAGAAGACTCGATCGTTATCGGAGAGAGCGTCATCACGTGCAGAAAAACAATTGTCGAAAGTTTGATCGGTGATAAAACGCAGATTCGGTCGACCGATCAGAAGCTGCCCAAAGGGCATCGTCTCATTGTCGGCTCGGGCTCATCGATTGATTTGTAAACGATCGATCGCTGGAAAGGCGCAGGATCACAACGAACTGACCTTATTTTAACAAAAGAGTTATTACGTGCCTTCTTTATTAGCGTATGGTGATTTACGTGGAGGATAGCAATGCAACGATTAGCGAAGTCCTCGCGAACTTGCAGCAGATTTTCAGCGGCGTTGAGTCTTTGGGTAAAGCTGTCGAGTTTGGTGACAAGGTCGCCATACCAATCTACCAGTTCAACTTTGGTACAGGTGGCGGCGGTGGCGGTGGCGGCCGCGAAGGGCGACCAAGTTCAGCCGTCGGGTTCGGACTTGGCGGAACAATCGGCCCTGTGGCAATCGTCATACTTACAAAGGATGTTCCTGGGCCGCAAGGGATACAAATACACGAATTTAATACAAATAAGCTCGGTGAGGCGCTCGCAGAACTCATTCTCCGTTTTTGGAACATGATTGAGTCGCAAATGGGCACAAGGGAAAAGCTCTCGAGTGAAAAGAAAGAGAAACTGATGAATATCTGAAGGAACGACGGATTATCAGAGTATGCAGCAACAAGAAGAGTTAGAAAGCCTTTTTAAGATGTGTGAGTCTGCGAAAGACAGCGTCGATGCATTTTTACGCAGCATCGAAGACTATATCGCCGTGGTCGAAGAGCTTCCTGCAGTCGCAAAGCCGCTCGTACGCCGAGACTTGGAGGCAAACACGGGTATGAGCGCAGACGAATGGAAAGCGTTTTTAGAGAGGCTCGGAACGCGTTTCAGCTCAATTTATGACGCAGCGCAGCGCGTTACTGGCGCGCTTGCCAACGGAGGCAATGATACAAAGGTCGCTGCAGCTACAGCGACACTCAAAGAGGTTTCAGCCCCGCTCACTGAAGGTGTAGACATCGCCATAGAACAGCTAGAGACGATGGCGGTATACATGGAGGGACTTCCCGAAAAGATCAATATGATACCCGAAGCGTTCCTAAAGGGAGATTCTCGCGATGAATTAATCGCTTCCGTGCCTGGACGCGTCGAACGGGCTCGAGCGTTGA
>CAYHCZ010000021.1:0-19441 GCA_964355295.1 uncultured Methanomicrobia archaeon
TACGTGAAATCGTTGCAGTTTGGGAAATGACGCCCGTTGACGTTGTCGGTGAAATCATGAAGCTCGCTAACGCTGAAGCGAGTCCGGTACTTGATTCGACCAACAAGGTCGTGGGCATTGTGACCGAGGGCGCTCTTCTAAAAGCTAGCAAAATTGAAGATACAATAGAAAAGGCCGACCTATCAGCAGGGTCAGACGAAGATGCTTGGACGTGGGAAGCGGTTAGAGATACGATGAGTTTATACTACGGCGTGTCTAGGGTAGAGCTTCCAAACTTGCCGGTGAAAGACATAATGATGGCTGAATATGAATCGCTATATCATAAGACAGGGATAAGTGAATGTGCTAGAAAAATGCGGCGTTTTGATGTAGAGCTCTTGCCTGTAGTTACGGCCGATGAAAAATTGGAAGGGATTATAAAAGATTCGGACCTCGTCAGAGTACTAGTTTAAATATCGTGCAGAAACACAAGTGTCCTTTTCACAATACTGGAAAAATTGCTAAATTCGTTTTTTTGTTCTGGTAAACTTAAGACTTCACTACCTTTGGTAGGCTTACGCATATCATTAAACATCAGGACTCGAACATGTATATACAAATCAAGAGGGTAAGTTAGGACATGCGTCAATTTGTATTGCTTGTTTTTTCGTTAATTTTAACGTTTACAGGGCTAGTGATATCAGCACCGCTATCGGATGCAATAACGTCCCCCTCGCACCAATCGACTGTTGCGCAACTCGACTATGCGAGCGTTTTTGACCAAATTGATAGTCTTTTAAATAATTTCACAAAGCGCTTTGAAATTGATCCTTTAATACCACAACAAACGACGGCACCATCGGTCAACATTACCAGCGTCAAAACTGTAAACACAGGACAAGCTAGTGCAACGCCGCAAGTGATAGTTACAGTACAAAACGGTCAAGTCGCTCTCGATGGAGTCAGAATTAATGTTGTATACAAGAATTCGGCTGGCACTAACGTGCTCTCAAATAACACGAAAGTAGCACTAAAAGCCGCAGAAACACGGTCGATAACATTTGCGCCACAAGGCTTGTCGGAAGGCAGTTATGCAGTTGGGGTCGTTGTTTATAAAGACGGCACGGATCCATCCAATCAAGCAACGCCGCCTTACGACGAGCAGCAAAACGCGGCGACACTTGCAATTGCACGTCCAACGTCAACCAAAACCGTAGCGGGAAAAGCAGAGGACACAGGATTTCAGATCAGTAATACTGGGAGTATTCTAAGTCATCTCAGCCCGTGGATGTATTTCATTATCGCAATGACAGGACTTATTACAGTTGCGCTGTTTTTCGTCTTCTCACAAAACAGGTCTGCTGAAGACCGCTTTGAAGATGACCATTTCAAGGGAGACGACTATACAGCAGGAGACAACAGTATATCTAATACTTCTCCGCTTAGCAGTGCGTCTTCGACAGTCGATCATCACTCAGATCAAGGCGTTATCACACAGCCTCGGCGATCGAGAAAAATAGAAGTGACTGCATCTGACGGGGCCTCTGAAGAGTCCAAGGGGACTACAGCAAAGAATCCTCCTCGTTCGACAGAGCACGTACTCCAGTTTGATGCCGACGGGTTTGTTGTTGGAGATGTGACCTCAAAAAAGGCGTTGAGGGACAAAATGAGGGGCAAGAAAGGCGTATAGACGTTCTTTTTATGTGTCGCGTTTTATACCATAGTAATGCATAGAACTTGAAAGCTTCACTTCCATACTGCTTCTACATCGACGTTCTGGCGCACGGTTTCCTTTATTAAATTGATTTTTTGGCGGTCAAATGGGTCTATGCGCGCTGTTAGCCTCTCTAATCGTTCAGCAGCAGTCAACGTATCTAAACGAACTAGAACCACACTCACTCCGAGCTCTTGTGCTCGAGCAATAACGTAATTCGCTGGGTACAATCCACCGGTCAGTACGAGGCATGATGTCGAAGTCGACAAAGCGGCAAGTTGTAGGTCTGCCCGGTCTCCTCCGGTTATGACCGCCTTAGCGGGTACCTTTCTGAAATACTTTAGTGCAGATTCGGGCGTCATCGCTCCGATAAGAATTTTTTCTATGGGGCGGTCTTCTCCATCGACTATGACTTCTCCACCGAGTTCTTCAGCTATTTCGTGTGCGTGAAGTTCTTTCAGTTCAGTTAGGAATGGAATTGACCCGACGATGTTTATCCCTCGCTTCATCATGTAGTTTTCAAACTCTGGATCTTGTGTCTGATTAATTACAACACCTTTGAGCTTTACCTTGAAGCTATCGAGGATAAGCTTGATCATCGCCACCTTATCAAGCGAGTAAATGTCGGTCACAAGCAACATCTCTGCTTTCAGTATTTTGGCAATCTGAATGCTCGAAACGTTGTGCAAGAACCCTGTGCTAATATCTTTCGTCCCCTCGAGCAAAACTGCCTGCTTTTCGCTGCAAATACGGTTAAAACCGCAAATAACGTCCTGAACTTTTATGCCTTTAAAGAGGTTATATGTAAAAGGCGATAGCAGTGCCTCATCCTCTAAGTTGAGGACGTGTTTCATTAGATATGCGTCCTCCTCTACCAAATTTCCGTTGACGGGGATAAGGTTCTCACGAATCGGCTTGTAGAACCCTAAAACTCCTTTAAAGTTTAATGCAAGACCTAACGCGACGACGGTTTTTCCGCTTCGTTCAGACACGGAACTTATGACGAGTGCTGGAATCTCGCACTCAACTCCCAAGACGTCCACCTCCGTTGTTTTTAATAGCATTATCTCTTCTGTCTATGACGACCAACGCGTCTACTGCAATACAACCCGACTCTTGAACTATAAGGGGGTTAATTTCTATCTCTTGGATCTCTTTAAAATCTTGGCTGATTCTGCTAACGCACACTATAGTGCGCGCTATAGCGTCAATGTCTAGAGCTTTTCTGCCACGCGTGCCAAGGAGAATTGGGTATGACTTGACTTCAGAAATCATCGTCTTTGCCTCGGCCATGGTAATCGGGGCCAATCTATGTGATACGTCTCGTAGCACTTCAACGTAAACTCCCCCTAGGCCAAAGGTAACAAAAGGCCCAAATTGGGGGTCGCGGGTGACTCCGATTATCACCTCTACCCCATGCGCCATCTCTTGGACTGACACCCCTTCGATTCGCGTTTGTGGTATTCTCTTGTTAATGTTAGATACAATTTGATCAAAAGCGTTTTTAGCTGCCTTGTCAGTGCTTATGCCTGTGATTACCCCTCCTACGTCGGTCTTGTGGGAGATATCTGTTGAGTTTACCTTCAACACGACAGGGTACCCTATTTCGCGCGCCGCTTGAATCACTTTATCGCGCGAGGTAACCGTCTTTTTTTTCGGGGTCAGGATGCCATACGCCCGCAGAACGTTCATACCTTCTTCTTCTGTTAATGACGTTCTCCCCTCTGCTTGAACTCTCTGAATTTGCAGCAGCGCATCGCTTTTTTGGCCGTCCTCCCCAAGTGGCATTGATTTCGTCTCTGCTGACGTTGCGATCTCTCTGAACTTGATAAGGTTACTGGCTGCTCTGATGGCAGTTTCTGGACTTGTGAAGTTAGCTGTTTTGCCTTGTTTCAATTTATCGCGCGATTTGGTCAGCTCTTTTCCACCCAAAAAGGAGATCAATATGGGCTTGGACGCTTGCAAGGTGAGCTTGTTGAGCAAAACTGCAGTCTCTTCTGGTTCTGTCATAGCTTGTGGGGTGAGAAGCACTGCAACTAAGCCGACATTTTGATCGGCCAAGACGGTTTTTAATGTGTCGACATATCGTTGTGGCTTTGCGTCTCCGAGAATATCAACCGGATTGTAAATATTGCTCTCTTGGGGTAATGCACCCCTAAGTTCAATGATCGTCTCTTTGGTAAAGTTCGCCAAGGGTACCTTGTACTCAACGGCAGCATCGCTCGCAAGCACACCAAGTCCTCCGGCGTTAGTTATGATAGCCATCCTCGAGTTTTTAGGAATTGGACAGCGCGAGAAAGCTTTCGCTGTATCGAACAACTCGTCAATTGAATTGACCCGCATGATCCCCGATTGCTTGAACGCAGCGTCATAGGCCGCATCTGATCCAGCAAGCGCACCAGTGTGGGAGGAGGCTGCCTTAGCTCCCACGTCAGTCCGACCTGCCTTGAGCGCGATAAGCGGCTTCATTCTCGATACCTCTTTCGCAACCCGCATGAATTCGCGCCCGTTTTCAATCCCTTCGATGTAGAGCGCAACGACGTTCGTCGATGGACCATGTGCGATATATTCTAACAACTCTGCTTCTGCTACGTCGGCTTTATTTCCGACACTAACTAATTTATCGAAGCCGAGGCTTTCGTTGGCGCCCCAATCAAGAAAAGCGGTGCAGATGGCTCCACTTTGTGATATAAGGGAAATATTGCCTTTGCTTGGATATTCGCTTGAGAAGGAGGCATTCAAATTCGCGCCAGTGCTTATGACACCGAGACAGTTAGGGCCGATAATCCTAGTGCTATGTGCTTGAGCTATCTCCCGAATTTGCGTTTCGAGGATCGCACCTTGTGGTCCGGACTCTCGGAATCCCGCCGATATAATTATTGAGGCCTTTACGCCGACATGCGCCGAATCCTCGAGCACAGAAGGAACGATGCTTGCTGGGACTACGATAATAGCCAGATCGACCTTTTTTACCTTAGGGTATACTTTTAAACCCAAGATCTCGTCAGCGTTAGGATTTACCGGAACAAGCTCTCCTTGAAACCTTGCGTCCAAGAGGTTTTTTAACACAGAGTGTCCAACTTTGCCATTCACTCTAGAAGCACCAATGACTGCAACAGACCGTGGAAAAAAGAAGTCATCCATCGTAGTATTTTTTGCGTTCTTGGTAGAAATAAACGTAACTCGCCGATTTAGGAATTCTGAGGCGTTGGTTCTTCATGACAAGCCTTGTGCCGCATTAGGATACTCGAATGTTTTATATATGAACTTGTCGATAATTGTTCGTAAAGGTTCGAGGTAATCAGAATGCCACGTTCGGCGCAAGGGATGACATTACTATTGTTATCTGTCATTGCTGTTTTATTGTTAGTAAGTTCTGCTGTAATTCAAACATCCGCAACCACGATTGTACAACCACAGCCTAACACGGTAAGTTCGGGTGACAAGGTTTTAATATCAGCCAACATGGCACGAAATGCGAGCACGGTCACGCTTTCATATTACGCTGATTCCAACAAGAACGGCAAGGAAGACGACAGCGGTGCTTTGATAAAAATAGCGAATGTCACTGACGGAGGCGCAAATGACGCTGACAACTCAACCAATGGTTTTGTGCTTTTCACGTGGCTAACTCCGCAACTCTCCCCTGGGCAGTATATCCTCAAAGTTGAAGATCCATACGGGCCGACCAGAACTACCGTTTTGACTGTACAGAATGCTCAGCTCAAGTTGATACCAACCATAGTCGGGCCAAGCGCTGCAAAGGACAAAGGGCTTGTCAAACCGGGGGACTCTTTTTCTGTAAGTACCCAGGTGACAGGTAACTGCCGCCTTTGTCATACGACAGATAATCCAACAACGCAAAATCCGGGCGTGGATGAGGCGAAGGTGGATAAGGCCTTTTCTGCCGATTTAAGTCAAATAACAGGAAGTTCAGGGGATACTGCTGTTGCTCCCGACTACGTGCATCACCAGTTGGTACAATGGATGAGTATTGCTAGCAAGACGCTTGCTGATAATCAAACGGTTAGCGTCACTGTAACTGGCACAAATCCCGCTGGTAACTTAACAACGCAATCGACAGCATTCGCTGGCGTCAACAAAGCAGTTAATATACCGCCCAAGTCAACAAACGAAAATGACACTAAGAGTAACGCCTCTTCGGCGAAGTCAAGTGGTTCGACAAGTAATCCGCTACCTGGTTTTGAAGCAGTTTTTGTCGTCGCAGGATTGACTTTTGTAGCGTATCTGGTGAATAGAAGGCGGTAAGTTGCTTATCTCAATGGGGTCGGCTTTTTAGCTTCCGACTGTTAATCGCTTCCAAACGCACTAATATTTGAGGTTTTTGGCAACAATGAAACAGCGTAAGCTTGAAATCATCCTCCAGCACGCGAAAGTGTTCGAGTCCCCATCTGCAGAACTTGAACAATATTATACGCCTGCAACGGTCGCAGCACGACTCCTCCAATTTGCATTCTTGCGAGGCGACATTGCTAGCAAGCGAGTGGTTGATTTGGGCTGTGGGACGGGCGTCCTTGCTCTGGGCGCGGCCTTGTTGGGGGGAGTTGCGACAGGCGTCGATTCAGACGAGAAAGCACTTGAGCTCGCCCGAGCTAACGCAAAGTTGCTCGACGTAAAAGTAGTGTGGCTGAAAAGTGATATAGACAGTTTTGAGGGTTCTTACGATACAGTCGTAATGAATCCTCCGTTCGGGGCTCAGAAACGACGCAGTGACAGACCGTTTTTAAGTAAGGCAGTAAGCGTGGGGCAAGTCATTTACTTGCTTCACAACGCTGTTGTAAATGGCTTCGTGCGGCACTTCGTTGAGCCGCATCGCGTTACAGACGCAATTTCCGTTAAGCTGCCTATTGCACATACCTTTAAGTTTCATAAGGATGAAGTACGATATGTAGATGCGATAATCTATCGAATTGAAGTCGCTCATTAAGTTACTAATCTGAATCCTGGATAGGAAGGAAAAAGGGTAAGAAATGACCGATATAGTCGTTCCAGGGGATGTTATAGGTGCCTCTGAGGAATACATGGCAGGCGAAGGAACCTATGAAGAAAGAGGCAAGATATTCGCTGCAATAACCGGGAAAGTCGAAATCAACAAGGAAGACCGAACGGTTCGGGTGCTTCCTATGATGAAGACACCGCCGGTCTTAAAAGTGGGCGACATTGTGGTCGGGCGCGTCGTCGATCTCAAGAACGCTGTCGTCCTTGTTGATATTGCTCGAATAAAAGGCTATGAAAACCGCGAAATTGCGAACGCAGATCAAGCTGCCATTCATATTTCAAACGTTAAGGATTCGTACGTTGCAAAGCTTGATACGGAGTTTAACCAGCAGGATATCATAAAGGCGAGAGTAATAGATGAAAAGAGTTTAAGGTTGAGTACTGTTGAAAAAGATTTAGGTGTCATTAAGGCGCTCTGTTCGAGATGTCGAACGCCGCTCCTGAGGAAGCAACATAAGCTTGAATGTCCGAGTTGTGAACGGATCGAAACGCGTAAGATCTCAGAAGACTACGGGACGGGCATAATCTAATCTTCGATGACTTTTTTACCATTCTTTGACAGGGCTTTTTTACAATGAATCTCAAGATTATTCGCGTTACAGAGGATGAAGCTGAGATAGAGTTTCTTGATCAGGGCCACACATTCTTGAACGTATTAAAACACTCGCTCCTTCAAGACCCGCACGTCGAAAGTGCTACGTACGATATAAAGCACCCGATGATAAGCAATCCAATCTTCCGTATAAAAACAGAATCTAAGGATCCTTTGAAAGCGCTTCGGGATGCTTCGTTAAGGTTAAAAGACGAGTTTGAAACGCTGCTGGGACTTATTCGGCTGCAATCTGAGGGGCTTGCCTAAATCTGTCATCTCATCGATGAGACACATAACCCTTGATGATGGGGCCATAGTTGACCTAAAAGTCGCACGTGAGGATGATTACGACTATGGGAGGTATGAATACCTGTACGCGTGGCTATGTAAAGTCGACCAGTTTCTTGCTAAGCAATATACGTTGAAGGATCTCATCGACAACAAGGAACAGTGGCTGCGCAACCTCGACAGAAACAAGATTACGTTGCTTAGTCTCCTTGAAGACAAAATCATAGGTTCTGCGACACTAATCTTAAACGACCCTCAGTCACGAGCCTCTCATGTCGCTTCTTTTGGTGTTGTAGTCCACCCTGATTTTCAGCGAAAAGGTCTTGGCAAACGGCTGATTGCCGCACTGGAGCAGATCGCTCGTGATAAGGGCATTAAGAAAATCGAGGTCAATTATTATGACGGAAACCCCGCAGCGGCACTGTATCAGTCGTTGAATTATGATTTTGAAGGAAGAAGACTAAAGAAAGGACGATTGAACGACGGCACCTACGTCGATGAAATTCTGTTATCTAAGTTTATTAACCCTTTTTGAGCAAGTATAGACAGTTTATTCTTGCTCTAGTACCGTTCGTAGTTTAGCGCCTAAGATTACATACAGTGTCTCAAAAAAGACCTTGCGTTCAGCAAGACTTCTCACAATCTCAAACTGCGCTTCCATGCTCTCCGTGACTTCTCGGTAACCAGTGAGTGAAGAAATCGTCATAAGCACGCGCCCACGGTCGGTTAAGTGTCTGTCAACTTGTGTAAGAAAACGCGTTATTACCTCCCGACCTGCGGGGCCGCCGTCCCAGGCTTGGGTCAACCAGTCACACGACACATTGGTATCTGTGGGGAGGTAGGGCGGATTAAAGAGGATTAAATCAAACCGACGATTTAGGTGGCAAAAAAGATCGCCCTGAATTGCTTCAACGCCGTTTAAAATGGCATTCGCGACCGCTTGTGGATTTATGTCAGTTGCTATCACGCTATGAGCTAAGGGTGCGACAATTTTGGCGATTAACCCGCATCCCGTGCCTACTTCCAAGACTGAATCAGTAGGACGCACCACGTCTAGCGCGGCATCGACTAGTAGAAACGTATCTTCAGACGGCTCATAAACGTTCGGCAGCAAATCTAATTGTTCTCCGAGGTAGTACATCTTTTTGGCTCTCATACTGGTATCTAGAATCATAGCTACATTACGTAATCTATTAGATAGACGGTTTTGGCTCCTTTTTTATAGTTGGCTCAATTTTAAAAAATCATCCGACAACGCTGCAATTTTTTCGGGGGGCAATTCATACGGCCGTAGTTGTAAGCAACGTTGTGGAAGCTTAACGATGAGTTGGTTCACGGCTTGCACGTTTAGCAGCTGCGCTGCTATAACAAGTGCACCTTTAAGCCGCTTGCGTCGTTGTGTAAAAAGCGCTCGAACGAAGCTGTGAAAGAAAATCTCATCAAGCACGTCAAATTGTGGTTTCACTGGGCTTAGTTTGACGATAGCCGAATCGACCCGTGGCCGCGGAATGAATGCGGTGTTCGGGACGTGCTCCAATACTTCAACTTGTGACTTGTAACTCAGGCAAACTGTAAGGCGGCTATAATTCTTTGTGCCTGGGACTGCCACCATCCTTTCTGCAAATTCTTTTTGGTACATCAGAACTCCGCATATGAACGGACGTTCCAGTAGCTTGAATGTAACTTGAGACGAGATCTGATATGGTAAGTTTGAAACCGTCTTGTCAAACGGTGGGAACTCTAGCCTCAGAGCGTCGCCATGAAGGACCTCGACGCCTGGAATTGTGCGAAGCTGCTCAGCTAGGTGCCAATCCGCTTCAATGACCGAAAGTGTGCGGCATTTTCTAGCAAGCTTCCTGGTTAAGTTTCCAGTGCCCCCGCCAATTTCTAAGATCGTTTCAGTTGGCCGAATATCAGCATAACTGAGAATCCTTTCAATAATCTGATCATCTATTAAAAAGTGTTGACCCCATTTCGCCTGACGATTTTTCCTATCGACTTCACGGGGCATTGAATGCTTGAGCCGTCGGCCTATCGTTATTTCGCAAAAAACCTATATTTAGCGTGTTCGTCTTTAAGTTCTTCTTCTATTCTTTTTGCGATTACTTTTTCGGGGTGATACAATCCTTTGATTCTATGCGCAATGTCTTCGAAACTCTCGAAGGGCCTTTTTTTGCGTTCCGAAAGAATCTGCCACATTAGCTTTTTGCCTACACCTGGGAGAAGCGCTATAGTGTGCAGACGCGTTGTTATAGGTTGTGCTTCGTTGAAGAAATTCACGAATCTCGGCTCTTGCTCTTTGACTATCATCTCAAGCGCGTATGGCAGCTCTACTTTCGCTCCATGCGTGAGCTCTTTATAGCTCACACGCCTTTTAACGTGATCAATCTCGCTTCGCTCTTCTTCGCCTACATAAAGACGGTCATAAGATTGCGGAACGAAGCCCTCACGGGGAATGAGTTCGAGGAGTGTAAAGTTGCCCTCACCAACGACGTGAACGATTGGTCTCTTCTTGTAAACAGGATGGGGATCGTCAGGGTGTCCGTGCGGTAAGTAGTCTAGTACTCGGACATATTGCTCTCTTTCTCCCTTCATCTCCCTCGCCTCACACCTTAATAAAAGCGCGCTATAATATCAAGTATTTCGTTGAGTTCCGCCTCTGTAAGCGAGAACCGTTCTTTTGCGTAGATAGACCGTACCTCATCTTTAGAAAGCGGTATGATGTCAGCAATTCGAATTGCAATCTCCTCTTTCATTTTTTCAAGGTTCTTCAGCTCGTTAACGAGTTCCCTAGATTGTGACGCCGTGAGTTTTGCGAAAGTATTGACGTGGTCGAGCGCCCGTCTAAACTCATAGGTGAACTCTTCTTCAGAACGGGGAGTCGTCAGTTCAACGAAAATCTCTTTGACCTCAGAAAGCGTTAGGCCTTTCTCCTCTAAAACGGTCTTTACGATCATTATATCTGTTTTTGCGCTTTCAAATGCTGTGGACGAGCTATTATTGTTTTAACAGCGTTGCCATCAGTTACCTTTACAACGTACGCGTTGCCACGTTGCTCCAATACCGTACCAGTCCTACCGTGGAATTTTGGATTAGGCATCCCTTTATGGACGCTTGGGTCGAGGTCGATATGAACTTTCTGTCCAGATTCAAAGCTCCTAATTGCGTGACTAACAGGAGCAATGCCCCGTTCACGTATGCTCTTCTTCAGTTTGTATCGCGTCTTCCTTCGCTCACCGTGTGACCTTGGCATTAGCGCCCCCCTTTAACTTCCAGAACATCAAGCTCTTCGACTTTTACGTTCACGCCCAAAAGGGCTGAAAGGCTTGGAGTGGTGCGTCTGTCGTCTCCAGAAATTAACTCCTTGACGTAGAGCCCACCCTCACATCGAATGACTATATCCTCTCCGCTCAGTTTAGCCGAATAGACTTTTTTGATCCGCTTTAACTCGGCACGACGATGAACCACTCTTTGGGGTGTGGTTTGTTCAATGTCGCCTTCAAGTTGCATCAAGGCTATATGTAGCTTCTCTGGTTGGATCGGATGGTCGTATGTCACTTTAAGCCTATAAACTTTATCCGACTTAGTGTTCTTTACTTTTACGACAGTTTCGTGGTCAACTACCGCAAGTTCGCAAACTGCAACTTTTTCTTGGGATGAGTTGACTGTATGCTCCAGCTGTTGTAGGTCTATTTGTCTCTTGCGGGGGGATTTAACCTCCAAGACAAACGGCCTGCCGTTCCCAAGCATGAGTGCATCAATGTCCTCTCTGCCAGCCCCATGAAAAACGACGTCCTTTCCGAGACTTGCGTCAAGAACGTAAGTCCCGATCAGATCCTGAACAGATTCAAGATACGTTTTTCCAGTTAATTTGCACTTTGGACAGCCTTTTCCGCCGCAGTCTCGACAAGGCCATTTCGTCTGTGGAATGCCCCTCACGAACTTTTTATACCGGCCATAAATGAACAGCGGATTCACGTGGAGGTCAACCCGGTCTCGTGCGAGGTCTACAATAAGGAGGATATCTGGTTTGCTGAATTCGGCCATTTTGCCAGTGAGAACCTCGATACGTTTTCCTAATTCTCTGTTTAAAGCAGATTTTAGCGGTTCTGCTGCCCTCGTTTTTGACTCAGCCCATAGAATTTCCTCATTTTCGGCTAACCTACCTGACAGGCGAGTCCCAACGAGAAAAGTGGAGAATTCGTAGTCTTGCAGCTGCTCGAGGCAGCGGGCAACCCACTCGTCGAGGCGTCCAAAAAGACCCCCGCACACCCAGCAGTTGTCGTCGGCAGCTTCCCAGTCTTCGGTGCTGACTGGTACGTTATTCAGCATTGCAGCAACAACGCGAATCGCCTGGCCCCGTTGTTTATTAGTCAGGTTCGAGGAGCACTCGGCAAACTGTCGTCCGAGACAGTCAGCGCAAATGGATCCTTCCTGCATTATCGAAGTGACTACATCGAACATAATCGGTCTAATTCGTTATGTACTAAAGTTATGCACTGGTCTGTGTGGAGTTTAATTGGCCCGACTCGTATTCTATGTGCTTGGCTGAGTTGGGCTTCCTCCTCCTCAAAAAGACCTAGATGGTCCCCAAGTATGAAAGCGACTTTGTGTGCGAGTAAATCGACGCTTCGAACGTCTTTTCCGTTTTCGTGAAGGTAATAGAGGGTAGATGCATCGCTTGAGCGTAGTGCCTCTGTGAGGCCGGCACGCTCTACGTAAACTCCTCGCGTCGATCGTCGCGGTCCTACACCTAACTTCACGGTGAGGGCTTTTTTAATGAGGGCACCGGCACTCCTTTCGTCGGGATTAAGGTATTTCAATTCAGAGCCTTCAAAACGTATGATCTTCGGTGGATCAGGTTCTCCTAACAGTATCAGTCGCACTTGGGTGTCACGGCGTATATCAAATGATGTAACAAAAGCGGCGGTCACGCAACGTGCTAATATGTCGATTCGGCCTGCTGACCCAGGCATATCGTCGAGCGAAAAATCTCCTGACGTGACGGCTTTGTGTCCAACTATTACAAACTGCCGCATGGCCTCCTCTGAACCGTGTCAGGTCAGCACTTTTTCGGTGAATGCGAGGGTACCTGAGATCTTCTTAACGCGGACTTTTACGGTATCTCCCTTTTGAGCTCCAGGAACGAACATCGAGTATTTACCGACTTTTGCGATGCCATCGCCTCGTTTGCCCACTGCTTCAATGCGTACTTCATAGATACCTCCTTCTTCAAGGGCACTCGCCGCGCTTTCTTTCTTCACGTAGCGCTTTCTTATGGGTCTATGGGCCCCGCAAGCATCGCATTTCAGCATGACAGTTCTGTCACTTTTCGTCAAATGCGTATCTGGCCTGTTGCACTCTGAGCAGATAACATACTCCGAGACATAGTCCTCAATAATAGCGGCTATCATTTCTTGCGAGAATCTCCCTTGAAAAATGACGCGCCCTCCCTCAACCTTGCCAGCTGTTGCTAGCTCTCGCAATAGAAACTTAAGTACGTGCTCGGGGTCTCTGTTTAACGCATCAGCAATCTCACTAAAATTCTCAAAAACAGTCATTCGTCCCTCTATAAACACATGGGATACCGGTATCGAAAAACGCTCGGCGTCTACTGTTGTCTGAGGGAGGTTTTTCATTCCACGGTCTAAGTACTTCTCGTAACTTTCCGTTCTACTCACCTTGTTGTTATGTGTTTTATTTTGAAGGACTTTTACAGGCGTTCAGCTTCACACTTTGACCAGTTCACGCCCTTCGTCTACTACGATTCTGCACGGTGGTGGGACTTTCATCGAAGCGCGGCGCAATGCCTCTTTCGCTTTTAAGAAGTTGAGCGGGTTTACATATACAGTGAATACTCTCTGATCAGTAGCAACACGCGCGGCAGTTCCTACTGCTTTACCGAACGCTCCTCTCATTCCATCTTGAACCCTATCAGCACCAGCGCCAGTGGCCATTTTGTTTTCTCGCAGTACTTGGTGTGGGTATAAGCGAAGTTTAAGTCTAAAATTCAACCTACCCGTCGATTTCATCAGGTAACGATTAGCAGCAATCCTCGCGGCTTCTAGGGCAGTATGTCTTATCTGGCATTCTTCGTCAACGGTGAGCGATACCGCTACTTTAAAATCGCCACTGAGGTTGCCCGTATCGTACTGTGATATCCTGCTACCAGGGATCCCCCCCATGTAATATTTCCTCGTGTAGGCGGGCCCTGTAATCTTTCTGTACATCTTAGCTGGTTTGCGTGCCATTCTACCCTCTTTAAGTCAACTGTATCTAGCATACACGTAATTCGTTAAAAAGTTTTGCCGATTTATCAAACACGAAAACAATGGGCAGCATTATTAAAAGAGACAAAATTGGCCAATAATTGCGTAAGCGGTGGCTTAAACTAAGCGAGCAATGACTGCTGCGTGTGCTTTATAAAACGGTTCCAAATCGTGGACGCACATTATTTCTAGAGCCTCTTCAAGCTTCTTAATCTCTCTTTTGAAAACCGATTTCGGTTTTGCTGTGACGTCTACACTTCGTGCTTTGATCATAATGCACGCATACCCACCCGTCTGCAAGAACATTTCAGCGTTGGTAATGGCAATTTCAGATTGTCTCGGCTGTGCAATATCTTGGTACATAAAATCTACCAGCTCGACAATGTGTCCATAGTCAGGATTGATCGCATTTGCAACCAAAGGTATAACATTTTGCATGCGCTCTGACAAACGAACAAGGTCGCGAGCGACGCGTGGTGCAAACTCCACAGCATAGACAAGTGAGACTATGTTGGCCAGATGAGAAACTGTTGTACCAGACGCTGCCCCCAAATAGAGCACAATCTGCTCTGGTCGCAGCGGCACATTATCTTCTTTCTTTAATAGCGCCGCGAGTTTACTCCTTTGCGGATTCCAAAGCCGATATCCCCCAAATGTCCTCTCACCGTAGCGAGCCTCACCTTTCGTTGCGAGTTGCGAACCTAACGTAAAAACTCCTGCAACCTTATGGGCTCGTATTATCATATCAAGTGTGGTCGACTCTTGCCTGATTATGAAGCTCTCTGGTTCGTTTTTCCAGTTGAGCTAAGAGTTCTGGATGTAATTCTTTAGAATAAAAATCTAAGCGAGCAGCGATAGCCAGTTTTGCAGCCAATGTGCGTGCAATCTTTCCTCTTAGGCGAGGGGGGCTGTCGCGGACCAATGGATGCTGAAAGATGAGTCCGTGCTTTGGCGGGTTTGCCCCAAACTGAAGATGTTTGAACAGTGCCTTAGACGCACCCATTACTTGAATTTTGCTCGATGGCATTTGTGCAAGTGGTTCTAGGCCACCTGCTCGGGCGATAAGCCTCGCGCTGAGAAGCCCTCCAGCAAGAGAAGAGAGATTAGGTGCCATAACGCGCAGCTCAAGTTCTATGGCGTCGGCAATTTTCCTCCTCAGTTCGCTCAGTCGCTCAATGGATTCGGCAAACTCGTTCTTAAGCGCAGGGTATGTGATTGGCTCGGAGACGAGATCTTCTGTTAAGCTATGCGGCTTAGATCTTTCAAACTCCAAGATATCCCACTCTAAAAGACGTTCTGAAAGCAAATTTATCGATTCGTCAATATCATCGATTCCGCTGATTAGTTGGGTAATAAGTACGTCTGGATGAGCAAATGCAGCGGATATTTGCTCTTTCGCCCGTTTTATTAATACATCGCGTATCAGTGAAATATAGTCGCGATCTGAGGTGACTAAGCGGAGTTGAATTGCCATCTCCCTGAGTTGACCCCTACATCGCTTGTCTAAACTGGTGAACTCGTCCTTCTGAAGCCGCATAGCCATCGCGTCGGCATCTGCGTTCAAGACGTTCGAATGTACGACCTTATTATTGCGAAGTTCTATCTCCCCATACCAAGTTTTGACCGTTGTCATGCTTTGTCAGATCGTTGGAGTCTCTATTCTTTGCGAAGAGCAACAGCACCTTTTGGGCTGGTGAATAGACACCCTATATATCTTGGGGCTGAATAATAGTTTATCGGCTAGGAGTGACAGAATTGAACAGCTGCGTCGGTAAAATAACGCTCGAAAATCCAACTATACTCGCTGCTGGGATCTTGGGCTCAACAGCATCGTCTCTAAAGCGTATTATGACGTGCGGAGCGGGTGCAGTTGTAACTAAGTCAGTTGGACTTCTGCCACGAGAAGGTCACCCCGGACCAGTTCTCGTTGAGGTTCCTGCTGGGTACCTCAACGCGTTAGGATTGCCAAACATGGGCCTTGCGTTCTTAGACGAACTTGAGACACTCAGTTCCGAAGCTGAGCGAAAGCCGATAGTCGTAAGCCTGTTCGGCGACTCTCCCGACGACTTTGTCAAGCTTGCGGAAAAGTTCTGTCGGTTTGCAGACGCAATCGAACTCAATTTAAGTTGTCCTCATGCTGAGGGTTACGGAATCGAGGTCGGCTCAGAGCCAGCGAAAGTTGAAGCGATTACGAACTCAGTGCACAAACACGTTGACCTACCGATATGGGTCAAGCTCACGCCAAACGTGACTGACATAACGGTGCTAGGTAAAGCCGCAGAAAAAGGCGGAGCCGATGCGGTAGTTGCAATAAATACTGTCAAGGGAATGACGATCGATGTAGAAAGCGCAAGGCCAGTCTTGGGCAATGTGTTTGGGGGTTTATCAGGAAGC
Organism: uncultured Methanomicrobia archaeon; assembly: GCA_964355295.1. GTDB lineage: Archaea > Halobacteriota > Bog-38 > Methanoflorentales > Methanoflorentaceae > Methanoflorens. The sequence continues at coordinate 16,256 of CAYHCZ010000021.1, forward strand.
GTGATAAAGCCAATTGCGGTGAAATGTGTGTATGATCTATACAGCGCCCTTGACATCCCAATAATCGGTGTCGGGGGAATAAGCAATTATCAGGACGCTTTAGAATTTATTATGGCAGGAGCTAGGGCCGTTCAGATTGGGTCGGCAGTCGCCAGAGATCTATCGATATTTAAGCAAATCGTAGCCGGCATCGACCGTTATCTAGTCGCGAAAGACTTAACGCTGGAAGACGTGGTAGGAAGCGCACACAAGAGTTGCTGACATGGACCTTAAGCAGATGATCAACGCTCAAAGCGTATTACTCGTTGACAATACATACGCCGGTTTGAAAGACACAACATTTTCAAAGTATCTCCTTGTCGAGATGCTTGATTCACAGATCGACGAAACGATGTCGTTTATCTGCGACGGGCGAATTCGCGGGGTTGCTTTTAAGCAGGACTTTTGGACGCTCGTAACTGATATCGTTAGGTTTGATCCAGAATTCGAAAGCTACGCAGCAGCGCTGCTTCAAGAGACAATATGCACTAAAAAGCGATCATGCACGGTCAAGGCTGCAGATTTTCATCGATCTATAGTTAGGCATCTTTGCGAGTTGTTGGCAAGCGGTGAATCTTGCGAATGTTATGGCGGCAGACGTTCGTATATACTAGCATACTCCTCTGAGCGTCAGGAACGCTTGCACATACTTTTTAAGACGAAAGTGGAGTCTATTTTCGATCTAGGTAAAGTTGAGATGCTCGAGATATGCTGTGGAAATGGTATGGCTACCGCTGCGCTCTACGATCTTGGATACAACGTTCATGCTTTAGATAGCGACAAATGTGCGATTTGTGAGGGGATATACCACCACGCTCTACGGGAGGAAAATACGACCGTCTTGGATGCCCGTTATCTCTCAGACTATGATTTCGCTCAGTACCATGAGTTTGGTGCAGTCGTCGGCTTTATGTTAGGTGCCATCTATGAATTTAACAAAACTGATTGGCAGAAAATACTGTCTGAAGCTACAGCGATCGTCAATGAAGGCATTTTTCTGTTCACTGTTCATAAGAAAGAAGAAATTGATTTCATTGACAAAACAATGAATGGTTTTGGCGTCAAAGGTCAGGTAATCGACAACCGAGACGACACGAGCATTTACGATCAATGGGTATACGTAGGCGTCAAGAAATCAACGGCCCAGAGTGCGTGCATCTAATTAGCACAATACGAAACCACTGGACTTCAGCCGCCCCGTCATTATGTGTTGCTTCAGTTGTTATGAGTACCCTACATCACCCTGAACTTTAGAAGACAAACGTTAGTTAGTGAAACTTAGAAAGACCGTGCTTATTGAGATCGCTTGGATAGGACATCTGGTATACAGTCAATGACGTCTGTTGCTAAAAGGCCATTCCCAAAGCGAGAAAACGCTAAATCGCCTGCACAACCATTAAGATAAGCAGCAGCTGAAGCTGCTTGCATTTTGTCTAGGCGTGTGGAAAAACTCCCGACAAGCCCTGCTAAGACGTCTCCTGTGCCGCCGACCGTCATTCCGGGATTGCCAGTCTTGTTTAAACGAAACGTCGTTCCATCAGAAATGATGTCAATTCGGCCCTTGAGTAATGTTATGACATTCCATTCTCGTGAAAATTTTCTTACGGCCTCTATTCGTTCGTGAAGACTGCTTGGAATAACGTCGCCTGTTAGAGCTACAAACTCGGCCTGATGTGGAGTAACAGTAATACTGTGTGCCTTGTACTCAGAGGTTGCCAAGGCACTTAGTCCATCCGCGTCAAGCGTCAAATTGTCAGAAGCAGATATTAGTTTATTTACCGCTCTTGTCGTTTCTGGATCAACGCCGAGGCCAGGTCCGAGCACGATAGAATCGTGCTGGGCTATGAGATCGATAAGTACCTTTACGTCTTTTAAAGTGATTCGTTCGGTTCCTACCTTCCTGACAATAAGGTTTGGACTATATCCTGCTATGATTTCAGCTTTCGGCGAAGCGATAGTCACAACATCGATGCCGCTTCTTAACGCAGCCAGAGCGGCCAAAGTCGGTGCTCCTGTAAAAGGCCCACCGCCAATAATTAACACTCTCCCGTTTTCGCCTTTGTGACTTTCAGCATTCCGGTGACATGATATATCGCCTGGGCCTGTGTAGAGTTCTGCTTCAAAGGGGATCCCAATGTCGCAGATTGTTGTGTTCTTAACAGTTGTTCCAGTTTTGCGGCGATGGAGGGCTACCACGTGATCTGCGTTTACCGTCGTTTCTTTGCGATCGCCGCTAGAGACATCAATCGATAGTTTCTTGATTCTTGATTGATTTATTAGTTGAATAACGGTTTTTTCTGGTTCGCGAACCGATCCGACAAGTCCTGTCCCGAGAATAGCATCGACGAGGATATCGTAACCAGCAAGGTTCTTAAGTGGACTTTCTGGACTAAAAATTGCAGAACCTTGGTAAAGGGACACTGAGTAATCCAAACGCTTTAAAGCGACCCAGTTTTTTTGAGCTTCGTCAGTCTTCAGGGCGCTCTCGCAGCCGACTAGAACTACATGAACGGTAAACTCGCTTGATAAATGTCGGGCCGCGACCAAGCCATCGCCTCCGTTATTTCCGAGACCGCAGACGACTACTATCTTGTAGATGCGTGGGCTTTTAGACAGGTACCTTACCTGGTCAGCGATAGCTTTTCCAGCGTTTTCCATCAGTTGTAACTTTGAAATACCGAGTCCGACGCAGTTTTCTTCAATGCGGCGCATGGCTTCTACAGACACCGGCTCTAGAGGCATAAACCTAAGATGCTTAGTGTAGAAATATAACGCTTGTGCTACGACGCGTCAGGATTATTGCGGACTACCAGTTCGGACCAGGAGCGGGAGAAGCCCTCTTTTTAGACACAGCGAGGTTCGCTTTGTCGCGAACGCGACGTGTTAGTCAGGTGCTAGACGGAGATACGCGTGTCGCAACCTTACGTGCTTCAGATGGGCTTTTTACATTAAGTCAGCTCGGCGCACGCCGTTTGCACGCACGTTTTCCACATCCAAAGCTTCGGGTTGCTGTCAATTCCGAAGCAACGCCATTCGTTGGAGCGGGGAAAACTGCCTTTGCTAAACACGTTGTGCACGTGGATCCTGACTTAAGGGCACACGACGAGGTGCTGTTGGTTGACGAAAATGATGCGTTGATCGCAACAG
>CAYHCZ010000022.1:0-18018 GCA_964355295.1 uncultured Methanomicrobia archaeon
CTGATGACCTCATCATTAGGGTGGAGTATCCGCTCGGCATCGACCCCCACGCCCAGCTCCTGGCCTCAGTCATGAGCAAGAAGAAGGCGGTGGGGGCGGAATACCTGGTCATTGATATCCCGATGGGCGCGGAGACCAAGGTGCCCACCATGGAGAAGGCGACGGCGTACGCCAAGGACTTCGTCGACCTGGGTGAGCGGCTGGGCATCCGCGTGGAATGTGCCATCACCTACGGTGGGCAGCCGGTGGGGCGGGCTATCGGCCCGGCCTTGGAGGCAAGGGAGGCCATCGCCGTACTAGAGGGCGAGAAGCATCCCAACAGCGTCATCGAGAAGGCCTGCGGAGTGGCCGGCATGTTGCTAGAGATGGGCGGGATGAAGCGTGGAGAGGCCAAGGCCCGGGAGCTGCTCATGTCAGGTAAGGCCCTGGATAAGTTCAGGGAGATCGTGGCCGCGCAGGGTGGAGATCCCAACATCAGGTCCGCGGACATCAAGATCGGGCAGTACAGCTACGATATCACGGCGAAGATGTGTGGCTACGTCAATGGCATCCACAACAAGGAGGTGGTCGCGTTGGCTCGCGCCGCCGGGTCTCCCCGGGATAGGGGAGCAGGGGTTCTGCTCCATAAGAAACGAGGAAACTGCGTCGACGAGGGGGAGCCAGTGCTGACCATCTACGCCGACATCCGGGCCAAGCTGGACCAGGCCGTGGAGCTGTCCCGGAAGTTGAACCCCGTCACCATCGAGGGCATGATCCTAGCCAAGCTCCCGGACAACCGGACCATAGTCATCGAGAAGACATTCGATCCTGAGCCATCGCCACCTCAGAAAGACTGATCTCTCCTCTGGCCGCAACCTCAGCACGGATAGGAGGCGGTGACCTTTCCCAGCAAAACGTTTATAGCCTCATTTACAAGTTCACGCGGGATCCCAACATTTGTCTTATCGGAATAACGAACAACTATAATACTTCTGCACTCATCACTGACGCGCGTGACCTGTCATCGTTTCATCCTGTAGATGCTGCTTTTCCGGCTTATGATGCATCTCAACTAAGAGATATCCTGGAGTATCGCGTTGAACAAGCGTTTTATCCTAATGCACTGAGCGATGAGGTTATTCCGCTATGTACTGCCCTGGCCGCTCAAAGGAACGGAGATGCTCGTTATGCTCTTGATTTACTATCAACCGCTGCTGACCTTTGTGAAGAAGAAGGTCGTGCTACGGTGACAGAAGAAGATGTTCGACGTGCTCAACGACTTGCAGAAGTGTCTTTGCTACGTAGAGAGGTCATGCGTCTCTCTCCACATCAGAAGGTCTTGCTGGAAAGCGTTTACAGCAAAGAAGGAAAGCAGTCACCAACTGAGGTTTATCGGGAATTCAACAATATCATGCGGCTCAGTGGTCGTGAGCAGGTTTCGTATAAGACGCTTTCAGCACTCGTTGCTGAGTTGGAATTATACGGCTACGTCGAAGTAGAACGAAAGGGACGTGGCAGGGGTCGAGGTGTCGATTTCTACATATACCCGACTGACTCAGTTGAACGGAAAGCGCTGTTAGATGCACTAAAGGATTTCGTTGTTTAGATGGTCGTGTGAATCGAAGGAAACAAATGAGCGAAAAGCCGATAAGGATATTCGCCAGAAACAGCTTTAACTTGTGACACTGGATTGCCCACTCCTAAAGTAGGATTCTGGACGCGATTATTGGGCGGTTCTAAGCAGGAGAAAAAGGAGATATGACTTATTCGTCGTTGAGTCATGAGGAGTCAATTGAGGACCCTCGGTTCGATTACCAATTACAGCTCTTAATGAAAGAGATTGCTTTGGTTCACTCCAGAATAAGAGATTATAACGACCTCTCTTTTAAGATAAAAGGATGGGCAGTCACACTGTGGGCAGCAATTGTGGTGCTAGGCACGCAGCTACGAAGAGCTGACGTGATTATTATCGCAATTGTAGTAGCTTTAGTATTTTTGGCACTTGATGTAGGGTTCCATATACCCCCGATGCAAACAACAAGACGATTACGAGATATTGAAGATTTTTTGAATGATGCAGGAATGTACAGCGGAAAGGGACTTCAAGAAGCGTTCAAACAAGGCTCATTTGGCGTATTTCCTGTTAACGACCCTGGTAGGCGCCTGAGTAGTGGTTCGTATAAGCCAAACGACTTCTTTTTAGAAGGATTAAATTTTCGGGGGCGACTAATAGGGTTTACATCCGTGATTTTGATGTATGTAGGCCTTAGCATAGCCGCGCTTGTGTTTGCGATTCTAATTTGAAGACGGGTCAAAAATGAGAAACAATCTCCACATAAAACGCCCTGCACCCCTTCGTGAGATATGGAGATGACCGCTATCTGACCTGCATGGGGAATGAAACAACCTAGTTGGGGAAAGAGCTAGACCTTGCGACTATCCGCGCCGACTTGCCTATTTATAATCGTGCCTAGCACCAGGCGCTTACCTAATGAATCCAAATGCAAGTGGCGTTTTTCCTGTCCTTCACTCTCTGTACTCCTGAAACCCGAAACGAGCGCATTAAGTGCCTGGGCATCATCTAACTGAGCCTCGGATTCTTCATAGGCTTTTGTTTTTACTTCTGAAAGTGCATTGCTCAATAGCTCTGCGTCGCTGCCCGTTATGATCAATCCTTCCTCAATCATTTTTTGCATCCTCCTCGTACTTTTCACATGGACACGCTCGACTTTTAGCATGATCGGTTTTTTCTGTTGGCGATAATGGGGACGCCCTGGCACCCATCTCACGATACATCATACGCTCAGTAGTACTCGCGCTGTTGATGCAACTGCACCTGTATCCTTTTGATAATCTGTCGCACCTGTTGCCTGGCGCTGTCGGGTAACCAGGCATCGTGTACGCGGTCCTGTAGATATCGGTAAGCTTCCCAACTGGTTGAGCACTTCCGTAAAAGTCTTTCGGCTGCCATGTCTGCGACATCGTTTTTGTGATCCGCCAGCTGTAATAAGAGCTCATCGACCAGGAGACAATCGTCGCGCACGCATTAGTGTAGTAAAACGCGGTCTAAAAATGATTAAGGAAGTGCGGTGCGGAAGTAGTCTTTTCTTCCGGAACGAATCCTATTAGAAAGCAACGGTTTTTTAGTGCGTATCAAAATCTAAGAAAATCGAAAAAATAAACTATGAGCTAGGAAGTAAGGATCAGTTAAACGAGACACGCTTCTTAGCCGCGGGCTCTAAAGCGGATCATAGTCCTATGATTCGTAAGTAAGTTCGAGTTTTTCTTATTTTGGGGTTCCAATTTCTGAAAATGGTTATTCTAAGGAAATGTTAGCACATAGTATATGCTATTGTTGCATGTTCAATTGTCCCACCTAATGTGGCAGACTGACTATTTGCTTTAATGTTGCACGAATATTAAGCCGTGCTCGAGGGATTGCGGTTCACCCTGAGGCGTTGATGCCTTTGGACCTTTACCTAAAGTTAACGGTTGGTATATTGGAGGTTTAAACCATCCGTCTTTAATATGCCAAAGGGACATTAACGGAGTCATTCTGTCAGCAACAGCTTTGTAAGCGATGTTTTTCTGTTGTGTGATATTTAGCTTAGCGCCTATGTTTGGTATTCCAAGATCAATGATTTCGGTATTTGGCGTTTTGGCTTCGAGCGTGAAGGACGCATCATCACTATTGGAGACGATTACTGTTGTTGCATCCGACTTCACCACTTTACCTGCAACGTAGTAATCCTTGTCCCACTCACGTGCTTCGTAAAGGTCCATAAGCCTTTGGCCCACGTCGCCTTGGTTTAGATACTCTTCTGATGTGCATTTTTTGGCACTAAAGTAGATTGCACCTTGGCGAGAGAATTTAAATTCCGCTTTTGCTTTTACTGTTATAGGTCCACCTATGGAAGCACTTCCGCTTGGCGTGAACTCATATGACGTACCGCCATCTGAAGCATACATTTGATCTGCTGCAGTTGGATCGGTTTGAGTGGCAAGATCTGCAAACTCTTTTTTATATGTATCTTTGAGGTTTCCGTACCTTGTGAAAACCTCATTTTTGAGTTTACCGTAGTCGCCAAGTCGTATTTCACTATCGGGAGTCCATACAGCGGAATACACCACGAGATTTCTATACATTTCTTGAGCATAGCTATCTGCTAAGTTCATCTTATTCCTCCTGAAAATGACATTAACGTTCAGATACTGTATATCTTTTACGTATGGAGCTAAAGTTAAGTGCCTCTCGCAAGGTTCAGTTCTTAGGAAATCTTTTACTGAGCCTTCGACGACGATCCTATCCAACGCACACGTTGACGGTTCGCACCGCCTACTCCATAATATTTATGAATGTACCAGCAGGCGTATAAGAGCGAATTCATTTAGCCGCCTCGCCTATCGATAATCGTGCCGAGCACCAGGCGCTTACGTAAGGGGCTAAAATACGAGTGACGTCTCTCCTTTAACTTATGCTAAGTGTGCTGCAGATTCACGTTAGTATGCTGCGCAATTGACCGGCATTGTTGCGCTACCTATCCTAATAAGATAGCGCAGGAGATTATTGACGACCAACACGCAATACGACGCTACAGCTAGAAGACACGGCACACGTTTCAACAACTTTAATAGGAATCTCGTTTTCTTACGTTAATTGAATCGTGAGTCGTATTATGTGGATTGAAAAGTCTGAACTGCTGATATCGACCGAAAGAGCGCTTGAAGACAACAACTCACGAGCAATTCGAGGATTTTTCGGACTTGAGCCGATAGCGCAAAAAAGCGTATCACTTAGCGCGTTCGGATTGTACGTTGGACAATCCCCTTTATCACAAATGCAGCTCTTTCTGTTGGCTTCGGTGTCTGGTACCTGCATACGAATCTCCCGATTTACTATCCGCTGACTTTGGTAGTGAGCGGATAAGCGCGGCCGACCCATCCGCTCACTGTGCGCTCCTGATGCGCTCTTTTAGTAGAGATGTAACGACCCCCTTCCCTGGTTTGTTGCCACAGTTTTCATCTCCCTGATAGGGGTGCTATTTGGTCTTAACGCTGAAGTTCTGTTGTGCCGCTACTTTTCGCAGCAACAAATCTTGCATGGTCCCCGAGCCTGGCACGGCGATGGTCTTGCTTTCAAGATCGGCAAGCGTATGGACGCCCCCCTGTATCTTTACGATAAGCGCTGATCCTTCGTCATTGGCAGCCGCTATGATGGTGGTCCGAATATCATTCTTGATGGCTTTAAGCAATACAGGCGCGATGCCGCAGTAACCCATGTCGATGTCGCCGCTCTTGAAGCCTTCAACAAGAGCGATTCCATCACTGTAGTGTGTCACGTTGATACGCAATCCCACACTGGCGTAATAATCGTCTGTTAATGCAACCGCAGCTGCGAGCTTATGACTATCACCGGAAAGAAGCCCGAGGTTGATCGTTGTATTGGATAGTGGTGGCGTCCACTTTGGATTCTCGGCAAGACGCTCTTTAACCTCTTTTACATAGGCAGGGTCGACAACACTATCTAAAAATTGATCCACGCTTGAGTGGCCCAACGTGGTTACGTTTGTCTTCAAATACGACGCGGCTTCAAGCTCATTATATACCTCGCGCGCGTCTTGAACGCTTGGCTCATCTGTGTATGTTATGTGCTTGAGCGATTCGCGTGCCGTGCTATTGTTTACGTCTGCAGTCGTTGCAACACTTTGGACAGTCTGATTGTAGTTTTGCGGATCATTAATGAAGCGCGTTGCTTTTACATGCGCCCACACCATTCCGAGCACTGCGTTCCGATCAAGTTTGACAAGGCTAGCATTAGATACAACGAGCACACAACACGGGTGGTCCGGCCAGATCGTGTCTGAATATGCAAGCGCCCCCCCAGTTCCACCGATTGTGGCATTTGACGTGACCGGTTCCCACGCTATGAAACCATCTATGTTGCCCGTCGTAAGCTGTTGCGTCATGTCTCCTGTCTTCATCCAGGTTTCATATATCACGCCGCTTTCTTTGGAAGAATCCGTCGTGCAGCCAGCACAAACCGAGACGGCCATAACCGCGATGAACAACAAAGGTACTATCTTTTTGTTATACATTCTCCGCACAATCATAAATTCCCCCGGCTACCTAGCCCAGAAAGCAGCAAGGTTACCTCCCTAGCTTAAACTGCCCTAGCTTAAACTGCTTTCATATGAAAGCATGGTAGCTTAAATTTTGTCTTGTAATGCAAACATTCTACAACTATCCTCTGGATCTTCAAGGCAGCAGAGATGTTCTGGAACGATACTAGGGGGACAATCAGTAAGGACTCGGAACATCTTCGTGCGTTTCTGTTCAGGAAGTACGATGATTACTACGTTCAAAACAAGGCTTTGAACTTCACGAAGGGCTTCTCAGAATATCTAGCAAAGCTCACGCTTGACCCCGGGATCCCACCTTTGACATGTTTTTAAAGAAGCCCCGAGCGCGGAAAATAAGAAAGAAGATGACTGCACAGATTGTGACGAAGAAAAACGACAGTACGCAGGTGGGGGATGGAAGAAACCCCCCATCAACGCAGTTCTCGCCAACAGCACCGCTGCAGAGTCTGCCGCCCGCCTGAACTACACGACCGAGCACAGGTCGAATGGCAAGGCGAACGCTACGATCGCCTTATGCAGAATGAGAGCGTGCAGCACACCGTCCAAACGCCTTATAGCTCCTTCGCATATGATGCCGTGTGGATCGTGGCCCGCGCGCTAGCCGAGACGAACGGTAGCAACAGCACCGCGCTTTGAGAGGCGATTCTACGTATCGCGAGCTCGTATAACGGCATCACCGGAAACACCACACTCAACTCGGTCGGCGATCGGGCGTATTCGAACTATGACTTCTGGACAATAATGAGTCAAAATGGCTCGTACGTAAAGGTAAAAACAGCGCAGTTTAGAACCGATCCTGCCTCAGGAACAGCGGTCGTCCAATCAAGCACGACCTCTGCGGTGGTGCATTGATTCACCGGCGCGTTCTTCATGCTTGTGTGAGCGAATGATATGCAAAAACTGGAGCCTAAAGGAGTTTTTAAGGTTTTTTGCTAACGATAATTTTTCAGTGTTTTTACAAGTTACGAAAGTTATATTATCGGAATCTGACGACGCATAAGTCGTGTATCCAAATGACTGAGTATCCTGTAATTGAACAATTCATATCGCTGCAAGGCGAAGGAAATACTATAGGGCAAAAATCTTATTTTATACGCCTAGCTGGATGCAATCTAAACTGCTCTTTTTGTGATACCCCTTATGCAAGAGATAAAAGTGACGCGGTTATTCTCGATGAGAAAGCACTACTTGATCTGATACCGCCCAGAATGCCAGTGGTGATTACAGGAGGGGAACCTCTGCTTTATAATCTGTGGCCACTTTTGCACGTGCTCTTTTTACGTGAGGGAAGATCTGCTCAAGCTTACGTTGAAACAAACGGCACGATCTTCGCCGAATATTATCACACCACATTTATAGTATCTCCCAAGCTTGATTTTTGGCCCGACGCGTACGATTCAGGGAGCTTAAAACATTATGAGAGAAAGGGAGCGATATTTAAATTTGTCATAAGAAATAAAAATGATTTTGACCGCACAATGGAGATCCGTGACGAGTATGGATTTTCCGAGCTTATCTTAATGCCAGAGGGGACTACATCAGAAGCGATAATAGATCGCAGCCGGGAGATTGCTAAATGGGTGTGTGAAAGCGAGCTGGATCTAAGAAATGTGCGATTGGTTCCTAGGCTGCATACGTTGTTATGGGGAAACAAAAGAGGCCGATAGGATAAACATAACGATCTGCTGCAGCCAGCGGCATCTTACTCCCCATCGTTTCACGTGCAGTTATTGTTGTTAGGATTCTGATCCTAGGACGCTGCAGAATTGGACGCTTGTGCTGCTCTTCATCGGTGCAGGAGCCGTCATCTTTGCCGCATTCCTTATCTGACAGCGAAGGCGAACACAACGCGGGGTCGAACCGCTTCTAGACATATCGTTGCTGAGAAATCGACTGCATCGGCTCGGGGCACTGGCCTCGTCCATCCAACAAGTGACGCTCGCAGGCGTCTTATTTGTGGTACCGGTTATTTTAGAGCAGTCAACAAACTGGACATCGTCACGACGGAAGTCGCGCTCTTACCACTGAGCGTCTCTGCATTCATTGTGTCACTCGCAGGGAGTAGACTAGCGTCGCTGATGCGACCGAAGCGTATTATTCTCATAGACTTTTCATCGCAGCAGCGGGCACTTATCTTCTGACTGATGTCTTTAGCCAGCAAACACAAATTGTCGATATACTGCCCGGCACGGCGATATTTGACATTAGCGTGGGAATGCGGCTGCCACAGTTGACAAATCTTACCATATCTGCTGTGACACCGAGTCAAGAAAGGATGCCTCAGGTTTCCTTAACACGATGAAAAACTTGGGTTATTCGGTCGGCACCGCGCTTGTTGAGGTCGTACTTCTGGTGGGTATCTTTAACGGGCTCGTCTCTGCAATAGCACGTCGTTGATGGCACTATTAGTTCGGCGATGCAGCTTACACTCATTGTCCTCAGTCTAATCCTGCTTCTCGGCTTTGTAGTGACCCTTCTTATGCCCAAGCCTGCTCAAAGGTAGTAATCATAAATCCCACACAGTCTGTCGTAGGAGGGAGTTGAGAATAAATAAGCCACAGAAAACAAGAACGTAAGTATAGAGGTTTTCTGGGCAATTTCGATGCGAAACTCAAGAACGGGATATTGGATGATATTATTATTATTACGCGAAGGGCAATACGCAGTTTCCGTCCAGACCCGCCGGGGGGAAGATATGGTGTGGCAAATCATTACCGCGGGACTCCATGCGCCATCTGCTCGGGCACAGGTGGAGAATTTTACTGAGGGGTATTTTCGGCGCTTCTCCATCATGAAGGCAGGAAGCGAAAGCATAGCAACTGCCTCTGCCCGTCTCAATCAAATAGTAAAAGAATTAGCTCAAGATCTAGAGGAAAATGGCAAGGCAAACCCTGTCGTCGCAGAAAAAGGCCGCTCATGGACACGGCGCCTCAAATGGTGGCAAGACGAGGGTCATCTTCTATGAGTGACAAATGCACCTTATTTCATTGTCATCGCGGAATACCATGGCATTGCCATTCCCGATCTTGGCCAGCACTCCCTTGCCCATTGCCTTAAAAACGTGTGGCTCAAGGCAACTGCTCTTGACCTTGCGTATCAGATTATATCGGCCCCGGCAGAAATGAATAATGATGCGCAGTTTTGTAGCCTCCTCGGCTTACAACCCGGAGAGTGGGACTTGATGGGCTGCGCCCTGGGGTATGCCAAGCACCCTATCGGTCCATCGAAGAGGCCATCAGCCGACGAAGTAACGGTCTGGCTCCTGTAATTTTAATCACACCACGCCCGGAAAGGGCAAATACAAAGGGTCTTAATCGCACAACTAGTAGTACATGCGAAGCTCGATGACGATAATCTACTCAGTGGGGCATTCGAATCGATCGCTGGGGGAATTCATTTCAATCTTATCACATTATACCATTTTAATGGTGATCGACGTGCGCAGCCATCCGCACTCGCTCGCGAATCCTCATTTCAACAAGGAAGTGCTTGAATACGAGCTACCGCGATCCAGTATGCAATATTGCTGGATGGGGGAGGGGCTTGGAGGGTTCAGACCTCAGAAATCCAAAGAGTCTCCAAACACCGCATGGAGAATAAAGAGTTTCAAGAACTACGCGGATTACGCGCTAACCGACGCTTTTTCTGACGCCTTGGCCGAACTTACGGTTCGTGCCACAAAACAAACCGTCGCTTTGATGTGTGCTGAAATACTTTGGACGCGTTGTCATCGTCGAATTATCGCAGACTATCTTCTGACGCTTGGATGGGAGGTCGTGCATATCGTGGACGCTTCTCGCTCTGCGGCCCACGAGCTCACCCCCTTTGCAAAAGTTGAGGGGGCTCACATTACATACCCACCCCCGATGCTCCAGTATTCACTGGAAGATTTCCAGCTAGAGTGAGGCAGAATCACGCTTAAGCTTCTAGCTACCTCAAATCCGTTTGATCTTCAAATATCGCAAAAGATGACAAAAAATGACAAGCCTCGAACTTCATGTGGCTTGACCGAATTGACCAAATTGTTAGGATGTGTGAAGCGATATCTGCCTCTTTGCGCTTCCAATCGGAAAAACCTCTGCGCCGAGGATATTATTAAGGTCAAAGCCGTAAAGCGTGGCGTCTTTATCTAAAACGACGAGTCGCCCCTTTACGCCAATAACGCAGCCCAGAAGCATATTCTTCACCGGTAAGGGCCGCATCCAGAGTGGTACATCAAAATAGCGAAGCTTTGTTTCATCGTGAACGTCGATCTTAGCTTTCATAACGTCCCAAGCTGCCCAATCGAGTTCAGTGTCAACGTGCATTTTTTGAGAATGGCGGACGGTCCCTTTGATTCCGTAACGCTTCTGCAATTCACGCTCGCGTCTTCGAGCGAGTTCGCCATCTACAATATAGTCCACCACTGCGGCCACATCGGCACCTTGCTCTCGCAACCGGTTATCAAGTCGGCTGGCTTTCGTAACACCGATCTTGAAAATGTCAGGCCTGAACATCGCTAGATAAACCGCGTGCTCTTCCAAACACGTTTTTTCGTCCTTCAGGCACGTCCCGGTGCAGATTGCACAGGCATTAAACTCCTCGCAACTCCCGCACACGGGGACTGCTTCACTCTCGCACGAATAATACACGCCCGCCTGCCACTTGCCGATGCAGGTCCGCCTCCCCATCCCGAGCGAGAGACTACCGGAGAGCGGCAGCAGCTCCATGGAAGGATATGCCAGTAACGTCTTTTTTAGAGACGAAAAGCCAATAATCTTCACTACAAATAGGTTAGTTTTTAAGTCTTATATGTGTTAACCTCGCGACCGTTACTATTTAAGCTCAGAAAAAGACTAGGGAGTATGCTCGTTGAGGTCAGAGAAGAACCCGTGTTTTACGATGGATCACAAATAGAACCATTGTGGGGTTACAAACGCTACGGCATACTCGGCGATTGTGTTATCGTTTTTCGGGGTGGCATGGACGTCTCGGAAGAACGCATGAAAGACTGCGAGGATATTCGCGGCAAAAGTAAGATAACCGGTGACGATGTCCTCCATCTTATCGTTGAACGCTTTGACAGCCCTGGAAACATGTTCATATCTTACTTGTTACAGCGATTACTCGTTGTTTCCGCGCAAGCCGTGCTAAACATGTACGGTATTGAGACGACGAGATCTGGTGATGATCTTTACGTTGCAGACGAGAAGCTCACCGTGAGCATTGCAACGGCAAGCATAGCCAGCGAGAAGATGCATCTAGGAATCAACGTCACCACGAGCGGGACGCCCAAAGGCGTCGCCATCACAAGCCTGACTTCTTCGGGGATCGAACCAGACGAAAGCCTTTCGATCGGAAGAGATATTGCCGACATGTTCTCGAGGGAGACCCTCGGAATTCTAAAAGACGTAGTAAAGACCCGCGGGTCCTAATGCTGAGCTGCTCTTTTTGGACTAAAGAGAGGGGTGTGCGATGCGAAAAGAACAAATAATCTATCTAGAGAAGCCCGGCCCTCAAAACACTGAAGACGTCATCGACGCCGTGCAGGCGTACATCGCAAAAAGTAGTCTGAAGCAAGTCATCGTGGCTAGCACGACAGGCGCTACCGCGGCGAAATTTGCAGCTGCGCTCGCAGACAAAGCAGAACTGGTCGTTGTGACACACCATACCGGCTTCAGTCAAGAAGGCACTCAGCGTTTTGACGTAGAAACACGGAAAATGCTTAAAAGACAAGGAGTCACGGTATTGACCCAATCACACGTGCTCTCAGGAGTTGAAAGGAGCATTTCCCGGAAGTTCGGCGGCATTTCACGCACTGAGACCATCGCAGAAGCTCTTCGCTCCCTGCTCGGGCACGGACTTAAAGTGTGTGTGGAGATCGCAATCATGGCAGCTGATGCTGGCGCAATACCTATTGAAGACGTTATCGCCGTCGGTGGCACGGGTAGTGGGTCAGACACCGCTGTCGTGATACGCCCAGCACACATGAACAACTTTTTTGATGCCCGCATCAAGGAAATCATCGTCATGCCACGAGGTGGCGATGCCTGACCGATTTGAAATTACGCACAAAGACGTGTTCGGGCGCATTGGCAAGCTTGATACGCCGCACGGACCGATCGAAACGCCAGCTCTGCTGCCGGTCGTAAACCCGAACGCGGCACTCGTTGCGCCTGAGGAGATGTGTCAGTTTGGGGCCACAGCGCTTATAACCAACGCGTATATCATCTACCGGAATCCCCGTTTAAAGGAGGCAGCGCTAGCTGGAGGTATTCACGAGTTGCTTGGATTTGACGGGCCGATTATGACTGATTCGGGGTCGTTTCAACTTGCCACCTACGGGAAAATAGAAATTAACTCAGAAGAGATAGTGGCTTTCCAGCGCGACATAGGGTCAGACATCGGCACTCCAATTGATATACCGACGCCTCCTGACGTTCCATTTGAGCGGGCGCTCAAAGAACTCAACGTGACGTCAGAGCGGATTCGGGAGGCAACAACGTGCTGTGGCGCAGATATGCTCTTAGCAGCGCCTATCCAAGGGTCAACGCACCTCGACCTGAGAGAACGGCACGCGCGGCTGCTCAGCACGCTCAATGCCGACGTCTACCCAATCGGTGCGGTCGTTCCGCTTATGGAATCGTATCGATATGCTGAGCTGAGTAGCGTCATTATGGCTTGCAAGGCAGGATTGGCGTTGAACAAGCCCGTTCATCTGTTTGGAGCCGGACATCCCATGATGTTCGCCCTCGCAGTGGCGTTAGGCTGCGATCTGTTCGACTCAGCCGCCTACGCGCTCTACGCGAGAGCTGGGCGCTATCTGACGGCAAGCGGCACTCACCAACTCAGCGACTTAGCGCATTTGCCGTGTTCGTGTCCAGTCTGCGCGGCTGGAGATCCGAAGCTCACGGAACGGGAACTTGCCGAGCATAACCTCTGGGTGTCATTTGCTGAGCTCAACACTATCAAACAAGCGATAGTCGATGGGCAACTCTGGGAGCTCGTTGAAAGGCGATGCCGATATCCCGCGCTTTTGCAGGCCTTAAGAACAATCCAAAAAAGCTGTGCGTCCTTTGAAGCCATCGAACCGCTGAAGTGGTCTTTTCTATATACGTGCACGGAATCCGCCGAGCGGCCGGACGTAACACGCTTCTTGAAAAAGCTTAAGAACCTTGAACTGACCGGCCGAGTGCTCATTACGACTAACAGGAAGAAGACCCGAGATATGGAACACGAGTTTGACACCACATTGCTTATGAAAGCCCCTTTTGGCCCTTATCCGCAAGAGCTCGCGGAAACGTACCCTATTGGTCAATCTGAAGTCCCCGATCCAGACTACGCCTCGAGCAAATCAGCCGTAAGAAATTTGATAGAGCTTATCAGATCCAAAAACCTTGAAGCAACCTTTGCCTATGATAGCAAGTGGAATGACGACGATCTCACCGAATTGAGCTCTTATGCAACGCTCTTACCCCTGTGAAAGAATATGACGCGCCAGTTCGAGGTAACAAAGCGGGACGGAGCTGCCCGCTTAGGAAAGCTCAGGTGGCGAGGCGAAGAGCTTGCTACGCCTTGCACCTTCGCGTCCAAAGAGGGACTTGAGTTCCTGAAGGAATCGACGATTCACCGAGCTGAAATCGACGTGGCGATCGTCGCTGCTCAACAAGAGACTAGCGCAGCACGAATCGATGCTGATGTAGCCATCCTTGCAGGCGCAGCGAGATTCCGCAATGATCCGCGCGGCCTGACCAAAGCGCTCTTGGAGGCTAAAGAATTAGCAAATCCTGATTCAGCGCTTTACGTGCCGGCGTTGGCGACGCCGAGCAACGTGAGCTTGCTGGTATACGCGGGGGTTGATCTTGTTGATTCTGTTATGGGGGAAGTCAAAGCTCGCGAAGGATACTTTCTCGATGCCGACGGCGAACGGCGATTTGACGCGGTGTCGCGTAGGCCTTGTTTTTGTAGCGCCTGCAATGGCGCAAACGTAACGGAACTCTCGTTCGAGCACAGGGTGGCGTTAGCATCTGACCACAACAAAAAAGCCCTCACGGCTGAGCTCAACAAGATAGCTGAGCATATCGAACGCGGGACTCTACGGGAGCTTGTGGAAGGAAGATGTAGATCAGCTCCGGTACTAACAGCGCTTTTACGATTGCTCGACGATAAGTACGATTACTTTGAGCGGCGATCGCCGATCGTGCGGACGGCTACTCTGCTCGCTTGTTCTCAAGAATCCCTCAACAGACCGGACATACGCCGGTTTAGCGAGCGCGTCATCGAGCGCCTTCGGAGAAGGGGCGGGATCCTCCTTCTTCTTCCGTGTTCTGCGCGAAAACCTTACTCTCGCTCGCGGTCCCACAGGATTATCATTGCACATCTCGATGAACTGCGCCAGTATCTTAACGAAGCCATAATAACATCGCCAATCGGTGTTGTTCCACGCAGCCTCGAGATTATGTACCCTGCAAGCAATTACGACATACCAGTGACCGGCAAATGGACGTGCGACGAAAAGGAGTGGGTAATCGGGCGCCTCAGTCAATACCTTTCGGTCAATACCTTTGAAAGTGTTATTGCACACGTTAGTGGTCCCTACCGACAGATCTGTGATGAAGTTGCTACTTCATTAGGGATCAAAATAGTTCACACCGTTTCTGATGAGAACGTTCTTAGTTTCGCGTCCCTCCAGCGCTTACGCACCGTCGCCCAAGAGCTCATTGATAGTTGTTCACCGGCGCGGCGCGATTTGCGGTTTGATTACTTGCGGGATCTCGCTGATTTTCAATTCGGCTCACACGCGTCAGCAGCTATCTTTCCCGAAGTTCCAAAAGTCCGCGGGCTTTTTCCGACCTACTATGCCTCGGACCACGGAAAGCGCATAGCAACAATCACGAGCACGTACGGCACCCTTGCTCTGACAATTGAAGGCGCTCGACGGTACCTGAGCGCAAGCGACGGTTCGTACTCCGTGAGAATCGATGACTTCGAACCAAAAGGGACAGTTTTTGCGATCGGTGTGCTCAACGCCGATCCCGGAATACGGCCTTTCGACGAGGTGATCGTATACAACGATCGGGTCATTGCAGTCGGAAGAGCCCTCATGAGCGGTTGGGAGATGCAAGCGTCGAAAAACGGTGGTGCTGTTGCTGTACGGCACGTGGAGTCGCGATGAAAAAACAGCTAATAGCTCGTGAACATGCGACCCGGAAGCCGGAGCCAAGAGCAATCGGCCGCCGCGCACGTGGCAATGCGCAATTTGCCTGGACTGGGATGGATCTGCTAAACGGTGAGATCGTACCGTCTCTGACGGTGGTTCTTACGACTAAAGGCTGCTTCTGGGCCCGTCGAAAAGGTTGTACTATGTGCGGTTACAACGTCGACTCGAACCCTAATACGCAAGCCTCTGACATTCAAAAGCAATTCAACCAAGTAATTGCGCGCTATGGCAAAGCGTTCAAGATCGTGAAACTGTTCACCTCAGGCAGCTTTCTTGATCAAGATGAAGTGCCGATCGAGGTGCGAGACGCACTCCTGTCTGAATTAAGTGGCATGCCGAAGGTTATCGTGGAGAGTCGGCCGGAATTTATCACGCCTGCGATCTGCGAGGATATCGCTAGAACAAACGAGCACATTGAAGTAGCAATTGGTCTTGAAACGTCAAGTGACCGCATCAGAAACAACTGCGTTAACAAAGGATTTTCATTTCATGATTTTGTCAGGGCATCTGAAGCCGCAATCGCTCACGACTTCACTGTTAAAGCTTACCTGCTCCTCAAGCCGCCTTTTATGACGGAACGGGAAGCTTTGGAAGATGCCCGACAATCCGTTCGCGACGCTGCCCCGTACGCAGATACGATTTCGTTGAACTTGTGCAACGTGCAAAAAGGCACCCTTGTTGAGGCGCTTTGGAAAAAAGGCCTCTATAGGCCCCCGTGGTTGTGGACCGCCGTAGAAGTCCTAAAGCGGACGCACGAGACTGCTACTGTCATCTGCGATCCCGTTGGAGGGGGCACACGACGAGGACCGCATAACTGCGGCAAATGCGATCACGAGGTGGTAGCAGAAATCAAAGATTTCTCCTTTTCCCAAAACAGCGCGTCATTCACCGCTTCGTGCACTGATCAGATGCTATGGGAGTTTGTCCTCGAGTTTGAA
This sequence comes from uncultured Methanomicrobia archaeon, assembly GCA_964355295.1. Lineage (GTDB taxonomy): Archaea > Halobacteriota > Bog-38 > Methanoflorentales > Methanoflorentaceae > Methanoflorens. The sequence continues at coordinate 16,257 of CAYHCZ010000022.1, forward strand.
GAGTTCAGCTACGGGGCACCGCTTGTGCCGTAAACTGCTTATGAAATTAAAATTCTTCGCTTTTTAAGCTTTCGTTTAACAAAAGAACGATAAGATAACGCTTATATACAATTTCAGCGAATTATTTGTGGAGGTAGAGTCTTGTCCTTGCGTGGCACTTTAATCTTCTCGGCAATTATTTTTCTACTTATTGCAGTTGTTGCGTACCTAATCGGGTGGTTTGGCCTATTTGGACTTGCATGGGGTCTTGTTTGGCTTATAGTAGGTATATTCGTTGTACTATTCGTCATATCCTTGATCGCTGCATGGTTACGAAGCCACTAGCGTGCGAGTAAATAAACAGTTCAGGTGCCCATTTCCTCGTAGCACATTACCGACAGGCCCTAGAGCTAAGTCTGTTTCCGACAAGCAAGGGTTTTACAACGGATAAAGCAAGCGCTGCGAAAGAATCAATAAAAGAGCTATCCGAAGATACGCTTAAATGTACGTATCTGTTCTGGCGTGCCGATAACCGTTAGAAAAGAACTTTTAGGGATAACTTGACGCGGATCGGGATTCGGTGTTGTTGCTCCATTGACAGTGACGGCGATAACCGTACACCCAGTGCGTGAGCGTATCTTAACATCCTCTAGACTTTTGCCTACGAGTGACGGACCAGCAGGATATTCAACAACCTTCATGTCCTCTGAGAGTAGGACCTCCCGCAGTTGCGTGCCACGCGGCCGGGGGTCAACAAATTTCAGCAAGACTTGACCAGCGACAACGGACTGAGACAGCACAAAGTCTGCCCCCGCCTGATACAACTTTTCAACTGCTTGTGGGCGCACTGCGCGACTAATAATATCAATCTGAGGGTTAAGTTTTCTCGCGACTAGCGTTGTGTAGATTGCATCCAGGTCGTTGTTGACCGTGACGAGAAGTGTAGATGCTTCGGTAATCCCTGCTTGCTTAAGGATTGTCCGATCGGCGGAGCTTCCAACCACGTCACCTTGGTGCGTATCGATGATGACGTGTTCAATACCGTTAGACCGCAACACTTTGGATGCCCGTTTTCCGACGTCACCGTACCCTGCGACGATATAGTGCCCCTTGATCGCGCAGTACGTGCCATCAAGCCGACACATTGAGAGTTCCTTTGCCGCTTCGAGTTGTTTTTTTGTGCCAATGAGCAAGAGCACGGTGGTGTCCGTAATGATTTCAGAGGCCGATGGATTGAAGTTGATTTTTGCGCGCTTCCACATGCCGATTATTGTTGCACCGGTTCGCTCACGCATTTTGGCATCTTCGATCGATAACCCGTTGAGGCCGCTTTCTGCGAGAATGGGAAGCTCAAAAATCCTCAAAGATCCTGTAAGGGGAGTTGACCCCACAAGCCGGTGCGTTATAGGCATGGCGGCCTTGTGGCCAATGTCAATGCCAAGGAGCTGTTTAGGCGATACGACTTTGTCAGCACCCGCATACAGCAGGTATACGGCATTTGACATGTCTTCAACGAGACCAATGATATCCGCTTGCGTACGCTTCTTTGCAACTAGCGCCACAATGGCATTTTTCTCATCGCTCTGATTGAGGACAACCTTACTTGCGCGCTCTATCTGAGCGTTTCGCAAAGTCACTTCTTCGGTGGGATCCCCCAATATACACGGGATCTTTCGTTCGACCAGGGCCTCAATAACTTCCCTGTCGTCGTCAATAACGAGGTACGGTAAACCCCGCTCTTCAAAATCCTCGATAATCGCGTCTACCAGAGAGTTGTAGCCCA
>CAYHCZ010000023.1:0-17343 GCA_964355295.1 uncultured Methanomicrobia archaeon
CGATGTCCTGTTGGTGTCCTCATTTTATATGGTTAGGTATAAATGCTTTTTCGATTGCGCTTAGCACACAGAACTCATCGGCTTCGTTAAAGCAGTATCATCGTGATTCAACTCTACTTATATCGGAATATCCAGATGGTAAGAACTTAGCCACCTCATCCACAGCAATGATCTTTCTTACGCTCTTCTTGTGGTCTTCTTTTGTAATAGCAAGAAGCTCTCTTGAAATCATCTTTGCCAGATCACTTAGATTGAATTTTCCAGGCTCGATTACGACATAGGGGTGAGCGACATTTGCGATAGCAGAAACTGGCCCTCCGACGATTTTTTCGTCTTGAATGCCGATGGCGAGTAGGGCTGCTGATTCCAAATAATGCCGCTCACCCTTAATAATAAAAGCTCCTTTAGGCACATGTTCTCCAGATTCAGGAGTTTTCGACACTTGTTTCGGATATACCCAGTAACAACGGCCAGAACCAAGACCTTGCTTCCAAATCGAAGAATATGAAACGGCGAATTGCGCAGCCTCGCTTAAGGTTGCTTCCGATATTTCCTTGCCTTGAGATTTCACGACCACGGCCGGTGCTCCGTGAACGTCAGCGTGAAGAAATACATCGCGAGGTTCTAGGTACTTCTTCACGAGGTCCTCATTCGTATCTGCATCTCTACCCCCGATGACTAAAAATCCCTCTGTTGAAAAAAACCAACGATATCGCTCGTACCAGCGAGATCTCCTTTTCTTGGTACGACGCTTTTCGGAGCCCCCCTGTTTTAACTCGAGTCTTTGATCTTCGTTCTGTTTTTTCAATGAGAGAGCCAACGCACGTTCTGCACCTTCGGCCTTAGCTTTCATCACTTTCGCCTTTTGGTAGTACTTCTGAGCGTTTTGAGGGACATCTTCATCAACAACGATGTTGGCCAGAACCCCTCCAACTTCTATGGTAATTGTTCCCGTACTTTGATCAAGCTGTTTAAAAAAGGAGAAAGAGCTTAGCATACTGTTGACTTCGGCCCACGTTTTTAACCTCCGCGCCTCTCGTACCGTTTTGATGACACGATCGATCTCCTGATACTTTTCGAACAGCAAATCTCCTTTTAACATATACTCGCGTTCTTGATCCTTGAATTGTTGAATTGCCGCTTGTTGCCTATCGATAATCTTTTGAAGACGCGTGTATGTTGCGGGAATAGTTTTTGATTCTTCAATTTTAAGTCCGTAATATTCGTCGAGTGCTTGGTTAAAATGTGGAAAAAAGCGTTTTTCATATCCGTCAAACTGTGCTAACTCAAAGGGGAGCACGTCGACATGCGCTGATTCGCTTCCATATACGATGTGAGGGTTCAACGTTTTTGTTCTAATTGGCTCAAAAACTTCTCTCAACGCACCAAAGAGCCGTTGCGCCTCTTCTGGAGAGGGTTGCACACTTTGTTTGTCGACTCCGGCTCTCAAGCATACTTCTTCAGCATACAAACCCCCCATATTGAAACGCGTCGCCAGCGTTCTAACAACATCACGTGAAATAGAAGTTAAGGCAGCTTCAAATTCATTATATGACAAGTCAACGGGATTAAGCTGCGCCGGAGGGTACTCGTAATGTTGACCTCTTATGACCTGCCGCGAAGCCGATCTCATCGATCGCAATGGTAAAATAATGCGCTTAGATTCGTCAGCAAGGATGACGTTCCCTTTTGAAAAGAGCTCACATATCAAGTAACGTTCATCGTCGCCACGAACAAAATGAATTTCGACAACACGGTCAAAATCATATTGCTCTATTTGGTTGATCCGTCCACCCTTGAGCTCTTTTCTGAGCAGCATCGGAAAACTTGGTGGAAGAGCGGGTGCTGCAGCAGGAGCATTCGTTAGATGTAACCGCTTACCTGCCTCAACTATTAGATCGCTTTTGCCAGTTTTTGTCGAAAGCTTTAAACGAAGTTCCACTGGCGTGTTTTGATATGCCTTTTCCAGCTTTGCTCCGATAAGGCCATCTAGTTCTAGCAACAGTGCTGCCACATCAACGCTCGTCATTACCGTTTTCACGCGATCTCCCTTCATTCAGCCACTCGTTAGCTACCCCGGCTGGATCCTATCACGCGGTCGTTTCACAAAGATGTAAACCTATGTTTTCTCGAGAGTCTCTGTCAAACGTATCTACAGTATTTTTCACAATATTAATTAAAGCGCTTGTGTACGTTTAATTGTACCGAGTCTACTGTTGCAGTTGTGAAGCCGCAAAACATATAAGCAGAGTTGAATGTTAGTTGATGTCGAAGCATGGCAAAAACCAAAGAAAAAGCCGCCCCGAAAACTGAAAAAAAAGGAGCCTCGCCAAAGGCTGAAAAAAAGGGCTTGGTAAAAACCGATGAAAAGCAAGAGCCAAATAGACAAGTTAAGCACATTGAAGGCATCAAAAAGACGGCGCTTTCATCGGCACTCGGTATCGCCGGAGGAGTGGCTTCATTCTACCTGCCTGCTTATAGCTTCTTCATCCTTATCGTAGTCGTATATAGCCAAAGGATAATCCTGCCTCGGATCGGTGTTGACGCTAGCGAATATCGTGCGACGGACTGGTTTTTCCTGGTGTTCATGACCGTCGCGTTCTGGTTTGTCAGCTGGACGATATTGCTTAATCCAGCGTGACCAAACTAAACTGAGCTCATGCCAACGAGAATAGCAGTGCTGAGAAAGGACAGCTGCCGCAGTAAGAAATGCGGCACAGAGTGTCTACGTTTTTGTCCTCCGGTCAGAACAGGCGACGAAACGATCGTTATTGGAGAGAATGGTAGACCTATCATCTCAGAAGAGCTTTGTGTCGGGTGCGGCATCTGTATTAAAAAATGTCCGTTCGGTGCAATAGCGATTGTCAATTTACCCGCAGAACTGGAGCAACCAACCCATCGTTACGGCGTCAATGGTTTTGCTTTATACGGCCTTGCCGTTCCACGTGGTGGCCGCGTCACAGGTCTCTTAGGCCCAAACGGCATCGGTAAAACCACTATAATCAATATCCTCACCGGTGAGACGAAACCGAACTTTGGCCGAGACAACGGTAGAGTGGAGGATGTTCTTGAATTCTACGCAGGCACTGACGTACACGATTATTTAAAAAATGTCTATGACGGCAAAATCAGAACCGCTAGCAAGCCACAATACGTCGACCTCATCCCTCGCGCTTACACTGGCAAGGTCGCTGATCTCATAGAAAAAGCCGACGAACGTGGAATACGGGACACCCTGTTCAATCAACTTGAGCTGGATAACATCGAAGAGCGAGAAGTAAGACATTTAAGCGGAGGTGAATTACAGCGCCTTGCTATTGCAGCTACCATCGCACGCGATGCAGATTTCTACTTTTTCGACGAACTTACACCCTACCTCGATATCTATCAACGTGTTAACGTAGCGCGCACAATTAGAGAGCTAGCAAAGCGAAAGACCGTCCTCGTCGTTGAGCACGATCTCGCCATACTCGATTTGCTCGCAGATGTTGTGTATGTCGCTTATGGCGAGCCGGGGACCTATGGGGTAATTGCCAATCCAAAAGGGGTTAGGATAGGAATAAACGAGTATCTCACTGGATATTTACGAGGCGAGAACGTTAGAATTCGAGCGGACGCGATTAAATTTGACCTCCACGCCCCGCGCATTGACATAGATACGCGCACCTTAGCGCACGTAGAACACCTAAAAAAGAGTTACAATTCGTTCAAGTTCGAAGCAGACGGGGGAGACCTTACGAAAGGTGTAATCGGGGTTATGGGCGCAAACGGCACTGGGAAAACAACATTCGTTAAGATGCTCGCAGGTGTCATCAAACCTGACGAAGGCAGCGTCGACGTAGAGGTAAAAACGTCTTATAAACCGCAGTACTTGATAAGGGGCGACAACGCAGATGAAAGCGTAGGCTCGCTCCTAAAATCAACTACAACCTTATATGATTCAAGCTACTATCGAACCGAAATCCTGCGACCACTGCAACTTGAACGTTTGTTAGACCGGCCACTTGAAAAACTGAGTGGAGGCGAACTCCAGCGGGTAGCTATCGCTGCTTGTCTCAGCCGCAGCGCAGACCTTTTTATGCTCGATGAACCGAGCGCACACCTCGATGTAGAACAAAGGGCTTTAGCTACAAGTCTTATAAGACGCTTCACTGAGAACAATAAGGTGGGGACACTTCTCGTCGACCACGATATCTATATGATTGACCTCGCAAGTGAGCGATTAATGGTTTTCACGGGGAAACCTGGCGCAAACGGAAAAGCTGAAGGGCCTTTTGACATGCACACCGGCATGAATCGCTTTTTGAAATATATTGGAATTACTTTTAGACGGGATGAAGACACACACCGACCACGAGTAAACAAAGTTGGTTCCAAGTTGGACCGGAAACAACGCGAAGAGGGGGAATACTATTACCCAGAGCAATAATCAAACCCCTCTAGAGGTTCTTCACGTATATGGCGTTGCCAAATGACTTATACGATTTAAGCTCGTCTGCAGGCATCTTGTTGAGAATTTTGCTCTTTGGAGCTGTCACTATCATCACAGCGCAGGTGATCGAGACATTACTCGAACGATATTTGCGGCAAGCTTCGTTACGGTTGAAAGTTAGCCCCACCAAGTATCTTGTATTTCGGCGACTCGTTGTTGCTGCGGTCTACGTAACGGGCGTTATCATCCTCATCTATTCAACACCGCAGCTTCAATCGCTCTCCATCGCCATTTTTGCTAGTGTCAGCATTGTCGGTATTATCATAGGCATTGCTGCTCAGAGCACCATTTCAAATGTGATCGCAGGCATAGCAATTATCGTATTCAAGCCGTTTGGCGTTGGTGATTTCGTGACCGTCCGCGGCGAATCTGGTTTTGTTGAAGATATCACCTTTAGACATACGGTCATTCGTCTTCTCGATGCTCACATGATCATACCGAATTCAGCGATAACTAGCGAGATAGTTTTTAACCACTCAGGTCAAAACATCGAAGCCCGTATAGATGTTCGCGTTTCTTACGACTCAGATTTGAGCTTAACAAAACAGATTATCCAACAAGAAGCGCAGAAAGCAGCTGAGGTTGAGCAAGGGACGATTAAAGTTATTTTATCAAAAACTGATGAACAAGGGGTCACATTTTCACTTATCTATAGATTGGAAGGTTCCCCATTTGACTCCTTAAGCAGCCTACGAGAAGCAATCGTTCTTCGACTTTTGAGCGAAAATGTGACGCTAAGATGATCCTAAGACCTCGGTACCACACCCCCGCGCAAAAATCAATAAGATCGCGTTGCATAAAAAAATATGAATTTATAGTCTCATAGAAGCAGCAAAAATATAACGACGGCTGCTAATGCGCCAACAGCGGTTGCGAGCAGATTTACTGAGCTGTTCGTTAAGTAATGCCTTCGCTCTAAAACCGCCCCGAGAACGCTGTCAACGTTTGTCCCGAAAAAACCACCTAAGATGACAGGAACCACTGTGTTGATTGCTCCGACTCCAAGTAAGACCGCTATAACCGCTATGGCTCCCGCTCCGGCTAACGCAGAGTACTCACCAAGCGCGGTTATCCCTCCGTCGGTCCCGTGTGGTACGAACCTTAGATCGGTAATCAATCGAGGAAGCTTTCTGTAGGTCTGTCCGATTTCACTCGCTAAGGTATCACTAGTAGCTGTCGCTATTGCACCGATATATGCTATAATAAGCAGAGTGTTGCCAGTGATCCCAAAAGCGATGGCGCACACTAGAGCCACGATTCCGTTTCCGAAGACGTTCTTATACCCTCTCGCGCCACCAGCTTCTTGCGCAATGCCAATAGCACGTTTGTAGTCGTACTTGTATTTCGTAAATATACCACCAATTACGAAAAAAGAGAGGATAAGCACGAACCATCGAAAGTCGGTGAATGAAACGATTAAAAGACCCATTAAAATGCCGCTAAGAACACCTGAAACGTCCGCCAGCCGGACCCTCCCGAGGGCATATCCTAGAACGATCATAAAAAGCAAGGTTAAAAGAAGTCGTAACACCGGCACTGAGTAATCGAAGCCGTCGAATAGCCACATAGCTAAGCCAATGCCGAGCGGCACAACTATATTCTCCTCTATTTCATGCAAAATATTCCTTAACAGCGCTCCTACAAGCGCTCCAATCATAGCAACGAAAAGCAAAAAGTCAGCTGACATGCTCACGTTAGTAAACGATGTAACTGCTCCGCCAACCAGAAAACCGAAGAAACCACCAGACAACACAAAGATCAGGCTACTTGTCAAACTACCATATGATTCAAACAAAACAGCGAGAACCTCTGCCAACGTTACAATTATAATAACGTCGCTGACTATATACAACGGTAATCCTGAAACCACACTAAAGATGCAAAGCGCAGTCAAAGACAGTGTGAGGGCCAGCGGTTTAATAAGCACTTCGGATTTTCGGTCCGCAACAGTTGCCAGTAACATAAAAACATGCATCTTAGGGTTTATGAGCGCTATTAGCAAAGACAAAAACAAAAAGAGAAAAAGCGAGCCCGTGCCCCCTAAAAAAGGGATGATCAAAGCGACCAACCCAAAACTCGCGCGAATTAGCAGCCTACGTGCTGTAACAACATTCACACTAATCCCCTTCCAGTTCAAGCCCGAAGTAATTTATGCTTACGATTGCTCAGGTTGAAAAATAAATTACAAGGCAAAAAAAGAGCATGATTTCAAACCTATACGAGCGAAGGCTCCTCGACCAGATTCAAGAGGTACCGCGACACGTTGCGCTCGTCGTCGCTGAAAAAGACCTCAATACAGTTGAAGCATATAAAAAGCTAGGTACATTCACGTCGTGGTGCCACGACATTGGCATACGTCGGGTTACAATCTACATAAATATGTTGCGTCTCGGGGAGGAGGTCAACCAAAAGTTGCGTTCTCAGATTATCCAAAGAGTGACAGATTGCCTACAAGCCTCATCAGTTGCTGCTACCATTTATTCGCCAGACGCCCAAGATCCAATAAGCAGCGATCAAGCACCCGATGTATTTATCTCGATTGGGTATGGCGGGAAGCAAGAGCTCGTCGATGCCATCCGATTAATAGCGGAGAAAGTAAAGAACAAGGAGCTGCGAGCTGATGACATATCTGAAGAGACCGTAAGTTCACATCTTATCTTCAAAGAAGAGCCAGAACTGGTAATACGGACGGGTGAGAATCGGCTGACTGATTTTTTGATATGGCAGGCTGTTTACTCGGAACTATACTTTACAGAAGTGAACTGGGCTAATTTCCGGAGAATGGACTTGTTGAGGGCTATACGCGACTATCAGAAAAGACAACAGCGACGCGGGATCTGATCATAAACACTCCGCGTTACGCGCAATTATACTTCAAACGAATCGACAACAGCTTGAGCGGAAGCCGTTTAAACGTTCAACGCGGTTTCGCAGCATACAGTTCAAAGCAATCACATGAATATAGCAATTAAACTGCTTACTTCAACTAAATTCACAGTCGCCATAATCGCCTTGATTGCTATATTAGCAGCAGTCGGCAGCGTTTATCCTGGGGGCGATGTTATTTTTGGGTCCTGGCTTTTCCTTATCCTCATTGGACTACTTGCATTGTCAACCGCAAGTTGTAGCTTGACAAGGATCCTCCCCCTATGGCGCGCTGTTACCTATCCTACGATAGAGGTCGACGATCAATTTGTAGAAAAGCTCCCTTACCACGTAAATCTCGCGGGAGTTACGGTTTCACAATTCAAAGCCAATTTAAGGGGATACAAATGGTATGAATCGAGGAGCCCAGAAACCACTTTTATATTTGCTCAAAAAGGAAGAATTGGCAGATTCGGACCCCATTTCGCACACTTAGGAGTGTTAATTCTTTTGTTGGGGGTCGTTATCGGGGCGGCTTATGGTCAAGCAAATCCCTACACTGACAAGATTACGGTGATTCCAGTTGGTGGCAAGGAGCAAGTTGATGGCTTCGCTCTACAACTCAATGGCTTTAACGTGAGCTATTATGATAACGGTGCTGTGCGGGAATACAGAGCAACTGTCTCAATAATTGATGGCAATCAAGAGCAAACTCGCGACATTACCATAAATGCCCCAATAAGTTACAGGGGGCTGACTTTCTACCTATATGGTTATGATTCTAACGGAGTATTAGAATCTGGAAAAGCAAGCTGGGTTGCATTTCAAATAAAGAGCGATGCTGGAATTGCCCTGGTTTGGGTAGGCGCTGCAGTGACTCTCATCGGGATAATATTGTCGCTCTACGTACCACATAAGAGGATTTGGATAAAATTTTGTGAAGAGCGTATCACACTTGGTGCGATAAGCAACAAAAACTCAGTACGATTTGTGAGAGAGATTGAAAATTTGCGTGCAAAGCTCGAGGATCAATCTTAAGAACCTCATCACGTGATAGAAAAAAAGAAATAATGTTTCGTTGACTGAGAAAACGACCTATGGACATCGCAGCTCTAGAACATTTAGGATTCGAAATTGCGCTTGGTGCTTACCTTGTTTCATCGATCCTGTTTATCCTGTACTTATCAACAAAAAAGCGTCGCCTTGTAGATACGGGATTTACCCTTATAGGCTTCGGATTCGCGTTTCAAACCCTAGCACTCATCATAAGATGGTTTTATGCAGGCCACCCGCCGTGGGTGAACACCTACGAAGTCATGTCGTTTTTTACGTGGACCGTCGTGGGCGGATATCTCGCACTAAACGTCAGAACTGACTATAAGAGTGTCGGAGCGCTCGTCGCGCCATTCGCATTCGCTACGCTTGGCTTCGCCTCATTACAGCCTTCAAACCCGGCGCCACTCATCCCTGCACTGCAGAGCGTCTGGCTGCTCATACACGTTCCCATCGTCGTGGTATCTTACTGCGCTTTCTTTATCGCGTTCGTGGCAAGCATTCTCTTCTTATTTAAAAATAAACAATTGTGCGAGAAACGTCCTTTGGAAGAAGACCGCCTTTCGAAAGATAGGTCAGCGAACGCAACGCGTATCTCGCAAGAACCTATAAGCGTCCTTGATAAGTTCAGCTTAGATCAGTTGGATGACTTAGCATATAAAAGCGTAGCAGTTGGATTTCCCCTTCTCACTTTTGGGATTATTACCGGAGCGATATGGGCTGAAGCCACCTGGGGAAGTTACTGGAGCTGGGATCCAAAAGAAACGTGGTCGCTGATAACGTGGTTTGTCTTTCTGATCTACTTGCACGCAAAAACGCAGAATTGGAGTTCATCTCTTGTCGCGTACGTCGCTGCGTTTGGATTCATTTCCGTTATTTGCACGTTTTTGGGTGTCGGATACGTTCTGCCATTTCTCGAAACCTATACTAGTGTAAGTTCGGGGTTGCACGGTTATACAGGGGGAAGCGTTGTCGCGGGCACCATATTTTTCTTTGGGATCGTAGGCTTCGTGTGCCTACTGCTCTTCGTGACGCGTAAAAGGCCACCACGCGCAAGTGAAGCACCGTTAGCTGAAGCTAAAACCGAAGGTGCCCAAGTTAATTAGTCGCAGAGTGACCTTTTATTCAACAATTCGATATCTTCAAATTCGTTGATGTTCACAAATGTGCACAATTCAGGGTCGATGACACGAATCTCCTCTTTTGGCACGAAGTTAGCCTGCAACTGATCAACAACGAACATAACCGCACCTTTTCGCCTTTGAATTGCCGTTTTCGCAGCGCGAATCGTCGTATCGCGCCGATATACAGCGTGCAACGGTTCAAGCGGATAAGGGATGGCGACGTCATATCCCACGGCCTTACGAAAAAGCAAGTCTACTACGTTTGCTTTTATGAAAGGCATATCACATGCTGCAACGAATGAATATTCAAAACTCGACGCTTTTAGGCCACTCCAAATCCCTGCCACAGGACCGAAGCCTAGGACCTCATCTCGTACAATCCTTACGCCCGCGAGGTGCAACTTCTTTTGCTGCTCTTCATCCCGAGCGACAACTATTATCTCATTAACACAGCCAGACAGCGTGTCAACAATATGGTTTAGTATCGGTTTCCCACGCAGTTTAAGCAATGCTTTCTCTGCATAATTCAGTCTGGAACCTTTGCCCCCCGCCAAGACTACCGCAGTTCTCATCAATCGTTTTGAGCGTTAATTCCAGGGACAAAATCTCTGAGGATCTCTGTTACTTCTTCATTCGTTATTACGCAGGCCTTCCTTGATAGGTTGAAGACCTCCTCAACTTCGACTTTGCCTATCTCGTTGAGAAATAGAAAAGCGCGCTGAACAACATTGACCCTGCGTTCTTGCTCTCGCTTTTGATAAGTACGTACAGCTCTTAGAAGGTCAATTCTTCTAAACTCTGGCCAATAAGGGGCACAGAAATATGAGCAACACTCGTTACCGTTCGCCTGCCACGGCAGAAAGTTGGACGTTCGTTCTTCACCGCCCGACCTTATTATTAGGTCAACGTTAGCAAGTGCATTATTGTTGTAAAAAAGCTCTGCAAGGACGTTTTCATCGATTTGCTCAACAGATATCACGTTGTTCTCTACTAGCATTGCGATTGATCGTACAACGTCCACAATCTCCTTTCTTCCCCCATAGGCCAAAGCGAAGGTTAAAGAATGTCTTTCGAATTGACGAGTGGCTTCTTCGACACGCTCTACCGACCGAAGGACGCCGTCTGGCAACAAATCCCTATCCCCGATCATTCGGACTCGAACCTCCTTTGCGTAGATTTGTTCTTCGTTAAACAAATCCGCAAATCTCTGTTCGATAAGTGAGAACAAGGACGCGAGTTCATTCTCGGGACGCCCGTAGTTTTCAGTTGAAAATGAATAGAGCGTAAGTTCCTTAATTCCAAGATCAAGACACCACCATAAAACCCGCTCTGTCGTCAACGCACCGTAAAGATGACCGTTTGAACGGGGTTCACCAATTTTATCCGCATATCGTCGATTACCATCTTGTATGATGGCAACATGTTGTGGAATGGAGGCCGCCTTTACCTCTCTGACTAAAAGCCGTTCGTAAGCTTTATATAAGGAATTATGAGCGTTTTGTCTGATCCACGACATAAAGCCCCTAATAGACGATGTCCTTTGTTAGAGGGGCAAGCCCCTGTTCTTCGCTGAGAAGCGACCGAACGACGTCTTTGTACGAATCCTTTAAAGAATAGACGTTATGATTTTTGGTGACGTCTATTCGAAAAATCCCTAACCGAGTATTCATTAGCCCTACCATTGCGGAAACTCCGCGATAACTCACTTCGTAGCCGCTGTCCTTCAAATGTTGATAGACCTCTTCAGTTGTAAAGATATGCTTTTCAAGAAAGAGCTCGAGCACGGCCCTTCGTACTCCTAGGCCGTCTCTTTCAAGATAATTCTTCAAGCGATCCTCAACATTTCTTTCGTTCAGCCCTATCACTTCCGAGGCGATAATAAATCACCAACGAGGTATTTACGTTTTCGGTTTTATGCAATTGCGCAATGGGGTAGTTTCTACCACCATACCATCTGGATAAGTCTCAACGACGCGCGCTTTCTTTGCTAGCTGTGGGTGATTCTTCGCAAGCTGCAACGCTACTTGCCACGAAGTAATGAACTCACCGTTTACAACTTCATATTGCTTGCTCGAAACGCCGTTAAGTTGCTCTAAACTCGGTACAGATTCCAATACGCCGAAAACGAGAGTCCCGTCTTCGGTGACTTCATCGAATGGCCGAGCCATTCGTCGTGCTTTGCGCTTTAGTCGCTCTCTGAGCTGAATCCGGTCTTTTGATGATGAAGAACAGAAATAAACTGGCACTTCATCGCTGACAATCCCAAGGGCAATCTCTCTGCTGCCGACGGCTGCATAACCTGATGTTAGCGGCACAAATCCTCTTGCGATCATAGCGTCGTAATTTGTCTCTGAAAATTCAAGTTCGTTGAAATTGAGAAAGCCGCCAAACTCCTTGAGAGCTTCGATAATCGCAGGGACGGGTTTTATCGCTGGTATTTCAACTCCCACTTGCAAGCCAAGTTTCCCGGCATATTCGAGCGCTTCGCAATAGTGAGATGATGAAAAGTCACCCCACTCTTTTATCGGAGGGTGAAGTCGTATTTCATCCAAACCAGCGCGAGCTAGCGTGTCGAGAGTGTTCTCAAAAGGGGCAAGAGAACTGTAAAGATGGATGTGATGCGCTGGCCCAAACTCACTTTTTAAAAGCCGCAGATAGTCTAGGACTCGATCGAGTTTCAACAAAGGTTCGCCGCCCGTAATGCCCGTTCCAAGGGCGTCCATGGACCGGGCTTCTTCTAAAACATCAGCATTGGTTAGAACAAGTCTCTCATTAGCATATACGTCGTCTTTTCCTCTCCTGTTGTCCGACAAAGGGCAATAAAAACAGCCCCTATGACATAAACCGGTGACAAAAAGAACCATCTTAGCGCCTAGTTGACATAACTCGCATCCTTTGCTATGTCTAATTCTCATTGCGCTCAGACTCTCTTTTGCGATTTCAACTCTTCTGATCTATTCATCAAAAATTTGAATAGAAGCCGAACATCGCTCTCTTGATGCCATACGTGGCCTCTCATCACGTAAAAACTTAAGTATGATTGTGTTAAGGGGTTTATAGCCCCGGTCTACACACCAGACCTAAACAAATACAGCGTTGACGTTGTTGGAGGCTGCAATTTGAAAAAGATACCAATAGACGAAATACTCCGTATCAAACAAAAAAGCTTCGAAGAGGCGTGGAAATATGGGGGTGAATTGCTAAATGATAGAAGCAATTACGATCTACACCGAATTGCTGATGCAGCCTCGCCTGGAAAGCCGCATCCACTCAACGAACTCATTGAAAAGATGCGACAACGCCTCTTGCTTCTTGGGTTCGACGAGGTTATCAATGAGACCATTTTTCCCCAAGAGGACGTGCTGAAACAATGGGGGCCGACCGGTTACGCCATTCTCGATCGCTGCTACTATCTAGCAGCCCTGCCACGACCCGACGTCGGATTGAGTTCGCAAAAACAAGCAGCGATAAGAAGCTTTCATATTGACCTACCTCCTGAAAAAGTGACAGCGCTTCAGCTGACGCTTCATAAACTCAAAACTGGTGAACTCGAAGGCGATGAGCTAGTCAGAGAGATTGGAAGAGAGTTAGATATCGCCGATGACCGTGCGGTAGAGGTCTTCGAAAAGGTGTTTGATGAGTTTAAAGACTTGAAGCCGATCCCCTCTAATCTTACGCTTAGATCACATATGACTGCTGCTTGGTTCGATACACTCGCCACCATCCAAAAAAACACCCCCGTTCCAGTAAAATTGTTCTCAATTGGCCCTCGCTACAGAAGAGAGCAACGCGAAGATGCAACGCACCTTCGCGTGCACGATTCCGCTTCATGCGTCGTGATGGATGAGAATGTATCCATTGACCTTGGGAAATGGATAGTGAAGGAATTCTTACAACCTTTCGGATTTGAAGACTTTCAATTCAGACAAGTTGCCACGGGCACGGATACCTATTATGCCCCTGGTAAACACTTTGAAGCTTTCGCATTTC
The DNA here is from genome assembly GCA_964355295.1 of uncultured Methanomicrobia archaeon. Classification (GTDB taxonomy): domain Archaea; phylum Halobacteriota; class Bog-38; order Methanoflorentales; family Methanoflorentaceae; genus Methanoflorens. The sequence goes on from CAYHCZ010000023.1 coordinate 13,525, forward strand.
ATCCCGATTTTGAAGAAATTACAAATGATGATGCTGGATGGCTCGAAGTAGCCGATTTTGGATTATATAGCCCACTCACACTCGCCAACTATGGTATCGAATATCCCGTGATCAACTGCGGTATTGGAGTTGAACGGATCGCCATGATCATGTACGGGTACAAAGACATTAGGACTCTTGCATATCCTCAGTTTTATGGAGAATTCGTATTAACCGACGATGAGCTCGTCAACCTTATCGCGCTGAAACATACCCCAACAACGCCGCAAGGACATGAGATACAACGCGCAATCGTTAATGTATGTAAAACCCATGGTGCTGACAAGAGTCCCGTTGAATTTCTAGCTTGGGAGGGAGAACTGCTAGACAAGCTCGTACGTATTAGCGTGATAGAGCCCGAAGAAAACACGAAGCTTTGCGGACCGGCTTACCTCAACGAGGTTTTCGTTAAAGATGGAGATATTGTAGGGGCTATAAAATCTCAGGGCGTATCGACCGGGATTTCGTATATAGAAGCTTTCGCAGCTGAAGCTACCTATGCGATTGAACAAGCCATAAAAAAGGGCGAAAAAAGGCTCGAAGTTCGAGTACGAATAGCTCGATCACCCAACGACATCAACCTTAGAATAGACCCAGTCGCGACGAGATATATAACAAGCCGAAACAAAAGGATCGACCTGCGTGGCCCAGTTTTCACTACGGTCCGTATGCAAATTACTTAAGTTGCCCTATTTAATAGCACAGTTCGCAAAGCACTAACTTATAAACAAAAAGATAGCACTTACGGAGAAAAGGTATTCGCACAACTCTTCAACAAAGCGTATAGTCTGATTGTGACTCTTTTCGACGTGCAAACGTTGTAGCTTCTTCAAAGGTTTAGACGAAAAATTACGCAATCCACCTTCAATCCGTGAGTTAGCGTTTTTGCCTCAAAAAGGGCTGCACAAATATCTTCTTATAATAGCATACCAATAATGATAGGTATATCAATACTGGTGTTGACGGTTCCATGAAAGATCCGCTTCTTGAGCTAGCTCTTATTAACGCGGTACAACAGCCAATCCAAATGTCAGCAGTCGATTTTGCTAAAAGACTACGAACGAGTCCCATGACTGCTTCGCGACGACTCAAAGAACTCGAGGATGGAGGGTTGATTGCTCGAACGCTCTCGGGAAGGTCTCAAGCCATTACCATTACAAAGAAGGGGTCCGACGCACTAAAGGAGCAATATTTAGCTTATAAATCAATTTTTGAAGCAAAACCAGCGATCGAATTAGACGGGACTATCGTAGCTGGTTTAGGTGAGGGGAGGTACTACCTCTCGATTCGTGGCTATACAAAACAATTTGAAGAGCTGCTCGGCTTTTCCCCATATCCTGGCACGCTAAACGTTAAGTTAGATGAAGAAAGCGCCGCGGCTCGCGTGAGGTTAAACCACTTAGCGCCCATCTATATCTCAAGCTTCAAGACTAGCAACCGAACTTACGGCGGTATCAAAAGCTATGTGGCTTCTATTGGGGGAATCGACGGCGCAATAATCATCCCTGACCGCTCACATTACCATAACGATGTGATCGAGACTATTGCCCCTGTTTCAATCAAAAAAACACTCAAGATGGACAACGGGGATATGATTAAGATAGAGGTGATATGACCGCAAACGAGGCTATTAGAGCCGTAAAGAGAGGGGAAATGGTGCTTATTTACGACTCAGAAGATAGAGAGAGCGAAACGGACATGGTGATTCCGGCCATCACAACGACACCTAAACAGGTGGCAAGGATGCGCATCGAAGCCGGAGGGCTTATCTGCGTCGCCATTTCTCCGAAAGCTGCTGAAATACTTTGCCTACCCTTTATGGCAGACATTTTGAAATGCGCAAGCACTAATGGATGCGGTTTCAAGCTCAATTCAATCTGCGAGAGGCCCGGTGATCTTACTTATGATAAGCGATCATCCTTTTCGATCGCCGTGAATCACAGAAACGTCGGGACCGGAATCACTGACATCGATCGAGCGTTAACGATTACTCAGCTTGGAAAAGCTGTAAAGGATACAACTCTTAACCAAAAATTTGACTTCGGTGAAGATTTTCGATCCCCAGGTCACGTTCCGTTGCTTCGCGCAGCTCAAGGGCTAATCTCAGAACGTAAAGGACAAACAGAGCTCTCTATAGCCTTAGCAGAAATGGCGGGAATTACACCGGCAATGGCCATGTGTGAAATGCTTGACGCAAAAAGCGGCAAAGCCCTAACTAAGCAAGATTCAATAAGCTTTGCTAAGAGAAATGGACTCGCATTCGTGACAGGGCAGCAAATAGCCGACGCTTTTGAGCGATTACAGTAGCCATTGACTTGCATATAGTTTAACGCCTCTTGCGTTTTTTTCCTAAATCTTAACAGTCGCCAAAATAGCCGTTACAGTAAGAAGTCATTTCATACATTTATTCTCTTACTTAAACAGCAACATAAAGTGTCAAATTGACTAGACTAGACTAGAGCTTTGAGCGTTCCCAAATGATCTTACAACGAGCCGAAGACATATGGGCCAACGAGCACAATCAAAAATGAAGACAATATTACCACCCCCAGAGTCGTCACCAATACGCTTGTAACACGTTCTTGATCTTTCGGGTTTTGAAGGAATTTTTCAGCTAGCGACTTGAAGAGCTCCCTAAAGATGTGTCCTCCGTCCAAAGGAACTGTAGGGAGACAGTTAAAGAGCCCTGCATAAAAGTTGATCCAGCCGACCCAAAGAAGGGTATTAGCTATCCAAAAAAAGGCAGGCCCTAGCGGAGTCGCCCACGCTGCCGGTTGGTAGAGATGAACTAAATTGCCGGTGAAACCACCGAAGAAAAATAGAGGCAGGCCGATAAGAGCGCTCCATCCTTGCAAGTTATTAAGGTTAGGTGGAATTGACTTCAAGAAACTGAGAAGTTCTGACGCTGACTCCCCTTGGATGCCAAGGAAACCTTTGTCGTAGTTTGGGTTTTTATCTAGAACAACGACAAAACTTCTTGAGGCTCCTTGATCCGTTGCTTCTACAGTAACTGTCTGACCTTCATGAGTTGTATTCATAAACGCTTGAAAGTCGTTACTATTAGCGATCTTGACGCTATCGATTTGGTAAACTGCCATTCCTGGCTGTAAACCAGCTTTTTCCGCTGGAGATCCAGACACAACGCTTACGATACCAAGTCCTTCGACTGGCGTGACAGAGGAGAGCACGGGCCCAAAGAATAATAAAAACGCTATTAATGCAACGGCAAAATTTGCAGTAATACCTGCGCTGAACACTCGCAGCCGTTCTGGTCGTGTCGCAATTTTGTCTCCTGGTTTAGCGTCTGTTCCTAACAACTGCGATTCATCCGGCTCTGCAAAAGCACCGATGGGCACAAGCGCGATCAAAAGACCTAATGATTTTACTTTTATGTCTGCAACTCTGCTTAAGATTGCATGCGAGAATTCGTGAACCACCAGCGTGACTATTAAACCAATGAGTCCCCACGTCAATGGAATGAATTGGTTTATACCGGGTATTAACAGCACATTTTGCGGTGCATTCATAGCGGTGGGCTCTGGTTGAGTAATTAGTATCCTGACGTCACCAATGAGCAGTATCGCAAGCATAAAGAACATCGCAATAACGGTTAAAGGGATTCCAATGTTCGCAAAGACCCGCCAGAACCGCTTTGGATGTGCGAGCTTGTCTAGCAGACTCAAGCCGTGCGTTGTTCTAAGCATTAGAAGCGGGCCGTACGCGTCAATGCCGTGTCGCGCAAGAATGCCTCGACTGTTCAAAAAAATAACAAAAAACCAA
>CAYHCZ010000024.1:0-17102 GCA_964355295.1 uncultured Methanomicrobia archaeon
CGTCGCTTGGCGCAATAGTTACAAATTTAAGCCCCTTTTCGCGAAGCGTTTTGGTGATATCCTGGAAAAGCGCGAAGTCCGTAGTTGCTAGGGCTATGTGAATTCTTGCCCCTCATTCTATCTTTGATGGACGAACCTTTATAACCCTAACTCTCCATTAGGCTACAGTTGCCAGCAATCGCGTCGTTTCTCTAGATCGGATTGCTTTGAGGTTCTAAACACTGATGCTGTATACTAGCGCCTGCCACAATCTAGATGCCCTGGTTGGTGGCGGATTTCCTACTAGAGCCATTTCACACATTTTCGGAGAGCCGGGAAGCGGAAAAACTACCTTAAGTATACAACTTGCTGTAAACGTCATTAGGTGCGAAAAGCGCGTCATTTTCATTGCTGCCGACCAGTTTCCAGGAGAACGATTCGCCCAAATAGCGGGAACAAATGTGGGATCCATTGGTCAGAGACTACTCGTTTTCGAGGTTAAAAGCTTTGATCAGCAGCGTGCTACGCTCCGCAACATTAAGAGAATCGCTAAGGAGAACGTGGGACTTATCGTTTTTGATACAGCCACAACGCACTATCGACTAGAGCTATCAAAGAACACTGAAATTGCATTGCAGCACGCCCTCGTTAATCAACTCCTTTTGTTACTCGGATTGGCTAAAAAATTTGATCTGGGCGTAGTCGTAACCAATCAAGTCTACGCCGACATCAGTACCAAGGATGTGCTGCCTGTTGCAGGGTATCTAATCGACAACCTGTCGAGACTCGTTATACAATTTGAAAAAACTGATGACGGACGGAGGTGTGCGATAGTGAAGAAACATCCTACGCGGCCGCGCGATGCACGCGCGTTTTTCAAAATTACTAGCGATGGACTCTCAGATGCCTAGCCCCTCTTAAGGGGATAAGTACCTTTATAGACCAACTCTGCAGGCCCCTCCATAAATGCACCATCTTTTTTCAGCGAAATTTTTAAAGAGCCGCCTACAGTTTTCACAGTCACCCTCGCACCGATCAGACCCATCTCGTTCGCAACAGCAGCAGCGGCGACAGCACCCGTTCCGCAGCTGAAGGTCTCTTTTTCGACGCCGCGCTCGTATGTACGAACAAAGAGCGTGTTGCCGTCTATCTTAACAAAATCGACGTTAGCACCATGCGGGAATATGGGATCAAAGCGAATCTTTGCCGCCAGATCAGCTATATCGTCGTCAGCTACGTCGTCAAAAACTACCGCATGAGGGACGCTAGTGTTTACGGCAGAGACTACAACGCCGTGCATATTTTCGACGAACACATCGCCAGTTCCTCGAGCCGGTATCGCTGAGCGACCAAACTGAGGCTTGCCCATGTCGACAATAACTGAGGTTTTCTTAGCCGTAACTTTCCGAACCCCGGCCTTAGTCTTCACTGTGACTGTGCCGTGCTTAACGTAACCAGCGTCAACTGCATACAAAACCAGGCACCTGATTCCGTTACCGCACATCTCCGCTTCGGAGCCGTCAGGTTGAAACAACCGCATGCCGAGGTCGGTAGCGGTTGGCCGCGATAAGAAAAGAACCCCGTCAGCGCCTATGCCAAATCGACGATCACACGCCTTAGCCGCGAAACGTGACTTGCTTTTAACTGAACTGTCCTTGCTTTCATCAACGATGATAAAGTCGTTGCCGTTACCGTGCATCTTGACGAATGGTATTGTTTTCATTTTAGATCATTAGAGCAAGCGGGATGGGATGTTTTGCCCTATCAGAAGGTCCCCATAAGACTCTCGCGTCCGTATAATTTCCGCCTCGCCCTCGTTAACAAGAACTTCGCTTGCACGTGTCCTGCCATTGTACTGAGAACTCATGGCAAACCCGTAAGCCCCTGTATCGAGGACCGCAATGAGATCGCCCTTCTCAACGCGGGGAAGGCGCCGATCTCTCGCTAAGATGTCACCGCTCTCGCAGATCGGACCAGCGATTGTATATGTGTGATCGGACATTTTTTCGAGCTTGTTTGCTGCGATTACCTCGTGGTACGAGTCATACAAGGCAGGGCGGAGTAGCAAGTTGAATCCGGCGTCAACACCCACAAAAGTGCTGTAGGCCTCTTTGACGGTGTTTACCGCACAGAGCAGGATTGATGCGTCTCCAACGATATACCTACCCGGTTCAAGCACAAGCTTGGGGCGGATACCGAGGGCGCTAGAGCGCGTGAAAAAGATCGGGAGCACCGTGTTGGCGAGGTCGACCGGGGTCGGAGCCGTGCCCGTGTAAGGAATGCCCAGCCCACTACCTATATCGATAAAATCAAGTTCGAGCTGAAGCTCGTTTTTAAGCTCCTCAACGAGATCCATCATCCGCATCATCATATCTGCAAATGGACTAAGCTCGAGTATCTGTGAACCAATGTGGCAATGAATGCCTACAGGTCGGACGCCCTCAAGCGAAAGTGCTTCGACGTAGCACGCGAGTGCCTTATCGTGCGGGATCCCGAACTTCGATTGTGCTAAACCCGTGGCAATTTTGGGGTGCGTCGCTGGTGATACATCCGGATTGACCCTAAAGGCAATTTCAATCTCTTTGTTAGCTTCTGAGGCGATTTGGGCGAGAGTTTTCAGTTCATCAAGTGAATCAACAGAGACTCGAACGCCGGTTTCACATGCCATACGAAGTTCAGCGTCAGTTTTTGAATTCCCATTGAAGAGAATACGTTCAGGTGGGATCCCTGCAAGAAGGGCGGCGTACAGCTCACCGTCAGAGAAGACGTCGGCGCCGGCACCCTCCTGTGCGAGCACGCGCAGCACGGCGAGGTTTCCGTTTGCCTTTGCTGCATAGTATACAGCCGCGTCTGGGAACGCGGCTGTAAAACGTCTGTAGTTATTTCGAATGCGCCCCTCATCGATGACATATAATGGCGTGCCGTGCTCTCGCGCGAGATCAACGACGTCGGCGCCACCAATTGTAAGGTGCCCATTTCTCTCGCCAAGGTGATCGCGCGTACCGAAATTCATCTCAGACAACCTCCTCAAGCCGCCTTATAGCTTCTTTAATCGTGCTGACAGGCACTGTTAATGCAAATCTGATGTACCCCTCGCCATATTCTCCAAACCCAATGCCCGGCGTAGCAACAATTCCTGCGTTTAGTAGCTTCAAAGAGAATTCCAGTGAGGGACTCCCATCGGGGATAGGGGCCCAGACATAAAAAGTCGCTTTTGGCTTCTCGACGGACCAGCCGATTTTGCTCAGGCCGTCAACTAGCGCATCCCTCCGTTCAACATAGAGTTTTCTAAGGGCGTTGACCGTGTCCTGTGGTCCCGTCATGGCCGTAATCCCGGCCTCCTGCACTGCCTGGAACGCGCCTGAGTCGAGATTCGACTTGACCTTTTTGAGCCCCGCGATAACTTCAGCGTTGCCAACAGCAAAGCCCATTCGCCAGCCCGTCATGTTGTACGCTTTAGAGAGGCTGTTGATCTCGATTCCTACTTCCATCGCACCGGGGACGGAAAGAAACGACGGTGCAACGTACCCATCGAACGTCAACTCCATATAGGCTGCATCGTGGCACACGATAACGTCGTTGTCTTGAGCGTAGTCGACGACGGTTCTAAAAAAGGCTTTGTCAGCAACAGCTGCCGTAGGGTTATTTGGATAGTTTATAAAGAGCAACTTAGCATCGGGTGCTGCTTTCTCTATGTCAGGCAAGAAACCATTGTCGGCAGTTAGCGGCATAGTTACTGGCTTGCCGTCAGCGAGGATAGTAGCGATCCTGTAAACAGGATATGCCGGATCCGGAACAAGCACTTTGTCCCCCTGATTAACGAATGCCAAAGGTAAATGTGCGAGGCCTTCTTTCGACCCAATCAGCGCCAAGACCTCGCTCGTCGGATCGACGTCGATAGGTTTCTTTGCGTACCACTCACTTACCGCTTGCCGATATGACAGCATACCTTCCGAGGAAGGGTACCGATGATTCGCACCGTTATGCGCAGCGTGCACAAGTGAGTCGACGATATGAGCAGGCGTCGGCTGATCTGGATCGCCTATACCTAAATCAATGATATCGATTCCCTGCGCCTCCCTTTCTGCCTTAAGCGCATCAATTTGTGCGAAAAGGTACGGAGGCAGCACATCTAGTCTTGTTGAATATTTACTGATCGAGTTCGCCATATATCTACCTTGTTGACAGCTGCAAGTCTATTGCGATCAAGCGCAGCTTCTTAAGACGATGAAACATCTAAACAAACTGCGAGGACTAATGATTCGCTCATCTTATTGAAGTTGCTTTTCGAATAAAGATTTATTGGGGCTATTAACGCGTGAACCGAGGTATACTCCTGACTAATGCGAGTTGTAAACGCGGATGCAAACATTTATTTTCTAAAAGATTTTCATATAGACGAGAGCTGATATAATGGATAATCGCAATCTGATTGCCGCGCTAGCACTTGTGGCGTTGATAATGGTAGCAGCAACGACCGCGGGCTGCACGACTAACACCACTTCTAGTCCTACGCCAACTTCGATCCCTGCAAAGCAGACGGACGTTGGAGATAACACAACGTTTTCAAGCGCTGCCGGTTTTAATATCACATTCCCAAAATCACTGAAGACTGACTCGTCGATAAATGCGTCACAGCCTATTAGACTGTACATCTATCTGCCAAATAGCTCATTTGATGGTGTAGTAGTTGCCACAAACGACCTTAAACAAGGTTCAACACTTAACGACTACGTAACGTGGAATAGAAATGAGCTCAAAATTAACGCCACCTTAGAGAATTACAAGAACTTTACCATTCTCAACGACACCAATACCACATTCGCTGGGAAACCTGCGCACACCCTCGTTTGGTCTGGAACTATCCCAGTAGCGTTTAGTCCTACCGATCAGAAAAATATGTCGGTTAAAGTAATGCAAACGTACATAGTAGACAATAACAAGGGATATACTATCACCTACAAAGCCAGCCCCCCTACCAACTATGATAAAAATCTGCCAACAGCACAGCGCATAATGAACTCATTTGTGCTGACGTAAGGACTCAATTCTTGAAGGGGTAGCGAGCAACAATTGGCTACCCCAACTCGTTTTTTTGAAGCGACTTTTTTAGGTAGCAAGCCCGCCAGCTAAGTCGATTCCTAGGGTGCAAAATCCGGAAAAAGAGTCATTAAAAAACATAAAGAGAATGTAAGAAACGCTGGCCGTCGAAAACCGAACAGCCAGCCGACTTACTTGGTCGTATCGACCAACTTACGTTATAAAACTTTTTCGATGTTACGCTGTTCTGTTTGATTTAGCCGGTCACCTCACAAGATTTAGTATGCAACAATTTCTTTTAATCCTATTTGTATTTTTTCATTATTAAACGTTAATAATAGCAAAAGTGGCGACCCCTAGGCAGCTTGCTCGGGGGAAGGCTCCTCCAACCACTTGTATAACAAGGGCTCCACTCCACACGTCCATCCGGCCTTATAAATGGTCAAGTTGAGCTCCGACATCAAACAACAGGCGTTGTCATAGCATGTCATCAAGATAATCGTATGATAAACGAGAATCCACTATCCGGGTCTTGCCGCTGGCGAGGGCGTCCCTAGTTTTGTAAAAACTGGCGTCAAGAATAAGCGTCTTACCATTTCCAATTTCAAAGGCTTGGTGTGCATCACTTGCTCCTATAATGGGCTTATTATATTCGCGAGCGAGTTTTTGTGCGAGCGCATTCCGCGAGGCGCTCGTTTTTGAATTGAACCCCTCAATGAGATCAAGTTGTTGAATAACGTCGCCGTGTAACAAATTCTTGCCGAATCGGAAGGGGTGTGCCCAAAAAACTAAGCCGCCCTGTGCTTTAATCTCCGTGATGATGCCGTCCGCATTTCTCGACTTAATTTCTTGCTTCAAAAACAGCCCTACTAGGTCCTCCTTGTTGTCCGTTTCAACTTCAGAACCAACTATCACGCAAAAGGTAGGATCTTTATTCATCTTGCGCGTTTAAATACCGCCCTTTATTGTCAGGTGATCGGTGACAGCGATCCCGTCCAATCCCCTCTTTTTTGCGACTTTAAGGACAATTGTCGGTTCAATAGTGCTATCCCCAAAATATTTAGAGTGAATGTGGAGGTCAAAAATCAATTTTTCAATCTCCCTTGGTGAGGTCTTTTAGACCTTTAATCAAAGGAACCATGCAACAAACATTCGCTACTAGGAGAAGGCTTTCAATGAAGAATTTGTAACTTTCGCCTCCTTAGGTTACTGTAATAGGTTTTCTGGAAAAGGCAGTTAAAAAGAGGCCATTTATGTTTCAGAACGAAAACATATATTGCATCGTGCAATCTCTAACTCCTCAGCGCCGACTTCACCTCATACTTTACAGTTATCGTCAGATTTCACGGAACGTAATATGAGTAAGGTGTTATAAAAGTTAAAATAGGTTTTAACTCCCCTATATTTTACCTCGGTCTTTATTTGCTAAGGCTGTTGACCGCGTCTCTGTTGGTTCTATGGAAAGGGTCGATGCATAGGTTCTCAAACAGTCCGTGGAATTTTGCTCTATGGATGGAAGTGGACGTTTGTGGAAAGAGAATTAAGTCAACAGCCTTAGTTTCTCTTTTTATCGAAGCCCTTTTAGCGCTGGGACGTCCTAATACCAACAACACATAGCTTAAACAGATAGCTTATGTGAAAGGTCGCCACTATTACGACAAGAATGGAACCCGCGATTAGTAATGACCTTGCTGAGTACGATTAATATCGACGATGCCCATAAGTGTGTAGAACATGGATCTAAAGGACTTACCCGAGACGATAACCAATTTTTACGCTCATTCCGGCTTCACGGAACTCTATCCCCCTCAAGCTGAAGCAATTGCCTGTGGACTACTCGACGGTGCAAGCTTGGTTGTCGCTACTCCTACTGCCTCTGGAAAGACGTTACTAGCAGAGTTTGCTATGCTCAATTCGATCTATCAAGGCGGTAAATGTCTCTATATCGTGCCACTGAAGGCGCTCGCTTCGGAAAAGTTCGACAGGTTTTCGCTGTTTTCCGCGTTTGGCGTCAACATAGGTATCTCAACTGGGGACTATGACGTTCGTGACGACAAGCTTGGGCACAATGATATTATCGTGACGACTTCAGAAAAAGCGGATTCGCTGCTGCGAAATGGCGTAGAGTGGATGCGTGCCTTGAGTGTTATCGTAGCGGACGAAATCCATCTATTAAACTCAACGGATCGAGGCCCAACACTTGAAGTAACGCTCACTAAACTCAAAAAACTGAATCCACGTGCCCAGATACTTGCCCTTAGCGCTACTGTTTCTAACGCGGATGAAATCGCGCATTGGCTGAGCGCACAACTCATCCAAAGCGACTGGCGACCTGTGGCGCTGCACGAAGGCCTCTACCTTCCAGAAAGTGCCACTATTATTTTTGTGCAAGATGTATCAAGAAGCACCTCGAAACTAGCCATTTCAGATAGTACGACTGATCCGCCTATTGCCCTGGCGATCGACACTATTAGTGGGGGTGGGCAATGTCTGGTCTTCGTTAACACGCGGAGAAACGCCGAGAGCCTTGCAAAGAAGATCGCGATTGCGATGAAATCGCTAGACGACCGTGATTGCGCAGAGTTAGCAGCAAAGATTCACGGGGATACAGAAATGGAAGAAAGACTCAGGTATTGCGTGCAGAACTCGGTCGCATTCCATCACGCGGGGCTTTCGAGCAACGATCGCAAACTCGTCGAAGCAGGGTTCCGAGAGAATTGCATAAAGGTCATTGTGTCCACCCCTACGCTGGCATCAGGACTTAACCTTCCCGCCCGAAGAGTGATTATTAGAGACTACAAACGGTTTGATGCAAACTTTGGTATGACTAATATCCCGGTGCTCGAATACAAACAGATGGCAGGACGTGCGGGAAGGCCTGGATTCGATTCTTACGGAGAGGCGATTCTCATTGCAAAATCACCGACCGAATGTGAGGCGCTCGCGGAGCACTATATTCTGAACGATGCCGAAGACGTCATATCTAAGCTTGGAACAGAGACGGCCCTACGCGTACATGTGCTATCGACCATAGCAAACGGTTTCGCACGCACGAGAGACGATCTCGAACGGTTCTTTGGTGCTACGTTCTTTGGATTTCAGCAGCAAAGTGCATTTAACCTTACTTCATACATTATCGACAGCGTCTTAGCGTTTCTAGCGCGCGAAGAGATGATAGTCGATTTGGGAGAATACGTTAAAGCCACCTCTTTTGGGTACCTCATTTCCAAGCTGTACATTGATCCGCTGTCCGCCGTGAAAATAAGACGAGGGCTTAAAAATGCTGAGAGCGCCTCTGATGTTGCGCTTCTTCAGATCATTTGCTCAACCCCCGACGTTAGACATCTTTATATGCGCAATAAAGACTACCACGCGGTTATTGATTTTGTTAACAAACACCATGATGAGTTCTTGGTCGAGATTCCCGATCGGTTTAGAGACGTCGATTTTGAGTGGTTCCTTTCTGAGGCTAAAACAGCGATGCTCGTTCATGATTGGATCAATGAGGTTAGCGAAAAGGAGATCACAGAGGACTACAACGTCGGGCCGGGAGACATCAGAAATCTTGTTGACACCGTCCAGTGGATAAGTCACGCGCTCGCGGAAATTGCAGCCCATCTTAAACTGTCAGTAAAGGGTCAGGCTCGGGCGCTCACCGAACGCGTCCAGTTTGGCATAAATCGAGAGCTCCTTGATCTCGTGCAGTTGAAAAACATCGGTCGCGTGCGTGGTCGGAAGCTCTTCGATGCCGGTTTTCAAAGTCGAAAAGATGTCAAAAATGCTCCGTTTGAAACGATCGCAACACTACTTGGCCCAGTAGTGGCCACTGATGTCTTTGCACAGCTAGGATCGGCCCGGAGAGCAACTGCTTCTCTCAAGAGTGACTGAACGAAAATGGACTATGCTATTCTTGCAGGAAAAGCCACCATTGAAAGTGTTGAGGCATTTCTGCACGACATTGATGTTATAGCGCAGTCTAGTACCACAACGATTCAACCCGTTGATGCAACAAAGATTGCGGATAGAAAACACGTAGAAGAGGGAGTACGTCAGTCACTCAAGTCCTATAAAAATGGGCGTAACATCGCTGCCAACCTCGGCGTTGAGATCCTCCTTCATCTGAGCGCTAGCCGACAAATTCGAAAAGCCCTCAATTTGGGCGTTCACAAAGGGGATATGGACATTTTGTTCGTTATAGTAGGCTCAAAGAAGGCAATTGAGATGAGTAATTACAAGCTCAACCAATTAATAGTCACCGATTCTCGCGTGATTGACTATCGCGACGAAAAACGCGGGTCGCTGATGCAGATATTCAACATCACAGACAAAGAAGTCAAGGCCGCTGGGGGGCCCCATAGGATCCCAGAATTAGTGCGCGAGCGACTTGCGCTCTTTGACGCCTTCAAATAACCTACGCCGAGAACCGAGGCTGTATTCGGCTAAAAAAGAGACGCGGCACTTTGTTCGGCGAGTCAAACCGTGAATTGCACTTTTTGCCTATTGTCTGACAGACAGAAAAGTTGAGACAACGCCTGGAATGAAGAAGAGCAACGCTCCCGCAATAACAAGTTGAAAAATAGACAGACAACGTCCATGGGGTGCCTCGTGCAAGGGTAAACGATCGATCTCTGGCGGGATATGTGAAGCGCGAATAGGATTAGCCTTGAATGGGTGAGCTGCTGCTCTAACTGCTCCATATTCGACGCAAGCACTTATAACGCAAGACTTAAGATTGAAAAGCAAAGCTTCACTCGTATGTGGCTTAAGCCTCACAAACAGAACATCCGTGGATTCTAATGAAAACTAAAGTTGCGGTGCTCATTCCAACGCTCAATGAAGAGGTCACTATAGGTCGCGTGATTGACAGAGTCCCTGTTGGGGTGCTATTGACCGAAGGATATGACACTTCTATCTACGTTATCGATGGAGACTCAGAAGATGAAACGCGGCAAAAAGCCCTTGAAAAAGGCGCAATAGTGTTGCTCGTCACGCAACCGGGAAAGGGCTCAGCAATGCAGTTTGCATTTTCATCAGTCCACGCAGATTTCTTCATCATGATTGATGGAGACGACACCTACCCGCCAGAACGGATCACGGATTTCCTGCGCTTGCTACGTACGTGCGACGTAGTGATCGGCTCACGTTTTAAAGGCCATATTGAGGATGGAGCCATGAAGCGAACGAACGTTTTTGGCAACCGTGTGCTCACGGCAATTGCCCGCGCGCTTTTCAAAGTCGATACGACAGACTTATGTTCTGGGTTCTGGGGTTACCGCAAGCACGTCATTGACTGTTTGGACTTAGTAGCACGTGGATTTGAGATCGAAGCAGATATGTTTGTCGAATGTGTGCGTCTTGGCTTTAGCATAAGAGAGATCGCGATTGATTATTCGAAACGGATCGATCGACCGAAGTTGAGTTCGCTCAGCGACGGATTTTATATAGGACTTTTTTTGTTAAAGCGGTGGTTGACTCTTGAAAGGGGGCGAGAGCCATAAGAATTGCATACGTAATGGATGCAATTTATCCGTACAACTTAGGGGGTGCCGACAAACGTCTGTGGGAGCTCGCACGTAAGCTTGCCGAAAACGATGAGCATGAGGTTCATATTTACGGTATGAAATGGTGGCAAGGGAGTAACACGATTGTAACCGATAAGGTACACCTACACGGCGTCTGCAAAGTTCGCGAACTATATAACGAGAACGGCGTGCGCTCGATTAAGGAAGCTTTAATATACTCTTTGAAAGTCTTGCCGCCCCTGCTTAAGGCCGATTATGACGTAATTGACTGTAACCAATTCCCTTATCTTCCTTGTTTTTCTGGAAAAATCGCCTCAGTCATCAAAAGGAAACCGTTGGTGATCACGTGGCTCGAAGTGTGGGACGCCTATTGGCAAGAGTACCTCGGTACCATCAGTGGAAGCATTGGAAGAATGATCGAACGACTGACGATGCGTCTTCCTGACGGTATTGTAGCGATATCACAAAAAGCGAGAGGAGATCTCGTAAGCTGTAATGTCAGGCCAGAACGCATTGATGTCATACCGGTCGGCATCGATCTCGAACGCATCATCAAGATCGCTCCTGCTTCAAGCAGCACCGATGTGTTGTTCGCCGGTCGCCTCATCCACGAAAAACGTGTAGACCTATTGCTTAATGCGATAGCCGTCGTAAAAAAGGAAGTTCCGATGATCTCCTGTGCGATTGTCGGCGACGGCCCAGAGCGAGGCGCGCTTGAAGACCTCGCGGCCACGCTCGGCCTCGAAGAGAACGTCAGCTTTAGAGGCTTCGTCGATCAAGATGGGCTTACAGCGCAGATGAAAGCATCCAAGGTATTCGTCCTCCCATCGGTCCGCGAAGGGTTCGGACTCGTTATCATCGAAGCAAACGCGTGCAGGTTGCCGGTAATCAGTATAAAGCACAAGATGAGTGCTGTCCGAGAGCTCGTTCAAGATGGAGTCAACGGCTTCCTCATTAGCGAGATCTCATCTCGTGAAATTGCAACGGCTATTCTGAAGATCGTCACTGACAATGCACTGCGAGAGCAACTTGCTCAAAATGGGTTCGAAATGTCGAAGAGATACGCGTGGTCGGACATCTCAAAAAGCATTATAGATACATATGAGAGACTAAGCAGCTGCTAAAAGAGAGTCAATGATAACTGATCATGAGCACGATGTGCTGTTCAACTCTCGTTTGCCATTAGTTGTAAACATACGCAAGTAAAGCCCGTTATGAAAGTGCTCATCGTTTCACCCTATTATTCTGGCGTCGGCGGATTACAGCAATACACGTTCAGAGTCGCGGTCGGATTGCACGACGCAGGAGTCGACACGACCGTTGTTACGAGTTCACGCGTTCCGCACCGTTCTGGCCCTTCAGTTATAACGCTTCCTCGGTTTACGACTGTCTCTAACACGCCGTTTAGTCTACGATGGTTTGGATCCCTGAAGAAGATTATCGAAGCGTTGGACCCTGACGTTGTAAACGGACACCTACCGGTTCCTTATATGGCCGATGTCGCTGCGAGGGTATGCAGCGATCATCCGTTTGTCTTGACGTACCACAACGACGTAGTGGGTATCTCTCCCTCGACCAGGCTTTTAGTACGCGCGTATTACGATATCTTGGGAAAAGGAACCATAAAGCGAGCGAGGCGCATTATTACCACTTCTCAACGCTACGCCGAACGGTCTCCGTATCTCAAGAAGTTCCGTCAAAAAACCGCAATCGTCCCTCCCGGCGTCGATCTAACGACCTTCAATCCAAACGTTTATTCCGGCTTTTTAAAGGACACTTACGGCCTCGAAGGGTCAATCATCCTATTTGTTGGGCAGTTAATCAAAGCGCATCGGCATAAGGGGCTCCCTATTCTCATTCGTGCACTGAAACATCTCGATCCTAGTACGACGCTCGTCGTCGTCGGCGGTGGTAACTGGCTCTCACACTACACAGCAGTCGCAGAACGTGCGGGGGTTGCAGATCGGGTCGTTTTCGCTGGAATTGTATCAGAAGAAGCGCTGCCCCTCTACTATCGGGGGGCAGATCTCACTGTGCTTCCCACTTATACTGAAGCAGAAGGGTTTGGTATGGTCCTCGCCGAAGCGAATGCGTGCGGCAGGCCCGTTATTGGGACGAATGTCGGTGGTATCCCATCGATAATTCAAGACCGATATAACGGATTGCTCGTAGAGCCGGGAGATCTGCACGGTCTTGTAAATGCGATCAGAGTGGTGTTAAGTGATAACAAGCTCGCCGAAACGCTCGGCAACAATGGTTTCGAAAAGATCGGAAGCGAGTTTACGTGGGATCACGCAGTTACGCGCACTATAAAAGTCTACGATGGCTTAATATACGCTTAGCTTAAAAAAAGTAGACTGAAAACTGACTGAAACGCATTTTGAAGGCCTGGCCTCGAGGTAATTTTTGTGAGAATATGTATGGTATCCAATCTTTACCCGCCATATGTTCTTGGGGGCGCTGAACTATATGTTCAGCAAATCGCAAAAAAACTGAGCGCTGAGCACGATATCTCTATAATATCTGCAGCTCCATTCGGCACAGACGGCCCCTCAATTCCCAATCAAGAAGTCGAAGGAGGAGAGGTAATCTACCGGTTTTACCCGTTGAACCTCTACTCTGCTTATAATTATGCTCTCCAGCCTACCTTTATCAAGCCAATCTGGCACCTTTTCGACGTGTGGAACCCACACGCGTATACGTTCGTAAAGGAGACGTTAAAGCGAGAGAGGCCAGACGTCGTACACGTGCACAATTTTAAGGGGTTGTCAGCATCGGTGTTCAGTGCCGCTAACGATCTGGGCATTCCCACCATTCACACCGTACACGACTACGACCTTATTTGCCCTAAGACAACAATGCTTACGAAAACAAATGCCTTCTGCATGAACCCCCACAGCTTATGTCGCATCTACCGGTGGCTTTCCAAGCGCATTACTCTGACGGCACTTATCGCTCCGTCTGATTTTATGCTTAAGACCCTTTCCAGCTATGGACTCTTTCCCGATGTGCCGAAGATAATGCTCCCGCTTGGTATCGAAGAGTGCGAACCGATGGCAAGAATGAGTAATAGCACGTTTGATATACTCTATGTCGGACGTCTGGGAAAACATAAAGGAGTCGACTCCCTCATCGAAGCAGTGAAAGACTTAGATCTCAGGAATGCTCGACTGCACATAGCCGGGCAAGGCAGCGACAGGACTAGTCTCGAGCGTGTGGCACACGACGATGGACGAATTGTCATCTATGGATTTTTAACCCCCGATAAACTCCGAAAGCTCTACAGCATAGCTGATGTAGCTGTGGTACCGTCTATCTACAACGAGCCCTTTGGACTCGTTGTCCCTGAATACTATCAACACGGCATCCCTGTCTTAGGCAGCCGGGCAGGTGCGCTTCCTGAGCTCATCGCTGATGGATATAACGGCTTCCTCTTTCAACCTGGAGACGTTGCAGCAATCACTGCCCTTCTGAAAACATTGTCGAGTGATTCAAGGCTCCTAAGTGAACTGAGCACGAACGCACGCAGGTCGTCAACGGCATTTGACCTGCGAGTTCACGTGCGTAAGCTCGAAGCGATATATGCAGAAGTCGCCTCACACCATAGTTCCTCCCTTGCGTGTTGAGCACTGCTCTAAAAACTAACTATCGAGGTCCGCGTGGATATTCTATCAATAACGGTTCATTACGGCTTATCCAACCCTTCAAGCGGCGGGCAGAACAGGTACTCTCACATCATTCAAGAGCTTAGCAGACACGAAAACAGCGTGGTAGTGCTCGAGCCCCAAATCTTTTTTGATGTCAGCGACTCAGAATGCGCCAAGATCTATACGTATCCGAGATACTCAGTACGTGGAAGAAGCTTGAACCTCCTCAAGGACTTAGATATCTGGTTCTTTATCAAACTACTAAAAATTTTTAGAAGCGAGCACATCGACTTGATCGCTATTGACAGTCCATATGGCGCCTTTGTAGTCAGACTTGCATGTAAACTAACCAAGAATGAGGCGCCAGTCATCTACAGTTCTCACAACGTTGAATCTAGTTTCACTAGCGAAGTTACACCGCAATTTACCCAATTATCACATCTTGAACGAAAGATAATACCTCAGTATGTAACCGCGATAGAGAGACTGGCGACGAGACACTTGGTGAGCCATATCACTGCGGTGAGTGATGCAGACGCGAGCCTGTTTTGCAGAAAATACGGCCTCAGCAAGGACAAAATAACCGTGATTCCCAGCGGCTGTCAACTTAAACCCCAACTAGATCAACAATCGAAAAAGCGCCTGAGGGCGGAAATGGGCTTGGATCCTAATTCTGTTATCGTTGTATTTCACGGCGCCTACTCTTTCCCACCAAATAAAAAGGCGATCGAAACGATCACCGACAACATAGCGCCGCAGTTTGAAAATGACGAATCGGTCTTATTCGTGCTGTATGGGAGTGACGTTCCCAAATTTGAGCGAGCTAACGTGAGGTCTTTCGGTTTTGTTGAAGACTTGCACCAAGCCGTTTCTATCGCGGATATCGCATTGGTGCCTCTAACAAGTGGGAGTGGCACGAAGCTTAAACTGTTTGATTATTTGAATGCAGGCTTACCCATAATCACGACACGGAAAGGAGTTGAAGGGGTTCGAGCTAACAATAATGAACACGTTATTATCGTCGACGATATAGACAGAGAGATGATAGATTCGATCAAGTACCTCGTGCAAAACCGTCAAGAGCGCGAGAGGCTTGGCTTGAACGCTCGGAGACTCGCTGAGGACGAATATAGCTGGGGTGTTATCGGAGATAAATTGAATAGCACCTACAAGAGGGTGGAAAAACAACGAGCTCGTAGACGTAGAACTAGTTAACGAAAAAAGCCAGCTCACGGTCGCACCTTTATCGTGGCCGTCAGTTTTGCTTCGAGGATTATGATGTCACGTTCTGCCGATTATGCTCTTAATGACGTCAACGTCTTGTTTGGTAAACGTTTTTAGTGCGATCAGTGTGGCGAAGTACACCCACACAACGACGCCGAATATGATGAAGATGTTGATTGGTCTGAGATAATACGCTACGACTGCTACCACCAATGACCCGACCAGCGGTTTGAGCACGACCCGCTGCACCTGAATGAAGCACAGACTCTTCGAAGCGTAGTAGAAGCAGATAGAAAACGTGGTGAGCTCAGTTGCTACCATGACGTAGCTTGCGCCAATGTAGCTGAACGCGGGGATGACAAGAAGATTGAGAACGATATTCACCACCACGCCTAATCCGGTGGCATACATCACTACACGCTGCAAATTTATCGACGTCAGCGTTGTTGTAAGCACGAAATTAAGAAACAGAATAGAGACTGACCAGATGACGATTTGCAGCACGACGGCCGAGTTATAGAACTGGCCGCCATAAACGATGTCGATGACCTTGTCTGCGAGCACCGTCGTGCCGAATGCGAGCGGAAGCCCGAGGATGAGCATGTAACGGAACGACTCGTTGTACACGATCTTTGTGAGGTCCCGCGAAGAGACGTGGAGCGTAGACATGACAGGGAAGAGCGCTCCCATGAACGCCGCCGGCACAAACGTCAATGAAAACGCCATGGTATACGCGGCGTTGAACCATCCAGTCGCAGCATCTCCCTGAATAAACGACAGAAGCAGCGTGCTTATCTTATAATAGATAAGTGTGAAGAACACAATCAGTCCAAAGGAAGGGGCCTCACTAAGCAAATACGTCAAGAAACGCCGCTTGAGCCTAAACTTCGGACGCGCAAACCGTACTGAGGCGAGCGCGAGACTTGCCGTTAAGTTGATCAGGCTCCCGACGACGAACGCGAGGGCAAGTGCCATCAAGCCGTACCCGAGATACAGCACGATGATGCCAAGAACGACCGTCACGCTCTGTTGAACGATGTTCAGGGCGGCGTCGTACTCCATTTTTTCGTGAGCTTTGAATGTCGCTCTGACGATCTGCGCGAGAGCGGTTAGCATGTAAGCGAGGACGGCGATGTACACGATCACGGCCTTTTCCTGCGGAAGGTCCATTAAGCCCACGAGGAGGAACAAGAATCCATAAGCGACCACAGAAAGCGCCGATTCAACGAACAGGATGTTGCCAACGTAACGAGCGAGGTACTTCTTTTCCCGTGAAGTGTCCCGGATGATGAGGTTGCTCATACCAAAATCCGAGATAACGCCATAGACCTCCGCAAACGAGAAGGCAAACGCATATACGCCGTACCCTGTAGGACCGAGCGTTCGAGCGATGACGATGGCAAGCGCAAAGCGTATCAGCCGGGTAAATATATCCGCAGACGCCAAAACTGCGGTATTCTTGAATATCCTTCTCTTTGTGCTCATCTCGAACTCAGTGTCTTTTCGGCATAACGATACAAAGTATTTGTACTAACAGCGAAGAGTCTGTTCGACGGTCTTGCCGACCACCGGTTGAGAGCCCTAAACCCCTAAATTGAACGCGCAAAACCCATCGCACGCGGTAAACGTGTAAAACCTCATACTTGATAAAGCATATATAATCGTACACGTATAGAACGCCCAAATATGA
>CAYHCZ010000025.1:0-16846 GCA_964355295.1 uncultured Methanomicrobia archaeon
ATCAAAATCAAACCACGTGCTCCCAGTTCTTCGAGATCGTTACACGTTCGCCTTAACACATCACCGTCGTTTATCCCCGGTATAATAACTGCGGCGGCATAAACGTCGCACGACGCGCAAAAGGTCGAAAGACATTCAAGTGAGGCTTCCGGCGAGGGGTCAGCCATGTACCGTTTGCGCAAACGGGGGTCAGTCGCAAAAACGGTAAAAGAGACTTCACGGACATTGTGACCTACGAGCGTTTCGGCAGCGTCACGGCTGTCAAAGCCCTTTCCGCTTGTGTAACCGAGATGGATAGGGACTTGAAGGCTCGAAAGCAGCTCGGCCAACTCTATTAAGTAAGGGTAGCAGCTGACATCCCCCCCGCCACTTATTGTGACCTTTTCCGGGTCTTTTGAGCTCATCTTGAGCGTAGCGTGGACGTCTTGCGCTACGCGCAAAAAAGGCTTAAAACCGGGGTACGTCTCTGCAATTGCTCTCCCGCAGTAATCGCAGCCCTTGCTCAGTGGCGAACAAAAGCGGCACCCAAATGGCACAAAGTTCTTTACCTTTTTAAAATAGCAGTAACTGCAAAACCCGCGACAATCGATCCCGGGTTTTCCCCCCACATCTGCGAGCAGCTCTATATAATCACCTACAGGCGCGGCATTTTAACTAAGTAGATGTTATAATTTAAAAAATATATAAGTTTGCAAAAAATAAAAAAGAAAAGGTTAGAACGGATTTGGAAGCCCAATTTCCGTTCTTTCCTTGCGCGTCCTCTCAGAGCGATCCCACTTGCTCTGCGCGAGCCTTGTGAGCATTTCCATGCCAAACTTGCCGGGATCGATTGGTTTGGTCTCAAACAGGCCGACCTCAACTGCGCTCTCGAAAAGTTGTTTCCCAGTCTGGGTCCGCGGCATCACGGTTGACCATCCATCAGGCGAGCCGATCGAACCGGTCGAGATATCCGCTGTCCGCGCCGTCAGGTCGGGACATAGATAGCAACCCGGCTGAACGTAGTTGTGAGTGAGCTTGACTGGAACCTCAACACGCTCGCCCATGTTTGACGTGACGATCATCTTGCCTTTTGAAACGTCCATCTTTTGGACTTGTTCAATATTCACTTTGTGAATTTCTTCGACGATCGCTTTAATTCCCGTGTAGGTGAAGTTCTCAGTACAAAATATGCCGAGCAGCAATGCCATTTTGTTGGGCAAATGGCGCGCTCCAAAAGGATAGAGCTGCATCTTTCGAACCGCATAGGTCAGGCAATGCATTCCCACCATCCCAATCTTATCGAGGCCATTCTCACGTGCAGCGATTTTCAGCGCGCTATTTAGCGGACACAGCACGTATTTGGTGCCGGCCGCTGCGACAATCTCCTCAGGCGTCGTGGCTACATATGGCACCGGATTCCATGGTTCTTCGGTTGGCATGGCGACAATAGCGCCTTCAATTGCGCCCGTTTCAAGTGCGTGTATAAGAAGAGTACTCACTATGCCGCCGTCTTGCGATTGTTTCTGGAGCGCCTTGTCAGTCGTCTTCACCGTCATTATGTCAAGGTATTTGCCAAGAACCATTTACTCCACCCCCATGATGCGCTTCTCGATCATTTCAAAGGTCGGCTCGAAGCTCCTCGGACATTGTGCATAGCACGCTCCGCATTTTATACAGAGCTCCTGGTTGACGTGCGGGCGTCCGTACTCCATGTCAATCGCCCGCGTTGGGCACGCCATGGCACAGGTGCCACACCCGATGCACAGTCCGTTTCCGATGATTTTCGTCAATAGGTCACAGCCGCACGCAAATCCAGCGAGTTTAGCGAGGGGCGTAAGGTATTCCAAGTCCCCCCCTACTGCTGCCAATATTGTGTTAGCGATAACCTCAGGACCAGTAGGGCATCCAGGAAGTGCGAAATCGACTTTAACGAGATTCGCGACGGGAACGAACGATTCTTGCGATGGCGTCGCCGCTTGTCCACCTACACTGAATCGAGTCACACAGCCTGAACTGGCACAACCGCCCATGGCGACTAAAAATGTCGAATTCTGTCGAATCTTGCGTATGTCGTCAACCTGTCTCTGGTCTTGCAAACAAATCGAACCGTGAACAATGGCAATATCCATTTGGTCATCGGGAATCTCTCGCACGTCTGCAAGCGTTGTCTCATAACGATAGTCTATTGCGTTTAGCAAATCAAGAAGAATGTCGTAGTTATCGGTTAGCGATATTAGACATCCCGTACATCCACTCATTACCGCCGTAAGCACCTTCGGCTTTGCAGCAGCCATTTCTTTCACCTCCGCCTCCGCTTCCGCGGGTTTTGCTGTTATCTCCGGTTGAGCAGCGTCAATTTTTTCTTCTGCAGCCGCAGGGTTAGCCCCCACCACCTCTTGGGTGTCGGCGTCAGGTTTTTTCTCTTTCTTCCAAAAAGGGCTCATAAAAATCCTCTACTTCCTTTTGAATTAGCTCCATAGCATTGTGAATTGATCCACTAACTTCTTCTGTAAGTCCAAATTCGATTTGCTTCCAGCTCTTCGGCTGGCACGCAATGATGGTGACATCACATCGTTCTTTCAAGTCGTTAAGTGGTGTTGACGTCTGCCAGCATTGGTGGTCGGCGTAGCGGTTCTCGTCGACGTCGTCTATCAAAAGCTTCTTTAGCTCTCCGGGAGCGCCTCCGAAGTCAATCGAATCAACCAACACGAGCTTCTTGCACTCAAGAAGTCCAAACAAGAAATACCCTCTGCCGACGTCGACGACCTTCAGTCGCTTTGCGCCGTTTAATGTCTGCTTTAGCACAGGAACTAAGGAGGTCGCGAAGCCATTGTCACCGTAAAGTGGGTTTCCACAGCAGGCGATAACCACCTCAGCATCGCAAATCGATTCGCTCACTTTAGATTATCTTGTTTTGAATGATGGTTTTTTCCGGATCCAGTACGATCATATGCGTTGCACACGAGTTGCACGGATCGTACGCTCTGACGATAACTTCTGCGAACTTGTAGTGGTCCCCTTCTAGTGCTTTGCTAATGGTTGGGTAATTCCACGTCGTAGGAACGAGGCAATTATAATAACGAATCTTGCCCTCCTTGACCCGCGCCATATGAACGTTCGCGCCGCGAGCTGCTTCGTTGATTCCGATTCCAAGCTCGTTATCGCCGAGACCGGCCGCATTTACTTTTGTTACGCCGCTTGTATTTAGTTCATCGAGGATGTTCTCTGCCCGATGAACAAGCGTACCAAGTTCGCGAATCCGAGCCTTTTGGATGCCCATCGCGCCCCTCTCAGTGAATCCCTTAAACGTCGCCGCTCGTGCGCGGGGGCCGACTTCCACCGGTTCGCCGCCAACAAGGCATATCGTGTTGTTTGCCTCTAGCCCAACTTCAATCGAGCTGTACCAGTTGTTCGGTTGTTCTTCGTTAAACGTGTCCCACGGGAAGGCCTCCCTGTCGCCGTACGTCAAGTCCGAGGCAAACACGTTGTAGTCGTGCAGCCCCATATCAGACGAATATTCAGAGTCCTTGAAGAGGCCCATCATGAAGTCAGTGTGTTCGTTTGCAAGTTGTTCATAGGTTCGCAGACTACTCTGCAATTTAGCTTTTGCGAGCTCGCTAATATTGTGTTGCATCCCACCTATAACAATATCAGGCGCGTGTAGGCCTTCTCCACCGACCACATCGATGATGTTCTGGGCGACTTTTCTCATTCCCTGACATCGCTTCATGGCCTCCGCGTATACGTTTTTGTCAAAACCGACTCCGCAGCCAAAGTCAGGAAAAATCAATATGCTATGAAGCGGGTGGCTGTGCATTTTGTTAGCAACGGCACACAGTTCTCGTAACAACATGCCATCCTCCGGGGGCTCAACACA
Organism: uncultured Methanomicrobia archaeon; assembly: GCA_964355295.1. Taxonomy (GTDB): domain Archaea; phylum Halobacteriota; class Bog-38; order Methanoflorentales; family Methanoflorentaceae; genus Methanoflorens. The sequence continues at coordinate 3,857 of CAYHCZ010000025.1, forward strand.
GATTGAGTCCTCGACGGCCTCCACCGAAGCGCACGCGTGAGTGATGGGGCAGATCCCACAAATCCGTGACGTCGCCAGTGGTGCAAACTCCATCGGCTTACCGATAAGGAACTTTTCAAAATTCCTGATAGGCGTTATGCTGAAGTAGTTTCCTTTTTCCACTATGCCGTCATCGTTTGTCTCGAGAACCAACTTCGAGTGCCCTTCGACACGAGTACACGGTGCCATTTCAACTATATTGGCCAAACTAGGTACCTCCTTTTTTGGTGTCCTTTAGAAATCCGACTTTTAATATCCTTCATACTATAAAAATAAGTAGGCACGTTTCACCCGAGAATCTTATATATAAAGCTTTCGCCAAAAACCGACGTCTCAACGACACTTGTGATTCGTATTTTGCATATTTGACGTTGCTGTGTAGCCACACGTTATAACAACGAGCCATGCTCAGCAAAGCACAAAATAAAGCGAAACAGCTTTTTCTTATTCACACAAGCATCATTAAGAGTTGGAAATAGTTGTCACACGTTCACTCTAGCGTGGCTAACGTCGAATTGCACATAGCTTTTTCTAATTTACTAAGAACACAATATCACAGAAGCTATTTAAGCGTTATTACTAAAAAATAATATCGAATATACCTTGAAAAACAGCACGCCTACCTATAAACAGCTTTCATGACATATTTTCAAACTGATCGCTTCAATTTCTAAAAGAGAGCTCAAGCGTTTACTCAAAAATCTAAGGATATGTGCAGGTTATGTGCATATATCTACACTTCTTTAACTCGGGAGAGAAACGGTATGGGGGTTACCTTATAACTCAACCTTAGACGTCAAATGTGATTGGTGCATTAAGCTTTATTATCTATCAATAATAACGATTAAGCGCGAAATTTTTTACTATCTGGAAATAAAAACAACAAAGATACACCAAGCGACGCGCCGCTTATCTACTATATAAAAGTGCCTATTTTGTTTAGGTATGAACAATTATATAGTATATAACTCTTTTATTGCATTTTTGGTGATATTATGGCTTTTAAAAGTCCTTTAGAAACAATCAAAGCCGTGCAAGTCACAGGAACTGCGAAAACGCTGCTCCCGTGGGATAAACTCCTTCTCATGGGATTTCTCGCAGGCGCGTATATCGCGTTTGGGAGCTTGTTAGCGCTCATCGTGACTGCCGGTATGATCAAAGCGGGATATCCTATTGGTTTATATCGATTCGCGTTCGGCGCGGTGTTTCCCGTCGGCTTAATGTTAGTGGTTATCGCAGGCTCAGAACTGTTCACGGGCAACTGTATGTTCCCGGTAACGGCAGTACTTCACGGCAAAGCGAAACTAACGGGAATGGGGAAGAATTGGCTCGGCTCATACGTGGGCAACTTCATCGGGGCCGTGTTCCTCGCTGGAGTTCTGACATTCCTCACCGGCCTGATCGTCGCGCCAAAGACAGGAGCATTGCCTAGCGCCTATTTCCTAAACTCGCAGGCAGTGTATAATGCGAAGTTGGCTTTGCCGTTCTGGGATGCCTTCTATAGGGGCATTGGCTGTAACTGGCTCGTTTGTCTTGCCGTTTACTTGGCTGTTGCCTCAGATGATACAATAGGCAAGATCTTTGGGATTTGGTTCCCAATAATGGCATTCGTCGCGATCGGTTTTGAGCACAGCGTAGCCAACATGTACTTTATCCCGGCCTACATCTTCGCTAACGGCTGGGGATGGGACATGGCAAAATGGGGCGAATTCCTGTATGTCAACCTACTCCCCGTCACGCTAGGTAACATCGTCGGCGGCGCAGTGTTCGTAGCTATGATCTACTGGTATGCCCTCCTTCGCGGAACTGACAAAGCGGAAAAAATAGTCACTGACAAAGCAGAAGTCGATTAAATAAGTTCAGCCAGTCGGCTTTAAGATTGGCTACCTTGACGGGCAAACGCCCGTCCTCTCTTTTTTTTTACTCCTACAAATTTAAGCTAGGGCAGTCTATCTAAGGTGATAGAGAGATAGGCGCAGCAAGCTGAATTAACGACGCGCTGCAGCATCTTTAATAACCCTGCAGTCCGACAGCATTGTATCCGACTTGATGCAGACGAGAAACAAGTCAAGCGTCATATAACTGTTTCTAGTTACGAGTAGAGGCATTGCTGGACCACGGCGCAGTTTTTGTAATGCACGACTACCGGTAGAACCAAATTGGCACTATACCTAAAATTTCGTATATGACGGTTGATAAGCCAAGGGCTCTGCTTATAGTCACGGCTAAATGAGAGTCAAACAAAATAGATATAAAAAAACGCGGGGCCTTGGCCAATAAAGGGCCCCGCTCAGCGTATCTCTAGAAGCTAAGCCTTTGGTTACTCTATTTTCTTCTTAAGTATCAGGGCTATACACAAAATCCCGGCAATAGCGAAAATAGCTTCGAACCCTGGAACCGGTGGTGCTGTAGTGTTATTAGCCGCTTGCAGGAAGCTTGTTACCCCGGCTGCTGTGGTCGTCGCGTTAGTGGTTGCTGCTACAGTTGTCGCGTTAGCGGTTGCCGCCTCTGTTGTCGCGTTAGCGGTTGCCGCCTCTGTTGTCGCCACCGTTACATTTGCCGTTTCTTGCGCCATTGATGGCAGACTAAAAACGAGTATTAGTAAAAGTGCCAAAACGCTGCTTATAACTACTCTCTTCATTTTGATGGACCATCTCCCGTATATTCAATAGATAATGCGCTTGGCAGAGAGACATAACACGGCTCTCTAACTACCAAGGAGAGCCATCTGCCATAAAGATAAGAGAGTAACTCATTAAAACGTTTTTCGATTTCTTTACTCACAAAAATGCGGCTTTTCTACAACTGAATATGGTCCAGCAAACGATTGCAGAGTCATTGATAAGCGCAGAGCTCTCCTATTGATAGATAGCACTTGTATTTTGTTTGGAACGCTGTCTGACATTAAAAAATCGTGTTTAAAAGATTGGCGCAATTCATAACAAGCAGTCAGAAGTTAATCCTGAGGAAAATTTTTGCGTTGTTAGTGTGTGACACAGATTTTATGTCACGCAGGCTTACATAGTAACTTATCGTTCACGGTTTCGAGAGCAAGGAGAGGCATCGTCGCTACTCAATACTTCGTCGTTGGACGTGTCCTTTCTACTTTTGGGGGAGAAAAAAGGAGGTGAACATGCAATGGAAGCTCTAGAATCCAAACCCGAGACAATAGCTAGCACCTGCACGTACTGCCACTTCGACGCATTTACGGAATGCCCTCTGGCGCTAGAAAGTCCGGACAGCAAGTTGTGTGCCAAATGCGTATCTGAATGTTACAGTGATATCGTGAGGACCACTTACTAGTGGCAGCAAGCAAAGAAGGCCGTACTATAAACCGCACAAAAACAGTTCATCAACAAGGTCGCTTTCTCCGTTAAGCACATATGATGGAGTGGCCGTGTGGCATATTTGATATAATGACCACTCCCCCCTCCTTTATTTATACGGTAATTCGGATTTTAACCTTTTTTGGGGGGGAGCTAATAGCTTAACGTAAATACCTTTTATAGCTTTAGTCTGGTTTGTCTGAGTTTTCTTCTCACATCTTTCTCATATCTTATACAGAGTTGATGATTTGAATTATCAAATCCTGAAAGCTGTTATTGCTTTTTTGATTCTAAGATTCTAAGATGGAGCTTAGGACGTCACCATCAGAATTGCGCCAATTTGCCTGATTCGCATGTTTAACCGTCATAGAACTGACGCAAAAGACAGCTTTTATAGGGAACGACTTCAGGGCAAAAAATCCTCTGAAAGAGCTGTTTTTACAGCAAGAAAGCGCCATTTCTAACGCTCTTCCTTTGTAACCCTGTCCGTATTGAGGGAAGTTGACTTAAGCATGCACATGTACCTTTTTTATAAGCAAGACAGGAGGGCGGCCCATGTATCTAGGAAAAGACGCAACAACTGTAGACAATTTGGAGTTAGGCAAGGTAAGCGATGTGGCTGTTTCAAGCCTAGGAGAGGTCTATTACCTTGTCGAAAAAGGTGAGGATCCCAACACGAGATACTATTTTGCCCAAGAAGATGTTCAAACGTCCAATAAACGAGTAGTCACGCACCACATAAGGGCGTTTACAGACGATATAGCAAAACGATCGCATTTCTTATGCGTGCTTTACGGCGTGGAGGTGCGTGACGCCACTAATCAGCACGTTGGAGTCATTGACAACTTTTTAGCAGCTCCTCAAGGAGCACTGGTGGTGATTGAAGATGATAACGGTAATTCCTTGCTAGGTTATTACAGCGACCTCGACCTTACACAACTAAGCAAATTTGCTGTTATTAAGCAGCTACCGGCTCAAGATTCCTTTGACAAATATCTCAAGAATATAAACAGAAATGCGCTCCTCACTAAAGGTATCAGTTGCGATTTGAGCGAAGTCGCGAAAGATGAGGGTTTGCTTTCACGAATCCGCAAAAAGCTCGCGCAGTCAGAGGGGGACCGAGTAATTGCTGATCGGGCCTTGGTAGATTAACACTCGGTCAAAACCGGAGATGCGTTGGTATGGAGATCGTGTTAACTACTCAAAGCGAATATTGATCATAGCCAAAAAGGTGTTAAAAACCCGTAAGCCACAAATAGGACTCTGGGGAAGATCCTCAACTCTCCGCTTGTCTAGATTCAAATTAGAAAGATTAAAGAGGTTTGAGTTAAACTAAGCTTGGTGATTTGTATGCCTACACGTGAAGAAATGATAAAAGAGGTCGTTGACGACTACAATAAAGAGCACAATCCGCACGCTCACGACGCTGACGAATTAGAAATGAGACTGAATTTCTACCACGATGTCAAGGATATCAAAGATCTCCTACAAAAGATCGTTGAGAAGATGGGCTAAAAGCGGATATTACATCTATACACTCTGATTAACCTAAAATCGTCGCTCAGCGCTCGAGAAGGTGGTAGCCCTGAGCGAACTCTTTATTTACTTCAACTACTTCAGCTGCGAGCTCGCGCTGCGGTTCTGGAACAGCACTGAGCGTAGCGACCTTCGCAACGGAATCAACAACTTGTGCGTCTGAAACGAACTTGCCGTCTGGCAGATCCACGCCCGTTACGAGTGCTTTTGTCGATAAGAAGCATTCTCTTCCGATATTTGCCTTAAAAATCGTCGCACCGAATCCAATAAAGCTATGATCCCCAATTGTGCACGGGCCATGGACGATAGCTGCGTGGGCAACACACACTTCTTGGCCAATTGTGATTGCCTCTCCCTTCAATGCGTGCATCACGACATGATCTTGCACGTTGGAGCCGCTACCAATAACTATTGGTCCTCCTTCATCGCCACGTATCGACACATGGGGTCCGACGAACACGTCTGAGCGGATTTCAACGTCACCGATTACAACCGCTGATGGATGAACATATACAGAGGTCTCTATTTTCGGCGTTTTTGAATCCATCCAACTTGTCTTAGGGTTCTTTTGGATCATCGTTCTCACCATAAACAGTATTAAAAAATACGCCCTTATATTTCCGTTTGTCGCTTCCCAAAAAAACAGCAAAGGATTTAACGGGTTCATTTGCAAACGCGTGGCCTTGCTGAAGTAGGCTATCACGAGACGTTTACCCGCTACCACATAGAATGTGAGATCAACACATCCTTTATGCACGATCAGGCGCAGCGCTAGTTCACACGAGTAATAACAACCAACTCGTTCCACTTCGTTTCTCCTACGGTAGCTGTTGCTAATTTAAAGTCTTGGTTAAAACAAAATCAACGCCCGACTGCCGCATGAAGACTTTGACGAAGTTAACAACGTCATCCAATGTGCAGTCATTTCGGTCTAGCACTGCATTTCCTTCGAGCAAGAAGCCCACATGGTCGTCGCTCGTATTTTTTAGATGCAGTATGATCGAGCCTTCGGCCTTGCACGCGCCGGAGTAGATTTCGTCGCCATCCCCGTCAGTGATGCCAATAATCGGAATGCCAGCGCGTGACAAAATGTCGCCACATATTGCTGTGGTGTCGTCACCGACGGTAATGACACAGATGGTTTTTTCATTGACAGACTCAAACGTGCTTTCTGCGCAGTGGTTGACAAACGAGACTGCACCACGTTTTAATGGGCGTGAAGGTAACACAGAGGGGCGGTCGCAAGTATTATTGCTCGGTCTGAGGTGGCCAGTCTTGATGTAAGCGGTGCGTAAGTCAATGTTCCCAATCTTCTCAATCCCGTGGGCTTTCGTCGTAACCCCTGTGATCTCAACGATACGATCTCTTCGTGCGACGATCGCAACGTCGTCACCCACCACAGTCCCCACGACCTTTCCCTGAACTAAAACGGGCTCCCCTTGCTTGGCGCCGTGGACGCGTCGTAAGACCATATCGCCAGCATCGTCGACGGATACAGCTTTTTTTTGCTTTTCAATGAGAATAAGGGATAAGCGATGCGACAAGTGCCTCGCAACGTACTTAACGTTGCGTGACTTGTCCCCATCCACGCCCTGCCAAAGGATGACACTTCCATCGATCAGACCCGGTCGTTCCACCTGGATAACAGAACGTTGCACGCGCGATGACACAATCTGGCCGAAGATAGTCCCTGTTTCAGATGTTTTGCCACAATTAGCAAGAACAAGAGCCTCTTTTTCAGAGACCTTAGCAAGTGCATCGCTCGTGTGTATTTTTTGAGAGGTATCGATAAATGTCAGATGCTTATCTAAGGCAGCGACGCGGGCCATTGTACCTCCAACGAGCGCCGATACTGGCCCAAGCGAGCGCAAAACTTCTATGATATCCGCGATTTTTCCAGAATCTATAAGTTCAGGACCGTGAATCACAAGTCCTATGTCGATTGGACGTTCTAGCGACATAATCTCGTATGGCTGCAAACGGTCGTGCTCTGCGCTTGAATTGCCTTGCCTCCTGTCCGATTAATAAGGTGCGTAGAATGATCAGAGGTAACGGACTTACGTTGAGCGGATAATGCGTGCCCTTATTATAGTGTCTTATTCGCACGGGGATCCTGCCCAGCTCGGGGCCGCCAACTCAACTTTAGTGATCATGAACCCGGTCAGAAAGGCATGAGGGCTGTTAGCAGCCGCGTTCAACTCTTGAAATATACTCCGCCGGCTAAATCTTCCACCCGGTGATGGAGTAACTAAAGCTGTAACCGGAAGCCTGGGCCGCCTGCTCTATCCATGTCCTTATAGCGCTCCAGTCGTAGCTGTAAGAATATTGCTTGCCAAAGTAGTTAGACTGCTCCGTAATGCTGCCCTCCCGGGGGCCTGCTCCTGTCTTGTACGTCTGGACCTTGAACCCGAACCCCGGAGAGATGTCATCACCACCGCCAGAAACCCCGGAGCCTGTCTCTTTCAGCATCTCCGTAAATTTGAACTCTCTTGCGACATCGTCAACCCTAAACCTTGCGATGTACTCGAGCTTTTTCTTTGAGAGAGACGCCTTGCGCTCAGCGACCACGAACGTAAGCATGTAAGCCCCCTTCTTTTCCTTGAGCTCAGCGTCGATCGAAGCGGCCATTCCCCTGATGTCATCTATCAAAGTCATCTCGCACCTCTGTCTTCCATAGACTTGTGAGTCTGTAACGCTGGCAATGCCAACTACCGCCAAAGATTTCAAACCGCCACCCTTCACGTGATGCCTATATTTTAAAGATTGTCCCAGCCCAATGGCATTTGGCTCCATTGGAATAAACTTGGGTAACAGAACTCGATGCGGTGTCAGCTATTCAACCGTAACGCTCTTAGCAAGGTTTCGCGGCTGGTCAATCTCAGCACCTTTGTGCTTAGCTGCATAGTACGCGAGCAGCTGAAGCACTACTGCAGCGAGCATCGGCGAGAATAATTCATCAACGTCAGGTATCTTGATTACAGAGTCCACATATTTGACAATATCGTCATCAGACGCGTTTGCGATCGCAATTACATAGGCGTTTCGCGCCTTTACCTCTTTTATGTTCCCGAGCGTCTTATAGTACGTCTTACCCTTCGGCACGAGCGCAATAACCGGCGTGCCTGCTGTGATTAGGGCGAGCGGACCGTGCTTCAGCTCTCCTGCGGGAAATCCCTCTGCGGTAATGTACGAAATCTCTTTCATCTTCAGCGCGCCTTCGAGAGCGATAGGGTAGTTGAGCCCACGTCCGATGAAATAACAGCAATCTGCTTCGCATACTCGTGAAGCAGTTTTTTCAATGTTACTGATATTATCGAGCAGTGATTCGATAAAGCCCGGTACCAACTTCATTGAGGTAATAATATTTCGTGACGTCTCAACGTCTGTAAGCTTCTTCAACCGGGCGACATAGACGCCGAACATGTAGAGGGTCAGTATCTGAGCAGTGAACGTTTTTGTAGCAGCGACTCCGATCTCTATTCCCGATTTTGTTAAAATAATTTCGTCGGCTTTTCGCGTGATAGTGCTTCCGACTACGTTCGTAATCGCAAGCGTCAGGTATCCTTGCGATTTGGCCTCGCTCATCGCTGCCAGCGTATCTGCAGTCTCACCTGACTGACTGATGCAGATTGCGAGAGATTTTTGACCTGAAAGGACGTTGTTATATCGAAACTCAGAACTGTACTCGACACGAACCGGGATTCGCAGCAGATCCTCGAGCACGTACTTACCGAGGAGACCCGCATGATAAGAAGTCCCACAGGCGATGATGCTTATGCTTTCTATCTCCTGGATCTCGTTTTCAAGAGCCCGAAGTTCTTTAAAATCGATGCTACCCTCGAGCTCGTATAAGCGATCTTCCATGGTCTCACGGAGTGCCTTGGGTTGCTCGTGGATCTCCTTAAGCATAAAATGCTCGTAACCGCCCCGCTCTGCATCTTTAATGCTGCCATCGGCGATCGTTACGGCCTTCTCAACTCTTACGCCTTGTAATGTTGAAACCGTGACACTATCCCTAGTGACCCTGACTATTTCTTCGTCGTCGATGTAAATGATCTTGTTTGTATATTTCCTAATTGCCGGAATGTCACTCGCAAGGAAGTTCTCCCCTGCCCCCAATCCCACGATGAGTGGGCTATCCTTTCTCGCAGCGACGATGACGTCTGGTTCATTGTCCGATATGACCGCGATGGCATAGGAGCCTTCGACGCGAAGGAGTGCCTGACGTACGGCTTGCTCGATATCACCGTTGTAACACTCTTCACAGAGGTGTGCCAACACTTCGGTATCGGTTTCAGAGCTAAAAATATGGCCTTTGCTCGTAAGTTCCTCTTTCAGAGCTTGAAAGTTCTCTATAATGCCGTTATGAACCACGGCAATGCTGCCACTACAGTCAACGTGAGGATGCGCGTTAGTCGAAGAGGGTTCCCCATGAGTGGCCCACCGCGTGTGACCGATCCCAACGCAGGCACTGTCGGTCACACTCAAGATAGTCTCAAGTTCAGAGATCTTGCCTTCGGTCTTCGTGACGTCAATTTCAGCGCCGTTGAGCGTGGCAATGCCTGCAGAGTCATAACCTCGATACTCGAGCCGTTTTAGTGATTCGACTAGTATAGGTGTTACTCTCCTGTTGCCGATACACCCTACTATGCCGCACATTAAACCGTCTCGCGAATTATTCCTTCAGAGGCCCACAACATAGGCAGTCGTGATGGCCTATAAAAGTTCCGATTTTTGCTCCTGCTTAGTTTATTTTGAATTAGCTGCCCCTACAGATGACGTTGTTCATAACGCTATAGATTGCAATCACCTATCGATGTTGTCAAAAACGCTATAGACTGAACTCACCTATGTTTCTTTCAAGTTCACTCGGACTGGATAGCTTTTTATCGTAAAATGACTTACCCCCCACAACATGAAGGTCTTGCTAGTCGGTTCTGGTGGTCGTGAGCACGCGATTGCTATGGCAATAACACAGAGCGCGGAAGAGCCAACGCTCATCGCTGCGATGAGATATAAAAACCCAGGAATCGCCCGATTATGCGAGGACTATCGTCTCGTTAACGAAACTGACGTAGAGAAGGTGGCAGAGTACGCCAGAAATGCTGACTTGGTGGTTATCGGTCCAGAAGCGCCACTTGCAGCGGGCATCGTCGACGTGCTCAACGATCACGGCGTGCGTACTTTTGGGCCCACACGACAAGCGGCTCTAATAGAGTCGAACAAGGGCTGGACGCGCGCCTTCATGTCCCAACATGGTATCACAGGATGTCCCAAATATGCACTCTTCGACGATTTGAGTGACGCCGATCGCTTCATCAAAGAGAATATCGATGAAGGGAACTTAGTGATTAAACCCTTTGGTTTAACTGGCGGCAAAGGCGTTGTGATTGTCAGCAATTATTCTGAAGGTAGAGATTACCTTAAAAAGCTCAATGGGCCAGTCGTCATAGAAGAGTGTCTTTCTGGGGAAGAGTTCACCGTGCAAGCATTCGTTGATGGAAGCGTGGTTGCGCCTGCCCCGGCAGTCCAAGATCACAAGCGGGCTTTTGAAGGGGATCTTGGACCGAACACAGGCGGCATGGGTTCGTATACAGATAAGTCGTACGTTCTGCCTTTTATGGAGAAGGAGGAGTATAACGCTGCCGTTGCCATCATGCAGGACACGGTCGACGCGCTGAGAAGCAGCGGCGCGGCGTACAAAGGCATCCTCTATGGACAGTTTATGTTGACGAAAACGGGACTTATGGTCGTCGAGTACAATTGTCGATTCGGGGATCCTGAAGCGATGAACGTTCTTCCGCTCCTCAGATCGGACTTCATCGAGCTCGCAGAGTCGGCCATTGATGGGACGTTAAAGTCAACTGATTACGAACTTAGTGCGACGGTCTGCAAGTATGTTGTGCCAGCTGGCTACCCGGCTAACCCCAAACCAACCGAGATCACGATTGACAAGGATAAGATCGACGCTACGCTGTTTTATGCTAGCGTTGACGAGCGCGACGGCGCGATAGTCACTACTACATCCCGGGCGTTGGCAGTCCTTGGTGTGGCTGAGACTATAGATAATGCCGAACAACAAGCAGAACGGGCCCTACAATTCATTAAGGGTGACGTGTTTGCAAGGCACGATATCGGGAAAAGGGAACTCGTGCAAAGTCGTATTGAGCACATGAAACACATTCGAGAGGGTAGCTAAGAGCTCGCCCTACAGGGCCCAAGATGAAGAGCCTCATTTCTATCGGTGATCTGACCAAAGACGAAATCTTCGCCATTGTGCAGCTTGCTGTCCGTCTCAAAGAAGAACGATTACAGGGGACGTTCTCAGAAGGTTTACAGCACAAAACCTTGGGGATGATATTTGAAAAGCCCTCGACAAGAACACGAACTTCGTTTGAAGTGGCCATAGTCGAGCTGGGCGGATATCCAATCTACTTGAACTGGAATGATCTCCAGCTCGGACGAGGTGAGACGATCGCAGATACTGCGCGGGTCCTCTCGAAGTACCTAAGTGGGATCGTTTTGCGGGTGGCCAGCCATTCCACCATTATCGAAATGGCCGACTATGCCTCAGTCCCAGTTATTAACGCCCTCTCTGATCTTGAGCACCCCTGCCAGTTGCTCGCTGACCTGATGACGATTTACGAGAAGAAAGGTACCCTTAGTGGTTTGAAACTTGCTTGGATTGGAGACGGAAATAACGTGTGCAACTCGGCCATACTCGCTTGCGCCTGTTTGGGCATGCACATCGACGTCGCATGTCCGCCGGGCTATGAACCGAACGCTGCCATCATTGAGAGAGGTCAAACGCTCTCAGCAGTGAGAGTAATTCGCGATCCGTTCGAAGCCGCGTCCGCTGCAGACATCTTATATACGGACACCTGGATCTCCATGGGAAACGAGGCTGCTTCTGCAGAGCGCCTGCTCGCATTCTCCAAGTACCGCATTGACGAAAAAGTGCTCGACAGAGCCAAGGACGACGTGATAGTGCTCCATTGTCTTCCTGCTCATCGGGGGCAGGAGATCACCGATGAAGTGATGGACGGGCCACACTCGGTCGTTTTCGTGCAAGCTGAAAACAGGCTCCACGCCCAAAAAGCTTTGCTACTGAAGCTCCCCTTGTAATTACCACGGCTCCTTTTTTTTGCCAAGCTTGTACCCAACGATGTTTACTACGATATGTAACAACGGACTCAAAATAAGGAGGATCACTATTATCGAAGGGGTGAAGTTTTGGACGAACCATTCGCTAAAAAAGACGTATGTAAGCACCCATGCACCAACGACGAAGTCAAGCTGATCAGCAACGGGTAATGGGCTGCCTCGATCAAGGCCTAGCCTCCTTTTAACGAAGCTCATCGCAAGATCTCCGAGCATCGCGCCGAGCGACAGGGTGACGACGACTGAAATCGGCTCAAACGAGGGCACGCTAATGTGTGTGCTTTCGTTGATAAGCTGTAGAAGCAGACCGACTACTATACCCGACAGCGTCCCGCCGATTAAGCCCCTAAACGTTTTCCCCGGCCCAAAAATCCTTCTGCCATCGATAAAGTTCCGCCCAAAATCGACAGGGGTTTTTCCTGAAAAGAGGACCGCGCTCGAGTTAGGCACGTAGGCGGGGAGCATCAGCCATAAGGCGTCGATTATCAGCGAGAGCATTGCATTGCGAAAGGCGCACCATACGTATTAAACCTGTCTCTCGTCTGTCCGGAACGTTCATCGCAATCGAACGCAGTGCGTGACTGCTCGCGTCCTAGCCCGGTTTTTAGAACACAAAATAATAATAGTAACAGAATAAAATGTGCTATTAGCAAAAGCTGGAGAAACTAAATGCCGATTTACGACGCACCAGTGCCACTACCTAAGCGAACGACCTCGTTATGTCACATATGCCTTAAACCCGTCGATGCTACCATCTATGAAAAGAACGGCCAGATTTGGATGGTTAAGGAATGTCCGGAGCATGGCGCGTTCGACGAGTTGTATTGGTCAAGCGCAGAAATGTATCATAAGGCTGAGCGGTTTTCGTATGACGGACACGGAGTGCAGAATCCTCAGCTGACACTTCAAAAAGTGTGCCCGCTTGAAT
>CAYHCZ010000026.1:0-16443 GCA_964355295.1 uncultured Methanomicrobia archaeon
CTTCTGCGATAGCGCCAAAGTGTTTGATTAATCCGCTTTTCATCGGTTTGTTGTAGTAAGGGACTATCTGCAAAGATGCTTGTGCGCCCGCATCTTGCGCGTGGCGTGTCAGCTCAACTGCCTCTGAAGTGCTGTTGGATCCTGTCCCAGCAACAACAGGAACGCTTGCCGCGTCAACTGTAACATCAATTAGTTTCTTGTGCTCATCGTGCGTCAACGTGGAAGACTCACCTGTACTACCACACGGCACTAACCCTGCAACGCCCCCCTTCTGGAGATATGCGATGTTGGAACGCATCCCTTCGACGTCAATTTCGTCTTTGTTCGTAAATGGCGTAACCATAGCACAGAATACACCCTCGAATTTCATAATTTTCTCCTGTTGCCGATTTCTACTCTATGCGTAATATATCCGGCAACCCTATTTCGAATATTCTTGCTCTCGATGTTCGTGTACTCCGACACGAATAACTTGTTCTTTTCGTAATCAGAGCTGAATATCCCCAGATGTCGGCGGAGCAGCTCTTGTGAAACGCTTTTAATGTACGTTGGTCTGATACTCCCTATGAAAACCCCCTCCTTTCCTTCTTCTTGTTTAAACTGAGATGCGTTGTAGCTAATTATCTTATCGTCAATGAAATTTTAGCAACCTTTTCGGCAACGTGCTGCGCGGAATGGCCCAATATATACGCCATCGGTTCTTTCGCTATACTACCGAGGCCAAATATTACGTCGGGGACGTCCCCGTTGTGTTTCACGCTCCTTTCTATTGCGCGTGCGGTTCCCGGCCCTCCGAGTATTCTCCCCGGTTCATCTGCTCTATCTAAGCCTTCCGCCACGAGGTTTAGTTCTTGGCAGGCTTCGACAACTTCGTCTGAACGTCGCACGTTCATGGCGCTCTTCATAGTGTGGTCGTACTGCAAAGTAGTCAGGACAACTCGTGCCATATTGCGGCTTGCGCCAAATGCCACACACCCGACCGGTCTGATAGTTCCTCTGACTTTCACGATTCGTCCCGTCACTGCGGCAACATCTGCTACCTTCTTAGCGCGCGAAATTGCCATCGCTAAGTTGCTGCCGACCTTAGGTATAAGGTCTGAGTTAATAGCCTTGATGGTGCGGAGCCCCGCGTTTATATCGAGTAACGTGAGATAACGTTCGGCCGTATCTAACGTTGTTGCGACTTGGTTTACCACTCCGGACCCCGACCCAACACTATCGCTATTTTTTATTGCTTCGATGACAAACGCCTTAGCCATCAAAGCGCTTTGGCTTACTGAGTGCCCTTTTGCGAGAAAGGCGGCTACCGCCGCTGAGAACGTGCATCCTGCCCCGTGGGTTCCCGCCTTAATCAACTTGCTGTGGAGCAGTAAAAAATCGCCATCGTACAAAACGTCCGTTCCACTCAAATGGCCTCCGGTAACAACGACTGATCTCGGGCCGAGGGCAAAGATTTCACGCGCGGCACGCTTCATATCGTCGAGGCTATATATGGCGCCGCCGGAAATCGCCTCTGCCTCTCGAATGTTCGGCGTCACGACTGCTGCGTCCGGCAGGAGTCGCGCAACGATATCTTTTAGTTCCCCAGTTATCAGCTTCCCCCCAGCTTCAGCCTCCATGACGGGATCAACTACGATCGGAACATCGTGCCGCGAAAGCGCGTCAACGACGGCCTCTGCAGTCTCGATGGTCGCGAGCATGCCAGTTTTAGCGCATCGAATGTCGATGTCGGACAAAACCGCATTTATTTGCGCAACGACAACTTCAGGAGGCACATTGAATGCATCAACGACGCCGAGAGTGTTTTGTGCGGTAATCGCTGTGACGACTGAGGTTCCGTGGACGCCGAGAGCAGCAAAGGTGCGCACGTCGGCTTGGATCCCAGCGCCACCGCCAGAGTCCGATCCTGCGATCGTCATAACTGCGAACATCTACAGTGGTAATGAATTAACACTTATATATTTGTAATCCAAATCCCTATTTATCGCGGTTAAAATCAAAAATAACGCTCTGACGAACGTTTCTGAGTGAGTCATCAACTTCCAATGGAAATGAAGGGGTCGGTTGCATCAATGTCCAAAGACGAGATTCAATCAACTGTTGAAACCGTAAGGCGACTCTGGGATGAGCAGTATACGTTGAGGCCCGCTTTATGGAAAGGCCCGTATAATCTCACCCCTATAACCAAACGGTTGGCGCCAGGCGCTTGTGTTCTCGACATTGGCTGCGGCGTTGGCAGGTATCTCGTGCCGCTTGATAGGAATGGGTTTCGAGTTGTTGGGGCTGACCTTTCGCGGCAAGCGTTGACATTGCTCGACCCTCATTATGTGAGCGTTGTTGCAGATATCCAGCAGCTTCCATTCCCAGATCGAAGTTTCGATGCGGTTACGTGCTATGGGGTGCTTCAACATCTTGCACGGGTTGGGCGCGAGAGAGCCGTTGCTGAACTATTTCGAGTTTTGAAACCTCAAGGTGTAGCGTTTGTCGAAGTCTCTGGACGGCTTGATATGCGCTACAACTGCGGCAAGCGGATTGCTGCGGATACTTTTGTCCGAGAGGAAATCCCGAATTACTATTTCTCTCCATCTGAGCTTCGCCAACTTTTTCATTTAACGGGATTCTTGATACTAAACGTAGATGAAAAAGTAATAAAAAAACGATATCACGGCGCTGTTCGAAAGAGGCATCGTATATTGGCAGCAATGAGAAAGCCCTAAACTGTTTCGATCATTTTTTATTCATAAGATTTCGAGTATTGAAAAAAGGGCCGCTATGTCGATCAAATTAGTTCTAGCACCTCTCTATCTTTTATGAAAACGTCCCCGTTAGCGTAACAGTGCGAATAAGCCGCGCTCCGATAAGGGCTGAGGTTCCGAAGGCGACTGGGAACCATATCGGGATACCGAGAACTGCTGGATTGCTATACTGCCAAACGCCGTAGTGCACGAAGAAGACTTCAGCGCATGTGCCAAACACGGCGACGATGAGGAAAGACCAGAGGTCGTATCTATCGTGCCACAAGGCTAGGGTTGTCATTGCGATAGCCAACAAGACTATGAGCGCCACGGCGCTGGAGCTTTGTAAAAGCACTATCGCAACAGAGAGTGCAGAGAATAAGACGACCTCCTGTATCAATTCTTTCCATGATGGTAGTATGGTATGCACAGGTGCCTCCGTCTCCTCTCTGGTTCTTCGACGGTGCGTTATAGCAAAAAGGTGTAATACTTATATATCTTCTCGATTGACGACCCCCTCGTAAAGATGGCGTCTTTCGCGACAAAAATCCGCGCGTGGGTAGCCCTCTCGCGACCGCCTTTCCACCTTGTCGGCCTCCTCCCATTCATTCTAGGAGGTGTGCTCGCGTTGTGGCTAAGCGGTAGGTTTCGCTGGGACATTTTTGTATGGGGCACGCTAGGGGTTTTGTCCGTGATGCTTTCGACCTACTACGCCGGAGAATGGTGGGATTACGCAGAGGATTTGCTAGCGGGAACCATACACAAAAGTCCCTTTGCAGGAGGTTCTCAAGTGGTTCAACGTGGCCTACTGCAGCGTGAAGCGGCGCGTCGGGCGTCTTTTGTGATGCTTATTCTGGCATTGGGGATAGGCGCTGTTCTTCAGTTCGGTTACCACACAGGACCTTGGACCCTTCCTCTCGGGATTTTAGGGCTGTTAGGGGGCCTCTTGTACTCAGCGCAGCCGGTGCGTTGGGTGCGCCGAGGCTGGGGCGAAATATGGATCGCTTTTTGTTACGGATGGTTGACGGTGGCGACGGGATTTTACTTGCAAATGGGCAGCATTGCACCTCTTGTTACGTGGGTAGCCCTGCCTATTGCCCTCACCATATTTAACGTGATTCTTCTCAACGAGTTTTTCGATTATTGGGCGGATATTGCGGTATCGAAAAAAAACCTCGTCGTGAGATCAGGCAGGGAGGCTGCTGCCCGCTTGTACTCTCTAGTGAGCATCTGCAGCGTGGTAGTATTCCTCCTAACTCTTCGCGCAGGTGTTCCTGTGGGGGCGTTATGGGTATTCCTCCCTACGGCGCTCGTTTCGCTCTTTACGGTCTTATCGATGCTCCGCAAGGGTTGGCATCAACAAACAACCCTCGGCCGGCTGTGTGCTGCGACGTTGGGGGTAAACGTAGGGACGACCGCGGCGTATCTCTTCGCTTTTTTGAGGTGATTTAATGGATTTTTGGCGTTCAGAATGGGGAGAAAAACCACGGCGGGCTGTTAGAACGTACTGGTGGCCACCAACACTCATTTTGAGACAAACGGCAAGTGCACTCTACGTAGGCGCCCTCGCAAGGTGGCGGGGTTTGCCTCGCTGGATGCTCACTTACGGCATTCAATGTCTCCCCGGCGCCGCAGGGTCCCGCGGCATGGGCTGCATCGGCTTTCCCGCCCACCCGGTGTGGGAAATGACGACTGCGTGTAACCTGCGCTGCATTCATTGCCACGCTTCAGGCGGGAAACCCGCTGCTGATGAGTTAAAGACGGACGAAGCAAAGCGCCTTCTCGATCAACTAGCGGAGGTGCCAGAGTTTCGCATGATGGCCTTTACGGGCGGGGAACCGCTTGTGCGTCAGGACCTTTTTGAGCTACTCGCGTATAGCCAAGCACTGGGATTTACCAACACAATGGCGACCAACGCCACGCTCATTGACGATGACGTAGCACGACGACTGCGTCAATTCGGACTTGCGATCGCCGCGGTGAGCCTCGACGGTTTCACAGCAGAGCAGCACGATATGGTGCGCGGCATATCTGGCTCTTTTGAGGCTGCTCTAGAGGGAATGCGTGCGCTCCGGCGCGCCGGCATCGTGTTGCACATCAATATCACTGCGATGGAGTACAACGTCGAGCAGCTTGTGGACTTGGTGCATCTTGTCGACGAGCTCGGCACGGGCATCCTCTTGATGTACCAGCTTGTGTCGGTGGGTCGAGGGCGCGGTATCAGCCAAGCAGCACTCGATGAAGGGGCAAATGAGCGGCTCATTCGCTTCATGGCAGAAGCTCAGCGCACCACCCGAGCAATCATGGAGCCCGTTGCGGGCCCACAGTACTGGCCATTCCTGCTCCAGCGCGCCGGCATTAGCAGCGGCCCCCTTCTGCGCCTAGCGGAAACGGTCTTTCACGGCTGTTCGGCGGGGCGCGGCTTCGTCTATATTAAGCCGGATGGCGACGTTTGGCCGTGTCCTTTCATCGAGATGAGCTGCGGGAACGTGCGTGAGACGCCATTTCGGCAAATCTGGAAAGAGTCTCCCGTGTTCGAGGACCTAAGGAACCGTGAGACACGCCTCAAAGGTCGTTGCGGCGAGTGCGAGTACAGGCGGCTTTGTGGGGGTTGTAGGGGACGAACGTGGGCACTTACCGGCGATTACCTCAAGGAAGACCCATCGTGCTTCATCCACGCTAGCAATGCGCAAGAGGGGGTGAGCTGACTGATGAATCGCATCCATTCGTGGGAAATGCTCACCCTCACTGCTTTGCAATCGGCTCGCGTTGTATATCGACAATGCTAGGTTTATTTATGATCGAACACAACGCATGAGGCAAACAGATGCAGAGAAGTCCGCGGAAAACTCCTTCAGACAGCTTTTTAACGAGAATTGATCTTTACCGTGCCCAAGTAGACCTCGCGCTGCACAATGAGCTGTGTCAACGGCAGGAATCTCCTTTCTTTGCTCCTTTTGTTGATGCGTTCGCTGGAGGCAAGCGTCTCCGGCCGATTATTGTTCTCCTCGCTTATGATAGCGTGGGAGGGCGAGCTGGTGACCCTCTTCCTGCTGCAGTCTCGGTAGAGTTAGCACACATGGAGTCGCTGATCCACGACGACATTATCGACGGCGACGGCATACGCCGCAACGTTAAAGCGTTTCATGTAGTCCACGGTCAAGAGATGGCGCTCTTAAGTGCTGATTTTATCCTCTCAATGATTTTAAGCATCACTGCGAGTTACGAGGATCCGCGGATCACGAGCGCGCTAGCCGAAGCGACTGCTCTTATGTGCGAGGGTGAGCTTACTGAACGGTTCATTTACCGCACAAAAAGGGTGCGCCCGGGCGTGTACCGAAAGATGGTGTCGAAAAAGACGGCTTCCCTTTTTGAGGCCGCAGCGACCCTAGGAGCACTAATAGGCGGAGGGACTCCCCACGATGTGAAAACCCTTGCTACTTATGCGAACGCACTCGGCGTCGCATATCAAGTTTGTGATGACATTATTGATTGGTCACAAAGTCGACCGATAATGCTCGATCTAGACGAGATTAATCGCTCCCAAGACGATTACCTTCGGGAAATCGCGGCTACAAAAGTCAATGAGGCTATCGAAAGTTTACAACTCCTTAAATCGAGTAAAGCACGGAAGGACCTCACTCAACTGGCAAAATGTGTCGAATTGAATCAAATCGATCTTATATAGCAGGACAAGCATTGTTGTGAAGATTGCGCTTGACTCCTTGGTTACTCGGAAAGCAACAATACTTAGAGCCGCCATTTGATTAGCCCTATATTTTTTCTGGTCAGTAGGGCTGCTTCCAACTATGCAAGCGTGTTAAGGTAGGCTCAAATTCGTTGACGTCGCCACAGTTTTAAAAGCTCTGCGCGCGGGTTGAGAGAGAAGGGGATCATATGCTTCACGATGTCGTTATCAGACACTTTGCGCTTCGATTGGAGCTCTCTTCTCAAAGCAAGCGTATTTCGAAGCTGTAAAGTGTTCCAGCCGAGCGCCTTGACAAAGCTCACTATGTAATGGAGATCAATGTTGATTATGCATCCCGCTGCAAGCGCCGCGGACTTCAACACGATGGTTAAAGGTAAAACAAAAAAAAGTGATACTAGCGCATAGTTTTTAATCAACACCCTCAGCCTGTTTCTGTCGCTTAAATATGCGATGAAGGGACTGCGATTGCCGAAAGTCGCACTCCCTTTGTGGTAGCATACAGAATCTGGACTATAGCTGACTTTAAAGCCAAGCAGCCGTACCATCCACGATAAATCCACGTCTTCATAGTACGCGAACAAGTATGGATCGAAGCACTCGTCTGACAATGCTGAAAGCACGCTTTTTCTAATAAGCATGCAAGCGCCGGTTACGTAAAAAAAATTATCTTTCCGTTCGCGATCGTACTGGCGAGCATCCACCTCACCAAGACCTCGGGGCTTGCAATACGCGAGGCGGTCACATAGGCTCCCGGTGTTATCGATCAGTGCGTCAGCATAGCGTAGCATCTTAGGTTGGAGCAGTCCTATTTGTTCATCGTTTTCCGCGACATCAACCAGCGCACGCAAGAAATGCCGATCAACAATGGTGTCATTGTTCAGTAACAAAATATAATCTGGATCAAAGGCATTCAAGGCGTAGGCAACTCCAATGTTATTACCTTCGGCAAAACCGTAGTTCTCATCGTTTTGTATTACGGTGAGCGCATGGTTTGCTTGCTGGGCAACAGCTCCACTGCGATCTGTCCCATGTTCTGCCCCCCCTCCCGTATAATATACGACTTTTATGGGCTTATTTCTGACTAAGTCCTCCGTAGAATAAGACGCCAAATTAAGCTCTTTCGTGCAGTGGGCCTCGATCTTGGCCAGCGAATCATCGGTAGAAGCGTTGTCTACGAGAATGACGCGGTAGTTGTCATAATCAATGTGATATAAAGACGCTAAACACTCTAAGGTATCCTGCCATCCATTCCAATTTAGCGTGATAATGGCCACTTCTGGGTTCATGTTCTGCAAGACGAAAATAGCTCGAACATAACTTGACGTCCGATCATATACACGTTCTGTTATTCCTGTGGCCCAGAGACGCTGTAGCAGCTTGTTAGAAGGGCACCCGAACGCACCGTTAATCGAGGGCGTTATGTCGCGCCGCACAAAGACGGTGGACTCGATGAAAGGCGAGTGCTCTCTTTAAATCAAGCTTTTTCTCGGCTGCGTCCATGTGACAAGTTGTTGAGTAAGTTGTAGAGAAAATGAGCTACATAAGCTAGATTTGACCAATGGTATGGATTGTGCTTAATCGCTTGCAGATATGATCTGAACGCTTTTTGATGTTCGCCTAACTTCGCGTAACAGAACCCGAGGCTCGCATAGATCTCGGCTTTTGAATCGTCCGGTATCTCTCCTTGATACTTCTGCAACGCTTCTCGGCGAATCCATATTTCCTCCGCATATGCTGTGCGTCTTTTTTCCGTTGCTTCCGGCCCTAACGTGTTCTTGCCGTGCATTCGATACTTGGCTAGCGGTTCAGCGATACAGTAAAACTCGTATTTGCCCGCTAATTCCAATAGGAACTTGTAGTCGTTGTTGTAAAGTAGGCGTTCATCGTAACGCAGACCGTCAAGATTCGCTTTCTTATACATCAAGGTCGAGCCGAAAACATAGTTCCCAGCCAAAAGCGTCTGAAAGAGGTCCCCGCTCTTCGTCTTAGAGGTGCTTTTTACCCACTCACTAAAAGTCTTACCTAGGAGGCGTCCGTGTCGATCAATAATCTGTCCTTCCGACCAGACGATTAAATTCTCGTTTCGTGCGAGAACGGCAAGCTGCTTCCGGAGCTTATCTTCCACCCAGACGTCGTCCGAGTCTATTTGCGCAATGAATTTTCCATTTGCCGCGTCAATTCCATCATTTACGACTTTTGTAATGCCAAGGTTTTGCTCGTGAAATATTGTCCGAATTCGGGCGTCCTTCTGCGCGTGGCGTTCGATAAGCGATCTCGATCCGTCGGTGGAGGCATCATCAACAACGATGAGTTCGAGATCTTCAAAATCTTGCCTTAAAACACTCTCGATGGCCTCAGAAATGAACCATTCGTGATTGTACGATTTCATAAATACACTTACTAACGGCATGTAATCCCTCGTCGACGACATCCTGCGCTTATTGATTGTTTCAAGGCCTCTCGTCGTTTTTTCTGACCGTCCTCCCAAACCGAAGCGTTTTTACCGCCGCCTTCTTTTCTTATCTGAGCTGCGTAGTCAATTTCTGAAGATAAATGATAAAACGAGGTGCTTGAGGACAAGCTTCGCTCGCTGCAACTTTAGCGGGTATGCTGTATTCCAGGAGCCACATGACGTATGAATCCACCTGTAGCTGTTTTTGTGTTTCTTGAGCACGTGCTGTAGGGTACTGTAGTACTCTTCAGGGTGTAAGCCGAGGGACGCAATAACTCTGAGCGCGTTTAATGAGTTTTTCTCAACGCCCATTGACTGATGATGGATGTACTTGGGTATGACATAGACGCCAAACCCGCGCGTCTTAACGCTCAAACAATAGTCTACCGCGTAGAGGTGCCAGTCGCTGCAGGTAGCTTCATCAAATTGCATGACGTTGAATACTGATTTCGGAATTATTACGAGACACTCGTCGAGGGTTTGCACAGGTTCGGACTGCAGTATTGGGACTCCCCACTGCTGTCTTTGCGGGCCGTGAGTGATCACATTTCTGGCCCTGTCTAACGGCCTTTGATTATGGGTATCTCTAAAGTGGTCTTTAAAGGTAGCACCTTTCTCGCGCACTCCCGCTACTCCAGCAATGCCGAGATCGGGTAAAGAATCAAGCAGCGCTTCTACATTGTCCAACCACGAATCTGAACAAAGATCGACGTCTTGATGCACGAACATCAAGTAGTTCCCGGCTGCTTGCTTGCCCCCCCAGTTAAGCGCTGCAGCTGCCGATTTGAATCGACTCTTTTGATTGTCTATTGCGATGATTTCACAAGCGGTTTTTTGTCCTGACAGGCTTTTAAGCACGCAAGCGCGGAATATTTGTTCATTGTTATACACGCAAACTACTGAGATCATTATTATGGTGCCCTACAGACTATTGGTTGCTGAGGGAGATTCCTTCTTAAAAGTACTTGGTGTATCCACTCATCTAGTTTGCGACCAGCTGTTTCGCTGGTACGGCACTGAGATTAGGCAGGCTTTGCTGAACCAAGTTTTGATGCGAAGCATCCTCTCGAGACTCGGCACGCTAGTCGAATCGCCTGCGATAAAATAAAATATACGAGAAACCTTTTTTGGTCGTGGTTTGCGATCGTGGCAATTGTTGGTGCGCAGCTAACGTCTAGAATGTGGCCGATGCAGCAAGGCAAGAAAGACGAGCTCCGCCAAATCTTTATGGGCAAGGATGAGCTCCGTGAGACGCTTCTTGTGTCGCTTGAGCACGTCGTTTTGTGCACGAACACTGCAATGCGCAGCGCAACAGAGGTGCTAATGTGAAGATCACGTTTGTGCTGCCTAACTATCGGGACTATCCGGAAGGGGGGTACAAAGTGGTCTACCAATACGCTAACCACCTCGTTCGCAATGGGCATACGGCGACCATCGTTTATCTGCAGGAACCCCTAGGGCCTTCTTCTCACCGCTTCCCGTCCTCGCTTTTTTCGCGGCTAGGCCGTCACCGAGCGCGACTCATTTACAAGAGTGGAAAACCCAAGATCACATGGTACAATCTAGACAGGGACGTAAAGCTGGTGAAGGCAATCGATCTTGAATCACGTCGCGTTCCGAACGCAGATGCTATTTTTGCCACGTGGTGGGGTACTGCTTCGCCTGTAAGTGAATGCCCTCGTGACAAAGGGGCCAAGTTCTATCTAGTCATGGATTTTGCACCATGGATGGCCGATCAACGCGAGTTAGAACAAACTTGGCGCTTGCCACTCAAAAAAATTGCAATTTCTGGCTGGCTAGCTGAACTCGTTTTACAGTCGGGCGCACCTGAAGAAGATGTTGAAGCGATTCCGATCGCCGTTGATCATGACCGTTTTCGCGTCATCAACAATGTTCAGGGACGAGCGAAAAGGGTCGCCATGTTGTATTCTCGCGTACCTTATAAGCGATCTCAATTGGGCTTATCCGTATTATTGACGTGTAAAGACGCCGTCCCCGACCTCAAAGCAAGTCTGTTTGGCCCCCTCGAACAGCAACCTGCGGCGCCCCCTTCGTGGAGCGAACACCACGGCTATGTAAGTGAAAGCGAGCTTATCAAACTATACAACACAGCGTCGATTTACCTTTGCAGCAGCGCAGCGGAAGGCTTTGCCCTACCACCAGCCGAAGCGATGGCGTGCGGATGTGCCGTTGCAACAACCGATTGTGGCGGGAACCGCGATTATGCTGAGCATGAAAAAACTGCGTTGGTATCAGATCCCGATGATTTTGCATCCTTGGCGAACAACGTTCTTCGACTCCTGTCGGACGAAGAGCTGAGAGTCAAAATTGCGCGTGCAGGAAGAGACCGAATCGCAAAGTTCACGTGGGAGAAAAGCACGCGGCGAATAATTGAATTCGTTAATCGTCATAGCTAACAAGTTGAGCGCCAAAATTTGCTAAGACCTCTGCACTAACCAGCACGCAGCAAATCCCTCGTCCGACAAACAGGGTTGTTTGTTGTTGTCTATGTGCATTCATTCAACTTCATTTACGTCTAATCGCTGTAACCTGGGCTCAACTGGCGTAGAAGTCTCACGGTTTCGGTGAAGAGCTCTCTGTCCAATATAAAAACGAGGAATGAGTAGATCAACAGGCTTGCAGCCGTCACGATGACTACGATAGTCAGGTCGTGTGTGATACCGAGTCCCAGGAGAGAGATCCGAATGAGAAACGCGATTATCCCGAGCGCGAGCGTTGCCAATATAATCGGCCACAGCTTTGCTATGAAGTACCGCACTTTCAGGTCTACCAACCGAAATGCGATTGCAAAAACAGGGTAAGCCAACAAGTATGACGCTATCGTGTATGCGATTGCAACCCCCTCGACACCCCAACGAAGTCCGACAGCAAAGGCAATAGCGACTACAATAGTTGTGAAGATGCTCAACTTGAACAAAACATCAGTCCTGCCCTGCGATAGGAATATCCAACCTACGTTTGCTCCAATTGATTGTTCCATCGAGGCTAGAGCCAGAATTTGAACCAGCAGAATCGCAGTTACCCATTTTGGGCCATAAACTACTCGGATAAGCTCTGGTGCCGTGACGAGCAGCCAAGTCATCAGCGGAAAGGACACGACTGCAATGTAACGGTTAGCGGCGACATATGCTTCGCGCACCTTCTGTTTGTCGTGCTGGATTATCGAAAGCGCGGGAAACATAACGCGCCCGACGACGTCGGAGATATTGC
Source organism: uncultured Methanomicrobia archaeon (assembly GCA_964355295.1). Taxonomy (GTDB): domain Archaea; phylum Halobacteriota; class Bog-38; order Methanoflorentales; family Methanoflorentaceae; genus Methanoflorens. Next base: position 12,128 of record CAYHCZ010000026.1, read on the forward strand.
CCAACGGAAAGAGAAGCAAGTTATAAGCCAAGTTGTAGAAGCCGAGGGGAGTCGGGCCAAGAAACCTCCCAATGAGGAGATTGTCTAGGTTGCGCTGAAAATAGCCAACAAAACTGTTTCCTGTGAGGTTCATCCCAAACCCTAACAACTCTTTTACCTGTTGTAGCCTAAGCGAAAAATGTGGAACCCATCGACAGTAAATCCAAGTGAAAACGACTGTGATAGCAGTGGAGAGCACCGTATTCCAAGCCAAACTCCAAACTCCGTATCCAGAGAAAGCCAAAAAAACCGATATGGGGCCAGCTATTCCAATGGCGCAGATGCCGATGATCGCGATGGCTTTGAAATTCATGTTCTTTGTAAGCAGCGCGCTCGGCACATAGCTAAATGATGCGATGAAAAAGGTCGTGGAAATAAACACCACAAGGGGCGTTAGTCTCGGCTCAGAATAGAAAGCAGCTATCAAAGGCGCAGACACTGCCAATGTCGTCGTCAGCAACGCACCTAGGCCTACTCCTATCCAAAAAATGGAAGATAACGCCCCATCAGGAATCTCTTTTCTCTGCACTATGGCGGATGACAATCCAAAATCTGAAAATATAGCCACAAAACTCGAGAACACGATTATCATGGCTATCAGGCCAAAATCGTTAGGGGTCAGTAATCTCGCCAAGATCGCAGAAATCAGTATTTGCATCAGCAGTCGAGCTATTTGAGAGGCCGCAGACCAGCCAATGCTGCTTACGGTTTTCGTTTCTAGGGTCATCCTAATTCGCAGCAGGAAATTCTTGTGCGCGCGCTTCTCGCAGGTTCATCAGCATGGCGGTCGATCTGTTCATGGTCGCGACAAACCTCAAGGTCTCAGCGGTGTTAATCTACTCGGATGTCAAGCTCGCCAATACGGACGCACGCCTTTCAACGCACGTCTAACACGTAAAACATGTCATTTTATTCCAGCGCAACGAATCGACGTGCTCGACAAAAAATATGGCCCCATATTGCGAATGATGACCAAACCCGCGTGCTTCAATGAATCTGACGTTTTGTGTTGCGTCTGAATAGTCGGTTTTTTTTGCGGCAATGGGTGTAATTTTTTCCCCAAAAACATGTCAATCAAAGCGCTTGCATTCCTCTGATTGGGACTTGCAAAGAAGCTCCTAAGAAGCTATGTCAATGCGTCTCTCGCATCATTAACGCGCCACATCTAGAGCCTTTTGGGTCAGTACCATTAGAGGCTATGGCGTGTGGAACCCCTGTAGTTGCAGTAAAAGAGGGCGGGGTAAGAGAAACTGGATGCACGACAAAACGGGCATGCTTACGCAACGAGACGAGAATTTGTTTGCGGAAGCTGTTGTAGAACTCCTCTCAAATGATGAAAAAATACGACAAATGTCTCAAAAAGCGATCACGTGCATTGAGGATTATTGGACGGTAGAGAAAGCCGGAAAAAGACTGATGTGGAATATCGCTCGTGTTGTCGACGGGGAGAATATCCAACGCGCTACTAATTAACTTGTCTCCACCGTCGTGCCACCAACCACTGCGCTACAAAACTAAAAAGCCAGAAGTATTGAGCTAAATGCGGACTATAGAACGCGACGAGTATAGAAATTAGGAAGATACTTGGAACAACAACAGACGTTAGAGTTTGAAGGTGGATCTCACGCACGGGCATGCTTGTTTCGATCAATCGATGGTTATGTGATGCGTACAGCCACACAAACGTTAAAGCAAATCCTGCGCAAGCGATTGTCGTCGCGTAAAACGCTGTGGGAAGCCAGAAGCTTTCGGGGCTGACCAATACTGCAGTGGGAAACGGGATGAAGACGATAAATAACAGAAAGAAGAAGTTTAGCCACACGAGCGTGTGATCATAGCATTCGATTAGGTCGAAGACACGGTTATGTCCGACCCAAAAGGCGCCAACCACAAGAAAGCTGATTACAAACGTCTCTAACTGTGGATATAAGCTTTCGAGAAGATACTCAACCTCGGCTTGCCCAAGGTTGGATGGTAGACCAGAGAGAGGAAAGCTGAAAACTAGGAGCGTCATGGCGACAGCGAAGATGGAGTCACTGAAGGTATCGAGGCGCCAGAACCGCGTGTCTCGACCTAGGTCCCCCTCATTTGGCGGCACGTTCTTACTATCTCGTGCTGCGCAAAAAAAGTATCTATAAGCTATAATTGTGAGTTGGGCTTCCGGATAGAGTGCCGAATAAGTACGCTTAAGCGTCGCAGCTTGTCGTTCTTGGTCTACAAAGAGATTTTTTTAGCGTTTCAAGCGTAATATTAAGACTATATCCACGTATGATGCCCCTTAAAGTATTTACAATCCAGCGCTGATAGTTGTGTGTTATGTCGGACGTCTTAGGCGCATTTGAAAGCGCTGCGACGAAGCGTGGGTTTGTCGAGCGTGTGCTCACACAATATACTGATATGCTCGATGAGGCTGAGACAGTTTTCGTAAAGCCTAATGTCGTCTCAGACGAGCCATATCCGACTACGACCGATCCGCAGGTGCTCGATGTTGTCCTTACGTTCCTTTCTGATCATCGAGTGGTGGTAGGTGACGGGCCAGCATATGACTATAGTTGGCGCGGGGAAGCGGGTGCCGTGCGGGGCGAGCATCCACTCCGCTCTGTATGCGATGACCACGGAGTTGAGTGGATCAACCTTAACCGGCGCGAGCACGTCAAGCGAGAGACGCCTTACGGGTTGATCCTTCCCTTATCTGTTGTTCCGGGCCCGTTTGACGTGAAGATCTCACTTCCCGTTCTTAAGCGCCACATTACGTGCACGGTGACAGGCGCGGTTAAGAATCAATTCGGCCTTCTTGACCTAAGCACGCGCAGCGCCATGCATCGCGGGAAACCTGACATACATAAAGGGATTGCTGCGATTGCGGCGGTGGAGCGTTGTAACCTCTTCATACTCGATGCCGTTGAAACGTTACTCGTAGCAGAAGAGGTGCGGCACGGGGGTAAGAAAGCCTTTTTAGGATACATGTTGGCAGGCACTGACCCCGTCTCGCTTGACAGTGCAGGCTTCGACCTATTGCAGTGGCGGGATCGTTCACTTACTCACGAACATGTTAAGGACGTCGCACATCTTGCCTTTGCGGCCGATTGCGGAGCGGGTAGTTTAGAATACTCGCTTGTAGACTTTTGGGGGCAATGATCTCAATACACGCGATTAATAAAACTCTGGCTGAAATCACATGCTTAAGAAAAATAGCAAGATATTTAGAGATACGGATTTTTGAAATACTCTCTATGTCTAATCAGAGAGCCTCGTTACGTCTTCAGATCGACAAGAAGGACAAACAGGTTTCTTACCCATTGCCTTGAATTTCTTACCGCAACTACTGCAGCTATATCTCTCGAACCAACTTGTCTCGATCGAAACAACCGGACCACCACCGGAACACACGATGTATCACCCGAAGTTTTATAGGAATTCAGATCGATAAGGATTTCTCCTTTTTTTACAGAGCTGCGATTCGTGAAAGCATCGGGAAGTGCTTGGCTTATAGCTCAACGTTTAGCTATACTCTAATTAAAGAGACAGCGTATGAACAAACGCCAATCGTTTGTCACTCAATATTCTTATATAAACGCGCTTGCTTGTGTAGTTCCTGTACTATTTTTTTAAAGTGGGTGCATCTCGTAACAGTTAAACACTCCCAATTAGCCGCTTTTTTGTCAGTCTAGAAATTTTGCTTTTTTAGCGCTAAGGCTTCGATAATCAGAATAAATCGAAACGTTTAAAACGTCATACTGCGCGGTTACCGTACACGCTCTTAGACCCAAAAAAAGAGAACCCGAGCTGCTTTTGGCTCGGGGACCGTGCTGCAGATCTGCGCTTTGCTCGCAAAGGTAACAACAGAGTGCGGATCTGCAACCTCTGTCTATGATCCATTATTAATTTTCAAGTGCTGCCATTTTAATCTTACGGTGACCTTCATGCGAATTTAGCTCCTGTTGGGGTTTTTGTAAAAGCGTGGCTAAATGTCGCTGCCTAGATCTGTGACCTGACGCGGATAACGACTATTGGCCAATCTCGCTTCAATATGTAGCTAATGACAAGCGTTATGAATATAGCCAACTACGCTATCATGGTGGTTTTATGCCATATTGCCAAAACTGCGGGACTAAAAATGAACCAGGAGTTGAAAATTGCGTCAATTGCCAACAACCCCTGTATGACACGCGTCGCAGGCGCGCTCGCCGCGATGGGTGCTATGGGGAGGAACGCCCGGAACAGGAATGCTTTGGACTCCCCCATGGCGGTATTATCGTCGGAATATTCTTCGGTTT
>CAYHCZ010000027.1:0-16433 GCA_964355295.1 uncultured Methanomicrobia archaeon
ACCTGCCGCATTTAATGTTTGCAGGGGCTGCGGGGACGGGAAAAACCAGCGCAGCCATCGCTCTGGCTCACGAACTCTACGAAGATGACTGGCAAAGTAATTTCACTGAATTAAATGCTTCTGATGAACGAGGCATTGAAGTTGTTCGTAACAAAATTAAAAATTTTGCCAGAACAGCTCCCGTTAATGCACCTTTCAAAATTATTTTTCTGGATGAAGCTGATTCGCTTACACCAGACGCGCAGTCGGCTTTGAGGCGAACAATGGAAAGTTACAGTATGTCGTGTAGATTCATTTTGTCATGCAACTACTCCAACAAAATCATTGAACCAATACAGTCGAGATGTGCCGTTTATAGGTTTACGCCCCTCGATCCGAACGACGTACAAGCACAGCTACGATCCATATCTGAAGAAGAACACGTCGCTATAAGCGATGAAGCTTTGAAAGCTATTAGTTATACGGCCAGTGGAGATTTACGGCGTGCGATAAATACACTACAGTCTGCAGCTTCTACAAGTACAGAGATCGATCGGGAAACGATCTATCAAATAACTGCGACTGCCAATCCACAGGCTATTAACGACCTCATATCCGCATCTATTGAGGGCAAGCTCACTAGCGCCCTATCGTCGTTGGACTTGCTTCTTATGGAACAAGGCCTTTCCGGTACGGAAGTAGTAGCGCAAATCCACAAAACACTCTTAGACCTTAACATCCCGGATCAGCTAAAAGCTCAGTTTATAAACAGTATTGGAGAGGCTGATTTCAGACTCAGTGAAGGCGCTAATGAGACAATACAATTAGAAGCCCTTGTAGCAGCATTTGTGTTGTTGAGTCAAAGAGATATCTCCGTGCTCACATAAATAAGAACGGTTGCACAAGCGCTCAAAACATCGCGGAATCCTTTCCTGGATGGAGATTGAGTTGGTTGTGACTATAATTTAAAAGAGTTTTTAGGTTGTAGCACGCGAGAGTTGTTTGTAATCGCGAGTTTAGCAACTTGATAACCTTCAAGATCAATTACGCTTGGCGATACCTTCTCTCATAGCGTTATTGCTAATCAACTATTTTGAAGCCACAGAAAGCTTGAAATAAGAAATCTCTTATAAGAACCCTCATCAATCATTCAATTCAGGTTGTTTACATATGAAATGGCAAGGAAAGTCAGTTCGCCGCAGTACAGGGGGCAGAATTAAGCACTCTGCCAGCAAGAAAAAATACGAGATGGGTAGGGAATCAACGCTTACTCAGCTTGGAGAAACCAGGAAGAAGCAAATCTCCGGGTTCGGTAGCAATTCAAAGACACGACTTTACAAAGGTTCTCATGCAAATGTGACAGATGGTTTGACGGGAAAAACAAGTGTAGTAGATATTGAGACAGTGGAACTTAATGCTGCTAATAGAAACTACGTTAGACGTAACATAATTACTAAAGGCGCAATTATCCAAACAACGTTAGGAAAGGCGAAGGTTACTAGTAGGCCAGGTCAGGATGGATCAATTAACGCCGTTCTAGTTGCCGAAGGACAGTCCTAGTAGGTTTTGTTACGAAATTCAATACGTAAGCAGATCGTCGACAAACTCGCTTATCCCCTGTCCAGTTCTAACGCTCATTTGTATCTGTTTAACTTGTGGGGCAATTCGCGTCATATCGCTACACATGCGTGCTACGCTTGCTCCAACTGCCTCAGCTAAGTCAATCTTGTTGATAATTCCGATATCGCTTACTCGAAAGATCATAGGGTGTTTGTTCACAACGTCATCTCCCTCGGTGACGCTTACAACGACTATTCTTGCATCTGTGCCAAGTTCAAAATCTGTTGGACATACCATATTACCAACGTTCTCGATAAAAAGCAGGTCCAATTCTTTGAGAGGCAATTTAGTTAAAGCGTGTCCGACGATGTGCGCATCGAGGTGACATTCTGTTCCGGTGTTTAGGTTAATCACCGGAATGTGCAGCGCTTTCATTCGAAGAAAATCATCTTCACCGACGACATCACCAGCAATTGCTCCAATTTGACACCCCTCATGCTGTAATATCGGCACGACCTTTTCTATGATAGACGTCTTTCCTGAGCCGATTGATCCTAGGATATCGAATGCTTTAATGTTGTGTTGTCTTAACACCTCTAGGTTTTTAGTCGCTTCTTCTTTGTTACGTTTAAGGACATCGCGGCCCACCTCTATCTCAACCCTGTGCATAGGTTTTAATGGCTGGTTTGACAATATTAAAATATCTACTATATTGACGGCTATTATACGATGGCGAAGAACTCAAAAAGAATTGTTTGGCCCATATACATGGACGCGCATAAAACGCGCAAAGAGGGCCGAATCCTGGCAAAGAAAGATTCAATAGGAGCGCCTGGCATAGACGAAATCATGCGAGCAGCTAAGGAATTGGGACTAAATCCTACTTGTGAAGATGAAAAGATGTACCCAAAGTCTTGGTGGGAGTATAAAGGCCGGGTGCTCATAGACTTAGACGATAGTAAGCGAGATGCGATGAGGCAAATTGCGCGCAGAATAAAATCAATGCGAGCCCAGCACGACTCTTAAGTGCATGACTAAACGAATAGAGTTTCATACGCACACCATTTTGAGCGATGGTGTGCTTCTTCCAAGTGAACTAATACGGCGGGCATATGTCGCAGATCACGAAGCAATAGCGATAACAGATCACGTTGACTTTTCTAACATAGATTCAGTGATACGCTCGACAAAGCGGGCAGCTGAGGGGTCTAGCGGCATTGAAGTGCTTGTTGGAGCGGAAATCACTCATGTTGTTCCTGAAAAAATTCCAAAGCTTGTTCGGAAGGCTAAGGCGTTAGGCGCGCAACTTATCATCGTACATGGTGAGACAATTGTGGAGCCGGTAGCGCCTGGAACAAACAAAGCAGCCGCCGCTCTTGCTGACGTTAATATCATTGCACATCCAGGTTTTGTTAGTCAGGAAGATGCAGAGCTTGCACGTCAAAACGGCATCTATCTCGAGCTCACAGCACGATGTGGTCACAACGTTACTAATGGACACGTAGCAAAAATCGCCGCGAAAATGTTGGTAAACACCGATTGTCACGGGACTGAGCTCATTGGGACTGATGACGCAATAAGAATTGCAAGAGGCGCTGGTCTAAGCGAGGAAGAAGCGCAGAGAGCAACCAATCAAAATGCAGAATCGCTTCTCAATGAAATTTTATAAGTTTTTCCCAAAATTTTAAATAGTTTCAGAAACTATATATATATGTAACGCTTGAGGTCAGGGTTGAGAAAGTTAGGCATTGTGCTTCACGTTTCGAATCACGGCTACATTATTCTTAGAGCGGCTTTGTTTCCAAAGATTAATTCTGCGGTATTAACGAAGCGAATGAAAAAAATTGGCAAGGTACATGACGTATTTGGTCCAGTAATATCACCCTATATATCAGTGAAGCCATCTAAAAAACTTACTCCTGCTGACTTGCAACAATTGCTTGGAGAAAAGGTTTACGTCTGAGCTCAAAGGTGAATTATGGTTGAAGTGGAAAAGGAAAGAATAATAGAGCGCACAAAAGCGCGGGAAGTAGCAAAAGAGCGCCAAAAAGAGCTTGGAGAATATGAGGAATCGAAAGCTGTTTGTCCTGAATGCGGCTCACGACAGCTAGTCCAAGACTATGAAAGGGCGGAACTTGTCTGCGATAAATGTGGGCTAGTTATTGATGAAGACTTTATGGACATGGGTCCAGAATGGAGAGCATTTGATCACGATCAACGAATGAAAAGGAGCCGCGTAGGCGCTCCTATGACCTACACTATTCACGACAAGGGATTATCAACAATGATAGACTGGCGAAATAGAGATTCATATGGCCGGTCTATTTCGTCGAAGAATAGAGCACAATTATATAGGTTGCGCAAATGGCAAAGGCGAATCCGTGTTTCAAACGCAACAGAACGAAATCTGGCATTTGCTTTATCTGAGCTTGACCGAATGGCATCAGCGCTCGGGTTATCAAGAAACGTACGGGAAACTGCTGCCGTTGTTTACCGTAAAGCAGTCGATAAAAATCTTATTCGAGGAAGGAGTATTGAAGGCGTTGCAGCGGCCGCGTTATACGCTGCTTGTCGTCAATGTTCAGTTCCAAGAACTCTCGATGAAATTGCAGAGGTTTCGAGAGTAAGTCGAAAAGAGATCGGCAGGACTTACAGATTTATTTCTCGTGAACTAGATCTAAAATTGACTCCAACGTCACCCATAGACTACGTGCCGAGATTCTGTTCAGGTCTTAAACTCAAGGGCGAGGTTCAATCCAAAGCTGTCGAAATCTTGAGGCAAGCTGCGGAAAAGGAGTTGACAAGCGGAAGAGGTCCTACGGGAGTCGCTGCAGCGGCCATCTATATAGCTTCAGTTATTTGTGGTGACAGGAGAACGCAACGAGAGGTTGCTGACGTTGCTGGCGTAACTGAAGTGACGATAAGGAACCGCTACAAGGAACTGGCAGAAGAACTGGATATTGAGATCTTATTCTGATCCAGCCTTTTTTAACTCCGTTGCGAGAGTAGCAGTGGATTGAGGGTTTTCTTGCTTACCTAACTGAAAGTCCCAAATTATTTAAAGTGCGACATCAGTTGCAGGTGTAAGGGCTCGTAACTCAGGGGTAGAGTGCCACGTTCGCATCTTAGGAGAAATACGTGGATGCCACGGGTTCAATTCCCGTCGAGTCCACTAGCGTTGTTTCTTTAACAGCTTCCGATTTAAGACGAGTGTGCATGCAGGATTACGCCATATATTTTCTAACTATTGCCTTAGCTCGAGTCTTATCGACTCCGCAACAGGTAAGGTACTTCTCGAACTTGTCATAGAGGGAGAGGTCTGAGTTATGGAAACGTGTCCAATACTCTTCGTTATCTAGGAGCTTAGAGGCTAAAGGCTCTTCATCCTCTTTGCTAAACCTTAAACTCTCTAAAAAGTTGTTAACATATTTTTTTTCGAGCGCTTTTATATGCTCGATAATGAAAATGACATCCTTCATTTCTTCCTTCAAACTGTCAATTTGACCTTGAACATTCTCTTGCATTATAATATAGGGGCTCATCGCTCTTAAGGAATCTAAGAGCAGCTCTTCCTCTTTGATCTTTTCCTGAATGCTCTTGACAAGTTCGCTTATGCTTTTTTTGTATTTTTCTTTGTTGTCGATTAACTGTTTTGAAGCTAGCTCGTTATAGAGTTCTGCGTCGGTGCGATTGAGCGATCCGTTCAATAGGTTTTTAGCTGCAAGCTCTCTGACACCGAAGTAGAGGTACCGTGTCCCATCTCTTCTCATTTTCAGGAGATCGAACCTCTCTTTATTTAGTTTTTTGACAGAGCGATCAACTCGATGAAAAAGATCTTCAAAATCGCTGAGTGCTGTTTGAGCATACTCATCATCAATCAACTTCGAAAGAGCTTTTTGTTCGATGATGCCACGCTTCTGCTCAAGATTAGTCAAAGAGGCGTCTAACTCATCATATTTATAAACGAGTCTTTCCATCTCACTTATCGGAGCCTTTTCAAAAATTTCGGAGTTGACCGCATCAAGCAAAATTTCGCGGGCTCGTATGCTACCGAGGTTTTTTAACTTGATGTAATCCTCTTCTGAGACTCTAATGTTGAAAATCTTATCTTTGGCCATTGTTATTACGTAAAACGTAAAACATTGAAAAATAAATAATTGTCGCTTCTAAGCATAGGGTCCAGGAAGGCCTAATATTTATTAGACTTCTAATTTAGTTGAAACCACATCGTTGAATGCTATCTTTATATGATTGTTGAGCGTTTGCTAGCCATTGCAGATAATAAATGTAAAAACGCTATCTCAATATGTTTTGATGTCAAGGCCGCTTTACGTTTTGCGAGACTAATGACCGAGCAGAAAATCTATGACCATTTAGAGCGTCAAGAAGGAACCTCTCAATGTTAACTATCGGCGTAATTGCCATTCAAGGAGCAGTTTCTGAACATATAACGGCTTTAGAAAAAGTCACGAGCGGTTTGAACTGCAAAATAGCCAGGATAAAAAAGAAGGGAATCATTCAGAATTGTGACGGTTTAGTTATTCCAGGAGGCGAAAGTACAACAATTTCTAGGCTTTTGCGTTTTGAAGGACTTGATAAAGAGATGCTTAAGAATCAGCACATTCCAATGATGGGGACGTGCGCTGGATTAATTATCCTAGCTAACTATCAACATGAGGACGTTAAGGGCTTGGGGCTAATGGATATGCAAGTAAAAAGAAATGCATTTGGAAGGCAAGCTGATTCTTTTGAGCTTCCTTTAAAAGTAAAAGTCTTTGACTCTCCGTTTAATGCTATATTTATTCGAGCTCCGGCTATTACGCAAGTTGGAAACGAAATAGATGTTTTAGCTCGCTTCAAGGAATATGGTGTAGCAGCACAACAAGGAAATAAATTAGCCCTGTCGTTCCATCCGGAATTGAGCGATGACTTGAGATTTCACAAGTACTTTTTGAAGCTTCTCAATTTTTGGAGGTGAATCAAAAACGGATCTTTTACGTTGTAAGGATCTAGTATGTGCCAGTCTATGCTGTACCGAAGCTGCAACTTAGGCCGTTGTATTTGAAAAATACTACTGCTTCTTTCTAGTACCTGATGGTAAACCTCTTTTAGTACTTCTTGTTTTCACTTTTTCAAACGCGAGCAACGCTCTTGCTCTCACGTACAGCTCTTCGTCGTGGAAAGTTGCGAGCAACGGTTTTACGCTTTTTTCGTTACCTATCTCCCCTAAGACCTCCGCAGCGCGCTCACGAACGAGTCCATTTCGATCCTTGAGCGCTTCAATCAGCGGCTCAATCGCAGGATCTCCAATTTTGCTCAACGCTTCTGCAGCGCGCTCACGAACGAGTCCATTTCGATCCTTGAGCGCTTCAATCAGCGGCTCAATCGCAGGATCTCCAATTTTGCTCAACGCTTCTGCAGCACGCTTACGAACGAACCACTCCCGGTCACCTAAAACGTTTATAAGATTGTTAATAGTCTGGGGATCTTTAATTTGGCCAAGCGATTTAGCTGCTATCGCCCGTACGAACCAATCTTCATCTTGTAAAGCAGTTTGAAACACTTGCGTTGAGGGCTGTCCTACCTTTGCTAGCGCTAGAACAGCGTTGCTGCGTACTTCCCATCTTGCTTGGCTAAGTGCTGTAATTAGCCGAGTAATCGCGAGATCTCCAATTTCGCAAAGTGCCTTTGCTGCGGCTATCCTTGTGTTTTGGCTCTGAGCTTCCGACAAAGCAACTATCAGTTTTTCTATCTCTTTCTCTTTTAGTGATTGCTTTGCGGAGTCTTCACTAACCATATCTCTGAAGTCGTCATGAATTGACATTTCGAGACGAGTTTTATCTTAGTGCAACGGCGGCAAAAGTATTCTGCACTTTTTCGGCCATTCCTTTAATAGAGCGCAAGGTAAGCTCAGCTCTTAACTTTGACGCTCGTGTTGTTCTTGTTCAATTTGGCGAATCTTGCCGTTTATCCAATCGGAAACTCGATCCTCGTCGATTAGACTCGCCGCTTGCTGCTCTTTTATTTTTTCTCCAACAAGCTCAAGCAGCTCTTTAGAATTGACTGGCTTCATAATGTAAGCATCTGCTCCTAGGTTGAGAGACTTTACTGCATTGTCGAAGCTTGGAAACCCAGTTATAATTATTTTGATCATTTGTGGGTTTGCCTTATCCAATTTAGTGATAAGTTCTGTCCCCTCCATGTCTGGAAGTTTTATGTCTAGCAGCGACAATTTAAAAAAGATATTTTCTGATTTTTCAATAGCTTCTTTGCCGGTTGCTGCGGTTTCAACTATGTAGCCGTCTAGTTCTAAAATCTCTTTTAAGATTGCTAAGATTGTCTCGTCGTCGTCAACGATTAAAACAGTTTTAGTATCAACCATAACTCTTTTTTCACTTTTAGGAATTCCGTGTAAGAAACTATACGTGCTCCACATAATTTGTTGTGAGTGAGATCCGAAGTCATTGGCTAGTTATCAGGTTTTTTAGTAAATGTTTTTCACATGTTGTTTATAATTGAATAAGGTGCGTGGTAGTAGAAACGCGAAACGGAATTTATAGTTACTTTTGAATTAGCGGGATAAAAAAGCTACTATCTTTACGATGGCAGCATCTAGAAAAAACACGTCTGAGCGGCTAATCTTCGCTTAAGGACAAGAGTGGATGATTGGTTCTAGGTACTCTTTTCCGAGTTTTTGTCCTTCAATCGTCCGGTGTTCGTCTATTAGGAGTGCGTCGTATCGTATCTCATGAAGTGTTTCTATAACCGCTCGCCATGGCACCGAACCCTGGCCAACAATAGAATGAGACTCTCGATATCCGTCGTTGTCGTGGATATGCACGTGTTTAATCCGCGACCCAAAATTTCGGATCATCTGTGGTATAGGGACGTCTGTGGTATTACAATGACCTACGTCCAGCGCCAATTGTAGGAAAATCGATCGGAACTCGTCGATAATTTGTACGAGAGCTTCTCCGGTCCAGGTCTCCTTTATTGCTTGTGGAAGCCGTGGCATGTTCTCTATACATACTAAAATTTTTTCGTCTTCTGCTTTTTCGCAAATCTGCATAAAAGAGTCGTACTCATTAGCCTTTGAGATTTGTTCAAATTTTGGTATGTTTCTTGGATAGCTAACAATACCGGGGTGAACTACGACTAACTCACATCCGAGATCGTTAGCGTAAGTGATCGAATGAGCTATCTCGTTTACGGAAGCTTGCCGAAGTTTTGGATTGATGCTAGCGAGATTTACGCTACAAAAAGGGGCATGCATCGTGTAAGTAAGTCCGTAGCTCGATTTTAATTCGGTAAGCACATCGACGTTAGGTGTGCTATAGTGAACATGAGGATACTCTGAAACGAGTTCGATAGCATTGAACGTTTTAGCAGCGCTTACAATAAACTCCTCAACGTCTTGTTCAATCCTTGACGAAACGCCGTATTTCATTACCCTATTGCGAAGGAAAGCCTAATGAAGCGAATAGCTTTTGACTATTCCTTTTGCTCCTTTATTAGTGTCGTAACGGCTTCAATTACAGTTGTTATATATAGGCCTGTATCTGTGCCGTAGTAATCGCTAACTCTTTCCACATTTTCGCCGCCTTGTTGAAGCTTTTCAATCCTTTCAAGAGTTTTTTCAGCAGTTTCTAAGACCCATCTATCTCTTGTTTCGGAATCAACGACGTTTATGAACTCAGGTCGAATAGATACTTTTACGAGGCCTTCTTCTGCATGAAAAACGTTTAATTTTCCTATTACAGCTACGAACGAAGGTACTTCGATCAAACTCAGTTGCGTGACTGCCTGCTGTTGGTACTGGCCGGCGTATATTGGAAAAACGCCTGTCGGATCGGCTATACGAGCCCGCCAGTAGTCTGCATCGACGCCGACGTTTTCCGTTTCAGTCAACGTGCCTACCACAAATACGCGGTTGCATTTAGCGCCAGTGGGGGTTAACAGATACTGTGGTGCGTATGCGTCATCGTGTTCTTTGTAGAAGAGCGTTGACTCTAGTAGCTCTTTCGCATATAGACGACGTGCTACTTCCCGCTGTTTTAGTACCATCAGAGGAGCTCCTGCGCTTTAGCGAGAACGGTCTTAATGTCTCCATCCTTTATTTGGGGTGCCTCTTTGAAATCTGTTATAAGTAGCCACCGGGGTGTTTTGTTGCCGCGAACTACGTAGTATCGTCCTATTATTACCGCTTTCATGGAATCTGCGACAACGTTTTGGTCAAGTGCTTCCATGGCCATTTCTTTGGCCTCTGCTAGCGTTATTCCGGTTAACTTTTCTGTTAATTCGCGGTTAAACAACACGTCTGTCACAATCTCGCCGTTGTCTAAGACGCCTTTGATGCGCAAATCATAAACACCACTTACGTTGCCATGTTCTGCACAGTACCCTTTGACAACGACACGACTACACTCTGGACATCGTTTTATAAGTCCCGAACCCGATTGCACGTCAATAATAGTGCCGGCAATTTCTTCTTTAGTGCGACCGACTGTGACCTCTTCATCAAGTGGCGCAATTTCGGATGCTTTGTTCAAGCTCACACTGAAACGTCCCTGCCATGATTTTGTAATAACATTACGCAATGAATAACTTAGTCCGTCCTTGAGAATCGGCAACTTCGCGTTAGACCAGCTGGTGAATTTTATGGTTCCGGTCTCGTCGCCGATCAAGCCGACTTGCGCTATGGATGGTGAATTAGGTTCCCAAAGCTGTACAACGCGGACACGGATACTAATCCATCTGTCCTGTGCGTTTATGTCTTTGATCTTTGAGTAGATAACTTCTGTCGCTGAAGCGGATCCTTGTTTTGGGTAGAGTTTAGAATAAAAAGAGACTACGCTTCTTCTGGCCTCTTCTGTCGGCACTTTAAAATCATCAACGAGGCTTTTTAACCGCTGCTCTATCTCGCTAGCTGGAATTTTAACTCCTTGTTCCAAAAAATGGGCACTTATTTGCTCTGCTAGCTCTTTTAAATTCATTTTCTTCCTCAAGCCTTTAGTTTTTAGTTTGAAAGGCATTAATGGTTTAGAGGAGAATCATATAAAGCTTTCTTGCGTAGCAAAAAAGTGTTTAAAAACGAGGTTGGAGTGGGGGTAGTAAGCCTCCTTCTGTTTCAAGTGGCATTTATCTAAGCGCTTAACCTGGGTGTCATCTGGACTGTTCATTCACCCTTTTTAGCTTGCACCTGTGAGGATTCGCCGTTCCATCGTTACCCCTGCTCTCGTCGGTTTTTCACCTCATACTCATATTTGCAGGGACGTGTCGTTTCTGTGCCAGAGCCCTGACTCTCGCCATGCGAGTTTCCTCGCTCACATGTCCAGAAGGTGGGAGGACTTTCCTCAGCGATTTCCACCGTCAGCCACTCACCCTCTCTCCATTGAATAATTTAAAGGCCAAATGTAATATAATTATTCACTAACATGCGAAGCATGGATCTTGAAGAAGCGCGCATCAGTATACATCTCGTACGCAAAGCAATCGAGATTGCGGTGAAATTAGGAGATCGGATGAAAGTACCTCAAGATCTTCCAGTTATATTCGATGAATTTGGCGGTGTTTTTGTGACGCTGCATTCAGGAGGGTTAAGGGGTTGCGTGGGGTATCCCGATGCCAGAAAAACCATAAAAGAAGCCCTAATTGACTCGGCAATCAGCGCCGCTTTATATGACTATAGGTTCCCCCCGGTCAGTGTACAAGAGTTTACACAAATTACGGTAGAGATTACGATCCTAACAAAGCCTAAAAGAATTGAGGGATCCGCTGATGTTGTAATTGGCAAGCATGGCCTCATTGTAAAAAAAGGTTCGCAGCAAGGGTTACTTCTCCCCCAGGTAGCAACAGAATTTAATTGGACGCAACAGGAGTTTTTAGACCAAACGTTTGTAAAGGCAGGGTTAAATCCGCATGAACACAACGCAGAAATATTTGCGTTTGAAGGTCAAATCTTTTATGAGCTTCGTCCAGGCGGTGAAGTAGTAGAGCGGTTTCTTGAATGATCTATCTATGAGCTCAACAGTCATTCGAAATGCAAGAGTTTTTTACCAGAATCAAGTTGTTCTCAGCGACGTCTTGATCGAAAGTGGCACGATTGCAAAGATAGGAAGCGTTGAGACCGCAGAACACAAGCTAGATGCACGTGGTCGATTGTTGTTGCCTGGTGCAATCGACGTACATGTGCATTTTCGCGATCTAGATGAGGCATACAAGGAGGATTGGTATTCTGGTTCCTGTGCTGCTGCCGCCGGGGGCGTGACGACAGTTATAGATCAGCCGAACACAAAGCCTCCAGTATGCGATGAGCGGTCGTATTTTCGAAAACAGCGCGCGGCACGAAAATCTATTGTTGATTATGGCATCAATGCAGCTATCGACAGACTTGACCAGCTTGAAGATTTGTGGCAGCTTGGGGTAACGGCCTTTGGTGAGGTTTTCATTCAAGAAAAATCGTATGAGGAATTGCAGTATGCCCTGCAAATTATTAAGCGGCTCAATGCTGTGTTATGCGTCCACGCCGAAAAACGTGTCGGCAGAGTCTCAGATGAAGTAGACGGAATCAAGAGAATATTTGCGTGTAATAAACAAATCGGAGCAAAAGTGCACATAAGTCATTTAAGTGAAGCATCAGCGCTTGATTGCGTGCGGAGCTCTAATAAGGATGTGACCTGTGAGGTAACGCCGCACCACCTTTTTCTAACTGACATCGACCAACAAAGACTTGGCCCCTTTGGCATGATGAATCCGCCGCTGAGGAGCCAGCAAGACGTCAATGCGCTCTGGTCACGCCTGAGCCAGATTGACATGATCGCCAGCGACCACGCGCCTCACTCTATCGCTGACAAAAAGATAGCCCACCCTCCTCCCGGGGTTCCAGGCGTTCAAACGTTGCTCCCGCTATTATTGGCTAGGCTCGAGTACATTGGTTTAAATAAGCTCGTGGATCTAGTATGCTCAGCCCCAGCGGTTAGGTTCAATTTGAAGAACAAAGGAGCGATAAGGAAGGGATATGACGCAGATCTCATACTGGTTGATCCTAACGACAAAACTGAAATAACGCCGACTGCACTGTATAGTAAGTGTGGCTGGACGCCTTTCGAACGGAGCATCGCCGTCTTTCCATCACTCACTATGGTACGAGGTGAAGTAGTGTTCAGTGAAGGGTCTACCACAACAAAGAAAGGAGGGGGCAGTCTGGTTTGCGGGGTTGGCTCGTCCCAGCTCCAAGGGCCTTGATTCATAGCTTTGAAAGATAGCGTCTCAACGATCACTAAAAAAACCAGTTGCGCACCCTCAAAAGACCTATCAAACTATCCCGAGATCGGTGAGCCTTTCGGGGAGGTATACGTCGGTTACGTAGTCTAAACCTCTGCTCGCGAACGCTTGTTGTTCAGATTTTTTCTTCAGTTCGAGTTGGAGATTAATCTCCTCCTTCCAGAAATCAGTTGCAAAGCGTGGATCAGTTAATTCTGACTGCAGGGCTCGCACGTCCTGATCAGACAGCTTATCAGTGGGAAGGTCGTAATTGACGATATCGCTTGGGCGCACTCCAATGAACTGGGCTGCTGGGGTTGCCATGTATTCTGACATGTGAGCGCTTTTTATCGAGCCATAAGCGACGGAGGCGAATATTCTGTATGACCAGGGATCTCCATCTGTAAAAACGACGACAGGCAGCTTTAACAGCTCATTCATCCTCTTTAAAAGCCGCCGTGTGCTTCTCGCAGGCTGGCCTTTCAAGTGCACTATAATTGTGTCATAGTCTGTATCGAAGCCGTTTTCAATAAGTCTATCTCGCATTCCGCCGGTTTCGATTGCGATAATAAATTTAGCATCATGCTCGACAAAATCTATGTTGTCGACATTATATGGGATCTGATATCCTCCTTCACCGACATCATCGACACAGTGAATGATGCGTTCGGAAACGGTTCCACGTCTTTCAACGTTTTCTTTGATACGAATAGGGCCAAAAATCGTAGCGCCGTTCTCTTCTGGTCTCACATGAAAGTTTTCGCGTTGTAGTTCAGTTATGATCTCTAGATCTTCGATCATTCTGTCAGACTCAGGTTGTTCTCTAAATTTAGCCAGTTTCCAACCTTCGGAGATATAGTACAACTCTCTGAGTGTTGATGATCGGTTCTCTTCAAGCTGTTTTTTCAGGAATTCGATCGTATAACTCGACTTGAGGAGACTATACGCTCCTCGAACAGTTTTGCAGCTCCGCGCGCTCTCCCGGTCACCATATACCCAAACCTCTGACTCTTCGTTAAATTCTATATTTGATTTCGTCCGTGTGGGTATCATCAGTTGTGGGATCTGTTCTTGTGTAAACTGATCGTAGATGGTCTCGATGATCTTTAAAAGCCTTTTTGTGGTCAAGCTGTCTTTTTCTTTCTTTGCTTTCAATATATTCTCGTCAACGTTCATACATAACCTCACTCACTCGCCCGCTTTTTTGGAAGTGCATTTGCCCCTGTGACCATCTCTGCGAGTATCCCTTCAACAAAAGGATTTGTATCAGTCGATTCCTCAGACTTTAACGTGTATTTAATCTTTTTTTCGGCGTTAGACTTTATTGATACTTTCCACGTGTTGTCGAATTGACCATCAAAACTCGTCACTCTTGGCTTAGGAGTCGCGTCTTCGATCTCTACAAGCGACACTTCGTGCAGCTTGAACTCTTTCAAACTCTCGGAGAAGTTTTTAATTCGAATTGTCACTATGCACGTTGC
Source organism: uncultured Methanomicrobia archaeon (assembly GCA_964355295.1). GTDB lineage: Archaea > Halobacteriota > Bog-38 > Methanoflorentales > Methanoflorentaceae > Methanoflorens. The sequence goes on from CAYHCZ010000027.1 coordinate 14,283, forward strand.
ATCGCTGTACTTAGTTATCTTTTGAACGAGAACGTTCCCCATTATCTTAGCTACAATGGGTTGAATGTCAGGTTGTGGTGCTCCTGTTACTTGCGACACCTTCTCTGCAAGTTTAGGAAGCACTCGTTCTATAATCTCCTCTTTCTCTTTTCTCTTTGCTAGGAGTTTTTGCTTCGCCAAAAAGTTTTTGAGGCCTCGCGCAACGTCTCTGACTGCAAGTTCTATTTCATCGACTATCTCGGGAATATCTGCAATCGCTTCTTTTGACTCTGACGTGAACGGAACATTTGTCGATGCAACATGTGTAAGCACGACGATTGGACCTTGAGGGATGCCGCTCCCGCCTGGTTGTAGGAGTTCATAGTTCCGCCAGTTGATCTTCTCTACAGCATGAGTACTGGCGCACCCTCCTTGTTGATATAGCAAAGGAACTCGGTTAGCAAATCGCAGAATATCTATCTTCTCTTCTTTTGGCAAATTGCCGCCATATGCAATGCCAGCTTCGACAATGAACGGATTTCCTGTATGCACCGACGCGTCACGTGTGGTCGTCGCTATAAAGTCAACGTCATATTCTTTTTCTAACCCTTTTCTAATCAGCTCTTCTGTTATTGGGGAAAGACATTCAGTTGAAGGTGCAATGATTTTGACGGTTTTAAATGCCTCAAGCAAGCGCTTTGCTTGATCGCGCGAAAGATCATTGGGGTTTACTTCGGGGTCGACACCAGCTTTTTTACATATCTCTTTCGCGGTTTTGTACCCAATCCGAGCGAATTCGTTCGTTAAGAATGAAGTTAACCGTCTTCTTTCCGTATCTCGAAGCATCCTAATTAGAGTGCCTAGCTCTATGCCTTCTGGATGTGGTAAAATTTCACATGGTTCTATTGGTAAGACCTCTGTGACGCGTTCAAATACCTCAGTATCCCCGTTTGGCTCAACTAACGTAAATCTGGCGTGTGGATTGACTATAGCAGTCGATTTCGCGTAACCGTAGATCGATTGTTTGCGTGCCCGGACATATGAACCTTCCATTTCGACTTCAATTCTAGTCCCATGAGGTCGATCCCAAGGCACGATTTTCTCCATAAGAATTTCAGGTTCGTTAGTCTTGGTGTTGATTACAAGTTCGTAATAATGAGCATCTTCATTCTTTCCTGTTTTTGAATATATCGCGGTAGGCCGTCCAGATGTCAGTTGCGCATATAGAACGACGGCAGAAATTCCAATGCCTTGTTGTCCCCTGCTTTGTTTTAGGGCGTGAAATCGAGAGCCATACAAGAGCTTTCCAAAAACTCGAGGAATCTGTTCTTTCACTATGCCGGGGCCGTTATCTTCTATTATAAGCCGATAATTGTCTTTATCTACCTTCTGTATTTCAATCAAAATATCTGGCAGTACACCGCTCTCCTCGCAAGCATCTAACGCGTTATCAACACCTTCTTTTACACTTGTTATAAGGCTGCGAGCCGACGAGTCGAAACCAAGGATTTGTCGATTTTTCTCAAAGAATTCAGCTATGCTAATCTCACGCTGTTTCTGGGCAAGTTTCTCTGCGATGTTTTCTGCCATCTGATGTTCTCCCTATTATAGTTCCGCGCCAACGATGGTGTGAGTCGTTGTTACCCCTTTTATGTCCCGTATGTTATCAACTGAATTGTTCAATGCAGTGAGTCCTTCTACTTCAACTATAACCACAAAGTCATATTCTCCAAAGACATGGTACACTTCTCGTATACCGCTTAATTCCAACAGCGTTCTGTAAACGTATCGTTCTTCACCAGGAACTACGTTGACCATAGTAACTCCAACAACCACTAAAATCACCTATCACTTAAACGCGAGAAGCGTATTTAGAAATTCCGATATTTAGTTGCAGAACTCTTGACAAAAGTAAAGCACTTGGACCTATTATACGACAATTCGTTAAAAGTCGCTTTTAAACATATTTACACCGATATTTTTGTCGCTATGTCCTCGAGCGCAACGCGCGTGAGTGTTTGCGATGAAGGTCCGTGTTGCGATGCGGACTCGATTCAAGGGAGGATACACTGCGAGCTGCGTATTAGTTAACTAGAAATACGTCATAGCTATACTAAATCAAACGAAAGCGGAGGTAGCCAAGTGGTCAACGGCGGTGGGCTCAAGATCCAC
>CAYHCZ010000028.1:0-15710 GCA_964355295.1 uncultured Methanomicrobia archaeon
GCACCCCATAGACAGTCTTTCCCTGAAATGCGTATATAACGAGGTCATTTGCGTAAGTGAGCGGGGAGAACGCCGCCACGGCTTGTCCCCACGTCGGCAGACTTTCAAGAGGGATAAAGAGGCCGCTAAAGGCCTTTAAACATATCCGATAAATATTACATTATCACCCTGGCCCAGGGTATCTATCTCAAAGCGGCTAATGTGCAGGGGCCTAAAAATAACAGACTTCACTGCGTGCTTATCGACTGTACAAAACTTGCCGTTTTGTATCATTTTCGGTAATCATCTAGCACATCGATCATGTACGTTCGAGCGACCGCGTGTCTAAAAAAGAATAAGTAAAAAAGAAGAAACGAAAGGGAGCGCGACAACGCACCCCCACTTAGTTCTTGTATTTTATACTTAGGCTAGGAACTCGACCACGATACTCGAGAATTCGACTGTTGCGCTCGCCTGCCCTGCGTTGAATTCACTGACCACCTGACAGCCCGCTTCAGCATCAATAGAGGCAGTGCCGTCTGACCAGAAGAACGCACCCACCATTGTGTCCCACACATAGGGAATTGTGGCTGATTGTGTATTGGGGCTGAGCTCTTTCATTCGATAATCTTCCAATACTTGCTTATCAACTAAAATAGCCCTTATCTTTAAGAATTCGATAAATATAATTTTCTGTCAACGGTTCTGTATAATCGATTACAATTAGACCTATTCCGTAGCTTGCACATAATTTAGCTTTAAGTCCATCCCGCTTTTGTAAATCTTGAAGTCCACTAGATCCTCCCCAAAGACGGATAGGGTGAAAATGCTGTTGCCCCTGGTACTCAAAAGCAAGATTCAAAGAAGGAATAAAGATGTCTAACTCTAAACCTTGTAACCAATCTGGCCTATTGTGTCTCAATATTTCTTGTTCGAAAAATATGCGTTGAACAATTTGATGAAGAATACTCTCACTAACCCATCCTTCCCCCGCATTTCTAAAGCCAAATTCTTGACGAACGATGTTTTCAATTTTAGTGGTAAAAGCTCTCTCTTTTTTAGCAGCCATCCTCCGCAGATTAATCATTTCCTCAGCTTCTTTATTCCTTACATTGTGCCAATACGTAATTTCATCTGGAGCTATGTCCTTACGTAGCGGGCCACGGGCTTGTTCTGAAAGTCTAAGATACTCTTTTCGATACGCTTGTCTGGCCGCTTTGAAGGAGTCTATCTCGACTTGATACTCTAGCAGGCAGACGTCTTTCAAGTAAAAAAAGTGCATTGGTAAAATTCCTAGACGCAAATACTCTTGATTTATATACCACCCATAATGCTGAATGAACTCTCCGCCGTACATCTCGTGACAATACCTCAGGCGGGGTGTTATTAAATTGCACCTATGGCAGAGTCCTTCGACAAAACATAGATCCTCTAAGGGATCGTGTTTACTTTTTATCGGAATGCTCGCTATTATTTCCGGGACGAACCAACCATTAAAGAATGCCCGGCGTGATGGATTTACGTTGTAAGGGCCCGGATTCTCTCGTTTCAGACTAATGAGGTTTTCGACAGCTGGTTTGGAACAAAGACATAACGCTACCGGTGACGAATCATCTTTTGCGAATCCAAAAAAAGTCCCATAATGATTCGGGTAGTATACAACGGGATACGGCAGATTCTCTTTGATAACTCCTCCAAGTGATACTGGTGTTTTTGCCGCTTTTTTATGCTTTCTCTTAGTCTTTTTAGCCAAGGAACCCGTCTCGTCTCTTTTTTCAAAACCTCTTAGGAGTTTTTTTATTTCTTGATTTAGGGCACGCTCAACTAGCTTGGGGGGTTCAAGAAATGCTATGCGAAGTTGTTTAAATGGGACACCAATAAATAGAATCTTCTCGTTTTGTGGTGGTATTGGATGGTGCTTTGCATATTGCCATTCCATATTGAGATGCAAGAACTCTTCATTATCCGGGAAGGATGTCTCGAGTTTATCAACGTCCTCTTTGGTTAGATTTGTGAGATTAAACTGCTCACAAAAGTGCTCAACAAAATTCATGCCGTTTTTCTGATGAAAATCAGCTAAGAACGTAGATAAAAGATTGACAGCCCTCTCTTGACGTTCACGACCTATTTTGGGCGATATTTTGTAGCCTATAACTCGGAGTAGATCTTTTCCATCGATAGTAGTGTCACTGCATCTTGCTCTAATATTTAATATGTCACCAATACTCAACCTCGGCTGTTCCCGTAAAATACGCCACGCCTCGTCGTAGTTCTCAATGTAAAGCCACGCATCGGCAAGCCAGTCTATTAAATATGAGATTTTTTTGTAGTTGCTATAGCCTTTTTGCAGACGCTCGAAACTAGCGACAAGCTGGTCAATCTCTTTTTCTGCAACTAAACGAAATATGGCCTCGTAAGCGTAGACAAAAAGATAGCTAAGATTCCCATCAACGTCGATAGCAGCTCCACGCTCAAGATTATTTCTCCAATACTCGTAGAACTGTCTCTGCTCTTTAGTCGCATGCCTCAAACTTGGAGTGTCAATATTCCATTCTGGAACTTTTAAAGAACCCCTAATCATTTCTGACATCTAGCAACCGTCTTTGCAAGATTAAGTACTTAATTCGGCGATAAGGCGTTTGGCGATTCCTTTGTAACAAGAAAACCGTTTTATTAAGTCAAGGGAATTACGACATATTTTATTCACCTTACAACTATTCTCAACCCCTCTTCTCTTGCTTCAAGCTTATTTAAATAGCACAAATATTTCATCCAACAGCTAATACTCCTTTAGAACGGTATACTCCAAGGATCTTGGAGGATAGTAAATTGCCAGAAGATCTCCAAAGTATTAGGGTAACTGACATCGGAGAATTTATTAGACATCAGTCATGTGACCGGCGCTTTAAGTTAAACTTAAACAATATGGAAGCAGCACGGTCGGCTTTGCCCTTTTTTGATCGTTTGTTTAACCCCCTCGATCTAGTATTACAAGAATCCGGTCGCAAAAGAGAGGGCCAATGGGAAGATGAACTCACTAAGGCGGGATTTGTCAGCCTGACCCCTCCTCAAAACGTCAAGAATTCTAGCCCTTCTCAAGCTCGAAATGCATCTGAATGGACGGATTTTGTAAGCCGGATGCACAATCTTGAGTCTAAGAAACGGGCATATGGTCGTAGCATTCGCATCAGCGCTGACTTTGGTGCATTCCACTTACAGGGAGAAATTGATTTTGTGCTAGTCTTATGGGATCAAAGTGGTAACCCGAGGCTTAGGATTGTGGAATGTAAGGCAAGTCGTAGAGACCGGACCTACCATCGGGTTCAAGTTGCCCTTTACCACCGAATGCTATGTGACATAATAAAAGACGATCCACTCGCCATTCAAGGAAGAACGCTCAAAAGTGAGGATATTGACTGTGTAGTAGCTCGTATTGACGAAAATACAAACAATATTCAAAGTATTCTTGGATTATCACCTATCGACCAAGCGGATCTCGCACTGTTAGAAGAGGATATTGCACGCTTGCTAGCAAAGGATGGTAGGCTTAGGAGTGTCGCTACTTCAGATTTGGACACATTAGAATATCAGATTAATGATAAATGTGGCACGTGTATCTTTGATGTTTATTGTCTCCCTGAAGCTGGAATAAAGCACAGTTTAGAACTACTCGGTACGGAACCTGCGATAGTGCGGGAGTTGCGTGAAGCGGGCGTTTCAGACATTGATCGACTCTCGGAGCTAGATCTAGAAAGCGTCCAAGCGCACGACATAAGAAGCAAGCAAGGCTTCTCAAAGAGCTTGGAAGTCTTAAAAGTGAAAGCCTTAACTCGTAAATCGACTCTCCCGGGAGTAAACGCTAGCCGTTCTATATACAAAGTTCAGTACTTGCCATTTTCAGGTCATGGGCAGCTTCCAGAGCACACGCTGGACGGTCGCAGGCTAATTAGGGTCTACTTGTCAGTAGATTACGACTATGTAGAGAATAGGTTAGGAGCTCTAGCGGCACATATCACGAATAGCACAGGAAAGATCTATACAGCTTTTGTTAAAACCGCAGAGGGTTGGCGCCCGGACCCGTATGTAAAAGAAGCGTGGGTAAAAGATAACGATAATTCTGGCGACAATATCCTAGCTCTCGATAGCAGGCGTAGTAAGCAAGTAGTTCGGTACAAGACGTCCCAATGGACCGGACAATATGATGAAGACACCAAGTCCGAAAGAAAGATTATAGAAGACTTCTTACACTTGCTTATTGATGCGATTAAGGCAGTCGCACCGACTAACCAAGCACCAATTCATTTTTATGTTTGGTCAAGGTCAGAGATAACTCACCTTGTCGAAGCGTGCACTCGGGCTAGCACAGTACTCTTAGGTCATTTAAATGAGCTGCTTGGCTGCCGCGAAGGTTTAGATCAGCTTATATTTTCTTGTTTAGAGGAAGAGGTAGATAACCGCTATGCTCTTGGATGGACTGGTCGTGGGCTCACAGTAGCTGCCTCTCTAGGGTGGTTTGGCTGGCGTTTTCACTGGTTTAGAAACATTGACGGATCAGATGTAGATCTCGAGCGAACCTTTACACAGGATCTTTTTGATTTTAAAACTACGCTTGCGATAAAGAAACTAACGCCACAGCCAACTGATTCGCCGAATGCGAGATATGAGTGGGCACTTACTGAGGATGAAGCTAACGAACACCATAGATTTGAGATCCGCAGTAGATTTTTCGACTCTTTGCCAGCTCCTTATTGGCATGCGGTTTGGGGAACGCTTCCGAAGCCAGAGGAGAAACGCGACCCACGAGTGGCTAATGCTATTAGGCGTTATAACCAAGCGAGTAGACCCGACTACTTGCAGACATATCTGATCGCTAGGACACAAGCTCTGAGATGGATCGAAGAGCGTATGCGTTGGAAAAATCGAGAGATATCAAAGCCAGTTATAAACCTTAATAAAATAAGTCAGTTCTCCCTTGGTGTCTACAACGTAAGCCAAGCCGCCGTAGATTTTCTCAGGCTAGATGCTCACGTGCACGTTCGTGATTGGACTGCTGAGCACCTCATACCTCCTGCTTATAGGATATCTTCGGGGCACACAATCCCAATAAAAAACATCTATAGCAAACGGAATCCAGATACAAAGAAGCAGGAACTTGTGGCAAGCATAAACTTGGAGGATTTTGACATTGACCCTCTAGCTTTTACTGCTAACTGCAGCATAGGCGAACGGGATTTTGTCAGGGTCACCCCATGTAGTGGGAATTACACAGAAGGGCAGCGCTTGGGACAACTTCGTTATGAAGGAAGTACATGCGTAGTGCGTTCAATTGACTGGAGCGCTAAAAGCGTTTTTTTAGCAATCATTCCATCGCGCTCGAACAGATATAAGCTACGGAGCGAAAGTCATCATGACGAAGGGCGTAAATTCGACTATGCTACGATTGACGAGAGTCCTTCTAATTTTGTGGCTCAAAGGGTTGAGAATGCACTTCTCAACAATCAAAAAGCTCCGATTAATCAGTGGCTCGATCCACTGAACCCGGTAATACCACCCAAAATCAATCTCAAGCCAAAAGAACGAGCGAATTACAAGAGACTTCTAAGGGCTGGAGTTCTTCCAAACGGATATACGCTGAATTATGAACAGAGAGAAGCATGCCTTGACGGACTGAATGCTCGGATTCAACTACTGCACGGACCTCCCGGCACTGGCAAGACCATTACAACAGCAACCGCTACTTTAGTTCATGCTCTTGCTCGCCTCAAAGTCGGGGATGTTGTGTTACTAGCAGCTAACACCCATACTGCTGTAAACATCCTTCTGCAGGATATAGACGATCTCCTTAAAGGCTCCTTTGAAGAGTGCGCTGTTTCGAATGGATATTCTATGTCACCGATACTGCTGGCAAAAACTGTATCCTCCAAGGACAGCTCCGGCAGCTCCAGCCTGAGCGGTGATATTAGCGTGATCGACTCAAAGTATGCTACACGCTTACGCGAGATGGTATCTGACTCTGTTGCAGTAATAGGGGGTACCGTGTCGTCTATCCTGAAGCTTTGGGAAAATAGGGGGACGCGCTTAGCTGATTTACAGGCAGCATTGCTAGTTATTGACGAAGCCAGCATGATGGTCTTTCCACATTTCCTAGCATTAGCAACGTTATTGGACCCTGTCAGCGGACAGATTCTGTTAGCAGGTGATCATCAGCAGTTGCCGCCAATAGTGGCGCATGACTGGTTAAATGAAGATCGCCCCCCGGTTGTTTTATATCAGCCATTCACGAGCGCTTACGTGGCAATTCAAAACATTGGCCGAGAGCAGCTAGACAACTCGAAGGTTTGTCAATCCCCCCTTCAATACTCTTACCGCTTACCTCCGGAGATCCGGGAACTGATAAATCGCCTTTATGGTCAAGAAAGAGCATTGCACGGGCGACCTACCGGCTACCACAGTTGGCCAGTTGCCTCTCAAAATGTTTGGGAAAGCGTTTGGCACGGCGAGACTGGTCTTTACTTAATTACTCATAATGAGAGGCACTCAAAGCTCAGTAACAACGTTGAGGCTTATATTGTCGAGCAAATTTTATCAAGATGTGGTACCAGCTCGCCAAAGTCAGTTGCTATAATAACCCCGCACAGAGCTCAACGTGGCCTACTTACCGCTCGATTGACACAGTATGCCGGACCATCCGGCATAATATCTTCGATAAATACTGTGGAGAGCTTCCAAGGCGGGCAACAAGATACTATTATTGTTTCAGCATCAGAGAGCGATCCGTCAGCTATTAGCACAAGCACGAAGTTCATATTAGACCTAAAACGGTCAAATGTTGCATTTTCCCGGGCAAAGGAGAGATTAATTGTAATATGTGCAGAAACTCTTCTAGATTTTATACCTCCTGAGGCTGATGACTACGAAGCAACGTTGCTGTGGAGATCGCTAAGACAAATTTGCTCGCGCAAGATAGCTATGGAACATATTGAGATTGGGCGCGACCCCTACGGATTGAAGATATTTACCTACAACCCCAATTGGGAGCGTTAGTTTTGAGGAGATCAGCCTGAAATGAGCAACCCGACTGCAATAGGACTGTTTTCCGGCGCTGGTGGGTTGGACATAGGACTAGAGGCCGCTGGATTTGAACTGAAAGCGTGTGTGGAACTTGAGCAAATTAGATGCGAAACACTTACTCAAAATCGCCCTCAGTGGACAGTATTGCAGGCTGATATACGTAATATATCCGGTGACGACCTCCTAAGCCATTCAGAATGTGAGCAGATTGATCTGATCGCAGCAGGCCCTCCGTGTCAGCCTTTCTCAAAATCGGCGTATTGGCAAACTGAGGGTAAAGTCATAGACGCTGTCAGATCGCAGCTTATTTTTGAACCAGTGCGGATCGCTCGAGAGATGGATGCCAATGCAGTGATTATTGAAAATGTCCCGGGTCTTTGCTACCGTCACGCTAGACCCATTCTTGATGAGCTACTAACAAATTTGTCAAAAGCTGGTTATTATACAACGTGGGGCGTTATCGATGCAGCTTCGTATGGAGTTCCACAGCATCGCAAGAGACTTCTCGTTCTTGGAATGAAGGATTGTCAACCTTCGTTGCCGAGAGCTACTCACAAAGCTAGGGGTTACGTTACTGCAGGGCAAGCTTTAAGCAATCTTGTAGAACATCCAATCAGTGATCAGCAACAAGTGAAAGGCAAGTATGGTGAATTACTAAGATATATTCCGCCGGGGCAAAACTATATTTACCTAACGGAAAGGGGTGACGGAGACTCAATCTTTAGATACCGATCAAAGTACTGGAACTTCCTTCTCAAGCTATCTCCAGAACGGCCTTCTTGGACTATCGCCTCAGATGTTGGAATGTATACAGGTCCTTTTCACTGGGATAGTAGGAGGCTGAGCATACCAGAACTCAAACGGTTGCAGACAATACCGGATGATTGGGCCATTAATGGAGGGTATCGAACCGTTAGAAAGCAGATAGGTGATGCTGTGCCGCCACTATTTGCACAGCGGCTGGGTGAGCACGCGATAAAACAGTTAGGGGGCTAACCTCTAATGAGTTGTGGCACAAAAAAAATCAAAAAGTACTCATAAAGCGCCAATAACCACTCCATAAGTGACAATATAATGGGACAAAGTGTGGGTTATTACTTGTCTTTATTATCAGAGTGACCCCAAAATCACAAAAGAACGTGTTAAAGCTGTTTTTATTTTGCAGTTTTTTCCCATTATAACAATTAATTTTTGTTATTATTATCATTTTGCTGTTTCCATCCGGCCCGAGTTAGTTATCAAAACAGCAAGTTTTCGTTGCCAGAGCAATTTTGCATTTGATTCTGGGAGAAGCATTTCCTCATTCTGGTCAGGTTGGTAATTATTGCCGTCGACGCCTATAAACTTGGGAACGTTATCCAGCACCCTCATCTTCACGTATGTTATCCATCTTCCTTTGATGCGTCGCGGAACAACGATGCTTGGGTGCCATTCATATAGTGAAAGCTGGGCGTCTTCATTTTGATCATTAGCTACTCCCACTTTCGCTTTGCCGGTCTGTCGGTCAACTTCGGACGTTGTTTCCGAAATGGAACAGAGGTTAATTTGTTTGTTTAAATCTCTTTTAGGGCAGTTTATGCAGCTATTTGACACGTCGTGCAATTCCATTTCGGAGTTTCGCTCGGCTGCAGAAAGCGAAGAGTTTGGAGCTAAAAAATCGAGGTTGCTGTTCTTCTGCGAAGTTACGAAGTTAGTACCAGTAGTATCAGCTATATCCCAATTAAATCGGTTTTTTCCGGCATCTAGATCCGCCTCGCCGTTCTCGCTATTTCGGAACTCTTCTCCGAAATTGTCCGAAATACTCCGAAATTGATCTTGGTCATCTGAGTCTTCCCAATAAACGATCGACTCACAATTACTCACGAGCGACCAGTTTTCGGGCAGAGAGTAATGATTTCGACCCCACCTGTGTCCATTTTCTTCGTTGTATTCGTTTTTAGGATATAGCTTCAACTTAGGTATCTTCTCAAACAATCCCCTATTGTTGCTTTTTCTGTCACCATGAATGAGCTCATAGACATACGAATTGCTCAACCCAGTTTCATCCATTATCGTTCGAATGTCGCAAGGCGTGTTGTCTTTAATTATCGCTGAAATCTGGCGCTCTTTCTCGTTTAGCTTCGTAACTTGCTGAATAGCTATAGTCTTAAACAGCTCAAGCGCATTATCAAAATCCTCTTTTGCTGCAACGATGGAACCGTCTTCTTCTATCAAACGTGCTTTGTAGTTCAGCACACAATACGCCTTGATGAGATCTAAGAATATTGGAAGGTTCCTCCTGTTGCTGACGTCGCTAAATTTTATGTGCTTCATAAAGGGGATCTTCACCGTGAAATCAATCTGATTCAGGTGCAAAAATGCCCCTCTAAGGAGCTTGACTTCGTCATCGTCGTAGAACTCAGGAAGCCCGCTTTCAGACAACATCCGCTGGTGTCGCTCTACTAGGCGATCTTGTTCAGGTGATTCATCGACATTCATTTCGACTTGTCTGTTGAGTAGTTGTAATGTAGAGGTAGTTTTGACGCTTGTCAGCCAAAAGACGATTCGCGGTGGCAAAGTGAGCGTCGTAGGTTTCCGTTGGGAATCGAGCGTTATGTGCTGTGTGAGTGTGTCCCAGTTGGACATCGCTTTTCGCACAATCTCATCGACATCCTCAGATAGATTGACGTCGTCACTGAAAATGATCGACTTGGGCGTAAGCGTCTTGTCGTAAAACAGCGCTTTCGAACTGAATGACGCTGCCTTATATATGCTCTGGTGGATAAGGTGAAGCATTGACTTAGCTGCGTGCGTCTTTCCTTTGCCGCTTTCTCCGCTCAGTTTCGGTTGAAGACCGCTGGTGTTGACAACAGACAAGCTTGCTATTGAGAGCATCTCAAGGTCAGCGACATTCCAGTCTCCCACGTGAAACTTCTGCACGTTTTTTCGCACAAGCTCCACAAATCTATTGTCTTTAAAGAGGTTGAGTACTTCCGTCGCGACTGCTCCGCTCTCAGGTGCGTAGGCGCCACGCGCCGATCCATCAGGTGCGAGGCAATCATGCGTCTGAGCTATTCCTTGCAACTCAGACTTGTGAAACGGACTTTGATTTTCTTTGTTTCTTGCAACCAAATTTTTTAAATGCCTTAACAGTTCCTCGTCTACCGCGTCGACATAACAGTCATCGCACCACGTGCCGCCATTTTTGTAAGAAAAAAGCACTATTCCGCGGTCGTGATCTAGGTTTAGATGCCACTCGAACGAAGACTTGCCGATCTTAGCCCTGCCGTGTCTGACTGTTTAATATATCAGATTACTGCGAAATAACTCGTTCAGGGTCGAAGACTCATCATCGTTCACGCGCTGCTCCATGAAGCCAACGAAAATTCCGTTTTCGTCGTCTTTCAGCTAGCGTAACGAGCAGCTTAAGTTGTCTATCTCCTTCTAGTCGCTTTTCTAGCAGTCGCCTAACTTGCTCGATTCCAAAAAAGTTAATATTTGGTATACACCTTTTCGGTATGGACATTACTAAGATTCCTTGTTTTGGTGGTGTTCGGATCGGAGTCAATCACTAGTGTTGGTCGCACACTACGGACTTCTTCTCTTCTAATCTCGCTACTATCTCAAATATTTCAATAATACATCGAAGGCTTATTCCGTCTCTGCGTTCTGCTTTCCTCCATAGGTATCTCTAACTGCTTTAACGAAAACGTCCCTTTTGTACACTAGTACACGTATTTGGGATTGCTTCGTTTCTTCAATTGGCAAAAGTCTAACAGCAAAAAACTGATATCGAAGCGTCCGATCGTTCAAGTTTCCATCATAGAGAAAAACAAAATCGCAGTAAACAGATTGTGATATTTGGTACCCCCGTCTTATCTTTTCAATTGCAACGATCCATTCGGTGAGATTACGGTAATCTGCTTCGCACAGCTGTTTGCCTGCCGCTTTAAATAGGTCGTCAAATTCTTTGCGTACGTAGTGTTTATCATAAATCCCTTGTTTTAACCGCAATTCCCAGCTTATTGGATCTCTGTAGAACTGATCGGCGAGGAATTTTGCTACTTGAATAGAATCCTCGAACTCACGAAAGAAAAGGCTTGACTCCCGAAAGCCGTAATGCCGAAGAGCCCATATACCAGCTATCTCCTCTAATGATTGCTGTGACCAATCGCTTATTTTGCCTCGACCTTCTCCCTTGCGTCTGTGACGTGTTTTAGGGGGGGTTACATCTCCTCCTTTAGCCCACCGCCTTATCGTAGTAGGAGAAAGGGTTATTCCTGATTTTCGAAGTTTGTCTAACAATACGTCAAAGTTCATAATTGAGCTTTCAGTCTTTAACAGTCAAGTTAAAGCTCTTTATATATAAAGTAATAGTATAATATGGTTGTTAAATGGTTTTTAAATGTTTAAACACGATCTAAGCGTAGAATGAACAGGGCGGTCGCAGCAAAGTAAAGATTTATATATCGGGGTCAAATGTTTATTAGCGTCTTTTGAAGCTGTTTATTGCACTTCACGAGATTTTTGAGGGAGAGCGGAGAGGAAATGACCGATATAGAATATCTTAACCCGCCTGTTGTTGAGGCGGTGTGTGAGTTTATCCTACCTCCGGATACTGAATGGGACATAACGATTGCTGGCTTGATCTACAAGGAAGTTAAACCGGATTTTCCCTTCAAAGAATCTCGGCTGGCAAATCAACTCACGGTAACTGAAAAGAATGGCAATGTGAGTCAAGAGATCAAGCGCGAAGAACGTGCGCTTTTTTTTAGCCACGAAAGAGAGAAGTTCATTCAGGTCGGGAACAGGGTTGTCTCCATTCACCATTTGAAGAAATCATATATTAACTGGGAAACTAGCTTTGAACCCGTTATCAAAGATGTTTTTGAATCTGTCAAAAAAATAATAGACATAAAATCGCTTCAGAGAATTGGGTTGCGTTATATAAACAAGATCGAGATACCTGCAGGGCGTGATCTCTCCGATTTTTTTGTGTTTCGACCGTCAGTTGATTCAGACTTGAAGGATGACATTAAGAGCGTAATCGTAGGCTGCGTATGTGAGTTTCAAAAAGGGCGAGACGGTTGTAGATTACAGCTCGGAGATGAGCCTAGCAGTGATCCTCAAAAAAGGGCATTCCTTTTGGATATTGACTATTTCCTCAAGCAGCCGCAAAGCGTCCCATCTGATCAGGCAATCAAGTGGATTCACGAAGCCCATACGCGTGTGGACGAGATTTTCAGAAAGAGCATAACGAACAAACTTGAAGACATGTTTGGAGTCAAGTAAATGTCTTCAGAATTCGTGCCTCCAGACTACTTGCCCCCAACTATGTCTGAGTATTACCCAAACGATATTATTATGAGTGGCTTAGCGTTAGGCACGTCTGTGTTCCGATCGGCTTGGGTAGCTTTAACTGAACCTTGGAACCGACTAGGCGATTCAAAAGTAGGATTCTATCCGTTGAGCACCAAAGAAGAAGCAACAGAATACAAGATCAGTACGTCTGTGGAAGCACAACAGTTCGTCAAATACATAGCGGGTACAACCGAATCTCGACTGTTTTTTGCCCCTGATCCTAATTATCAAGCAACAGAAACGTCTGAGCCGTTAATTGAGGACGTTCTTGATTTTATCTCGTCTAAAGGTGTGAGCATCAGACGAGATGACGTTCTTGACTACTTGCTGGGCTATCAGGATATGATTGAACTACTTCCTAATATTTGTAGCACTGTGGTTAAGAGATTTGGAGTAGATGCCAAGTATTTGCTGAAAGTGTATAGTGACCCTGAAATAAATCATGAGTTTCTTGAGCTAGTTATTCGCAAGAAACAATACGAAGACGATATTATCGGGGTCATCAGCGAGCTACAATCGGCATACGATGGTGAATTTAACAGAAGAAAAGGCTGGTTAGTCATCTCGACTGATTTCGTGCTGATATAGACGCCAAGATGTTTGATTGGAAAGAATTTCTTGAAGTAGCTCGGTTCTTGCATATGCATAGCAAAAGCCAGATCAAATCTAGTTTTTCTGAAGAAGCTGCTACAAGATGTGTAGCTGGCCGGGCTTATTATTCCGCTTTTCGTTATGCCCTTGATTACGTTGAGTTTAAGAGTTGGTACAAGCCTCTTGGCGTCGGAAAAGACCACGGCAATCTAATTAAGGTCCTGCACCAAAACAAAGAACAAGCAAATGCTGCTAAGCTGCATCTTCTCAAAGGGTGGCGAAGACAATCAGATTACGACCAGTTTGTCCCAAAAAAGGACCTCACCAGCATGAGAAATAGCGCAATAAGTGCTGCTGCCTCTGTACACCTAACCCTTGTTTGACATTAGCGGAAATCAACTCAATATAAATGACACACACATTTTCAGGCAACGGATGTTGATAATGCTTCCAATCAATACCGCTCACGCCGTGTCTCAGAATGTACGCTCGGTTTAACTGATTCAGCTAAACAATTTCGTCACATAACTTCAATTAACCTCTTAGATCGTAAGAGAAAATGCATAACGCGCGTGAGAGGCCTCTAATCTCCGTTGATTAAGATCGAAAGTACTTCCGTGCTAATATGGTGATCAGCGCAACCCACATGAAGGCCCCAAATACCGCTTCAATGCTAACCGGAAGACACATCTCTGGTTTGATATCAAAGCGCCCATAACCGGGAGTAATCGCGGTCATTACACTGAAGTAAAGGTATGCTGCGGGGGAATTAGTGCCGCTTAACGCTTGAACTAGCCAATAATAGAGCGCAAAAACCGCGACCCCGCCGCCCCATATCGCAAACGTTGAAACGGTTTTACGCCGTAAGCAAGACCCATTGGAAGGGCACTACCTCTACATATCGTCGTAAATTGCTCTTCTGCTTGCGCTTAGCCTCCATCTCCCGGTAGTGATAATAGTCTGCTTCGTCTTTGTCCCCTTGCTCTTCGCAATTCCGCTTTGCTATCCGGCACAACTGTTCTTGCGAAGCTGCTTTGTCAAACGTTGCTCCATAGGCACGTAACTCGTGGAGAAACGTCGCTCCACCAAACCAAGCACTGCCGTTAAACGCCGCTTCATCAAACCTAGTATCACCGCTAAACGTCGCTCCATCAAACCCAGCATCACCGCTAAACGTCACTTTACAAAACCAAGCACTGTCGCTAAACGGCTTCATCAAACCCAGCATCGCCGCTAAACGTCGCTTTAAGAAACGAAGCACTGCCGATAAACGTCACTTTAGCAAACTCAGCATCGCCGCTAAACGTCGTATTGATAAAATTAGCAAAGTGAAGTCCTTTTCCTACCGCCGAGAACTCCACTAGTTTAGCGCCCTCGAAGTTGAAATCGCCAGCATCAATCTTTTCTTGCGTTTTATCTAGCTTAGCACGTTTGATCGTTTCAAATTCTGCTTCGGCTTTATCTGGCAACTCTAAATGGAGTATACAATGATTAAAATTACTATAAATCGTTCTGAGCACTGCTCCCTGTTACTAAATTTATATGTGCAGCGCGTTGTCGACATAAGCCTCGCAATTAGATCCAGCTACCATAATTTTTTCAATTGCTACTGATCATCGAGTGCAGTTACGTTAATTAATCTCGTGTTTTGTTAATTTGAATTCTAGGTTTTTCCAATATTGTATATAAGCGCCATACACGTTCTCCGGCAAGGGATGTTTATAGTGTTTCCAGTCAATACCACTCACTCCGTGTGTCATAATGTACGCTCGATTTGACTGATCCCATTGAATGATATCGCCATATTGTTCGGTGAATTTACGTAGATCACCAAGAACAAAACAAGTCTTCATACGTGAAAGCGGAATCTGCTGTCGTTTCACCCACGGTGCAAGCGAGTGATATCGAAAAACAGGTTCGTCATCATTTCTATCGCCTAAAAGTGGGTCAAGCGCTTGTATCACCTGAGGATGCAAAGGAACGTAGTGTTGCATCTTTATTTTATCTTGTGAAGATAGCACTTCAATGCACGGCTTGTCTGTCCGTAAAGCTTCTCTAAATTGTCCTACCGTAAGCTTAGAGATTGTAGATAAGCTACGTTGCCCAGTGAAAGCACCGAATAGAATAACAGCCGTATAATTCTGAAACCTATGGCTACTGATCGATCCATTCTTTTCTGCGTTATTAATGTGATTAAGAACATTTTCGATATCTTCCTTCGTAACGATGCGACTAGTCACGTTATTTCGTGCTTTGATCACTTTTGGACGATCAAGAAATACTTCAAAAGCATAGTAGCGAGTATCAAGTCTTATCTTAGTGAGATACTTAAGAAACGCCTTCGCAAAACTCAATACCTTGCTGTGAGACCATTTGCTTTGGTAATTATTTAACACAAAAAGACGCAGTGCATCGACTGTCTGCTTAGAGATTAAACCTTCAGTACAATCCCATACTACCTTTTTGAACGATCAATCCAATCAGTGGAATACTCACTTAAGCCATACTTTCGACGTTCGGCGTAGCTTGTCAGTTCTTCTCGGGTAAACGGAAGTGCTAGTTCTGAAAGAACTTGAGGTACTAAAGAAAAGGGCCTGTGGTCTAGTTGGTTATGAGATGGGCTCGGGGGGATTCGAACTGCGGAACGAGCCTTGGAAGGAACCTTGAAAGGAGCCTTCACACGGCGGAGATCGGGCGTTCGAATCGCCCCGGTTAAATCGTTTCTTTTT
>CAYHCZ010000029.1:0-15608 GCA_964355295.1 uncultured Methanomicrobia archaeon
TGCGGGCCATTGGTTTTACCCGAAGACGCGTGGAAAAGACGCTCATACTCGAAGTGGTCTTAGCAATCACCCTAGCCGTGCTCGTCGGCCTGTCAACAGGGCTCGCAATCTCTGGCGCTATCTATCTCAGCTTGAATCAATCCGTGAAAGCGCCATTTACGATACCGATAGCTCAACTTGCCCTAGTTTTTGCGGCCGTTTATTTAGCTGCCATAATATGCACGATAATTCCGGTGAGGAACGCTTCAAAAATATCACCCGCAGAGGCGATCCGATACGTTGAGTAGTTGAGCCACAGTTTTCAAGTATAACAGAAAAAGACGGGGTGCGTGACGACCGATCAGGACACACCTGTCATATTTTGGCTTGCTTCAAAAACTCAGCGCAAGTTCTTTTCCATTTATTACGTCATTTTCGCTTACGGCAATAGATTTCGTCGAGTTTCCGACGGTCACATTGTACGCATTGCCGGTTTTCATGCCATTGGACGTCCAATTTGTCGAGTAAGGCACGATGAATGTGTGAGTACCGTTTACGAAAGCGCTCTGAGTGTAGTTGAGAGTTCTATTTTGGTTTGTTGTAACGTTTAGCGATAACGTTGCGTTTCCGTTACCACGAACGGTAATTTTTGAACCGTTGACGTATTCAAAAGTCTTCACATATTTGATTTCAGTTCCGCCAATCGTCCCAACGGACGATGGCGATTCGTGGACCAAGCGATAGTGACTATAGCCATTACCATCATAATACTGTAACCGAACTACCGTTGAATTGTAGTATAGGTCGTTCGGGACAACCTGCTGAGTCACCTGCCCACTTGAGCTGAGTCGAGGTGATGTCATAAAAAACGTGTCAACTCCCTTTCCTGAAAGAAGCGCGATAGCTTGAAACTTCCCATAAGAGTCTGCGATTTCATAATCTGTCATCACGTACTTAACGTTACGATTTTGAACGATGCTGACAGTGTCGGACTCATTCTGGCTCGTGAAGAACTGAGCCGCGTCGCTTACACCAGTTTGGAAGTTGTTCGCAACGGCAGGCCTATGACCAAACCAAATGATCCAGTTCCCATAATCCCACCAACTGAGCACGCCGTATTCTGGTGTTTGGTCAAAGCTCACGTTGTAGTTCGAAGTTGACGGCGTATTTACCTTCATCCACTCCAACGATTCCTTCCAATCGCCTGAAATCTCTTGTGTGCTCTTCGCGTAAGCTGTGGTCACATTAATGCTTGGCAAAAGCAAGACTAACACAACAAGAAAAACGCCGATGAGTTGCGTGTATTTTATTTCTCGCCCGAAGAGGTGTCGGAGCGCCCCGACATCGTGAACGTTGAACAACGCACCATAGGCTTTGCTAACGAGCGAATCCATGATCCATACGATAACGAACCCAGCAAGGATTGCAACATTTGCAGACAAGAGAAACGTAAAACGCGTTTGTACGACGGTAATCGCAAGTGCAAAAACGCTCCAAACGAGCAGTAATAATGCGGATTCGTCCTGTTTTTTGTATACGCGATATCCGAGCACTGCCAAGCCGATGAGGGCGATAAATAGCAACATTTGGAAATAGCTCGCAACAGTGTTAAGCTGGAAGCCACTTGAACCACCAAACAATGGCTGCGCCTCCGATATTGTCTGTAAAACGCCGCTTTGTGTGAAAAATCCATACCCGGTGAACACGGTAACGACGAGGTCCGGCCGCAAGAGATAGAAACCCAAGAATCCAGCAATTAGCAGTGCGCAGATCGTCAAGGGGTAAAGCACGCGACGCATGTTTCTGAGGTAATAAGCAAGGAATCCAAATAAGCCGAAAATGACAGCAACAACAACCAATAGAAGCGGCTGAAAAAGTGAGAGGTGCAAAGAATCAATAGTCATTCCGAAGTGGCTCGAGAGACTCACCGGAAGGAGTGTAACTAGTGATACGATGAGCATAGTTATAGAGACAATGGTAAGATTATCGGATCGTTCGCGCTTCAAATGATAGATGCTGAACTGGACGATGGCAAAAGCCCCTATAATACCAAGAAACAAGAAGCCACCTAACCACGTCAACAGAAGTGCGGTTACAAAAACGCCCGCCAACCCAACATAAAGCAGTGTTCTCTTGTCTTCATGCGTAAAGGCCAATCTTCTAACCTTATGAAACGAGAGCTGACCTTTGAGTGCGAGCATAAAAAACAACAACAACAGCGCGGGAAAGAGTACCTCTGCAGCCACGTGATGATTGAGATTGCCCACCATTGAACGCAAGAGATTTGCTGGGATAACTGTAAGAAGCGTCGCTGCAACAAGGCCTGCCTTCCAGTCGAATACGAGCTTCGTTATGTAATATATAGGCAAAATTGCCAAAGCGCCTAAGACTGCTGGAAACGTTGCCACCCCTACTTGATAGTCGACGTGAAATAGCGCCATTGCTATCATCGCGTAAGCTGATGCCAAAAAATCATAGAGTGGCGGCCAGCCAATCCAAAAGCCGTGAGGGAAGTCCACGTACGGATCGAAGGCAAGCACGTTTGGAAAATGCTGAATTGTATATTCACCTATCCGAAGGTGATAGTAAGGATCAAAGTCCGAAATGATTATGCTGCCGGCTTGAATTGAATTGGCGTACGGCAGCGTAATTCGCAGATAAAGAGCGACGACAAACACGATAAAAAGCATCACGGCCCTTTCAACGTGCTTATCTCTGAACCACCCTAAATTCGTATGTATCTCACCTCGGTCGCACGATGCCTCTATATGAACTGGGAAGACTCAATCGCTCGTTTGCTGTGCGCGTTTGACACCCCGATAGGCGTGCAAACACATATTTTAGAGCATCACGTATTATTTATAGTGTGCGGATATTCCGTTGCCAATATAGAGCCTACGCTTAACGCTCGAAATGCCCGTTCCGTCTAGACAACACGTTACGATTTGAGGTTCGATGTTGAAAAGTCGAGCGAATAAGAAGGGGACACTCCAAGAGAAGAACGTCACGCACGTTATCGACTTAGCGGACGATAAGTTCAAACACGGGAGATTCGGCGAGGCTATCCGTCAGTACGATGAAGCTCTCAAGCACGAACCGGACAACTTCAGAGCTCTTCACAACAAAGGGCTAGCACTTTTCGCTCTCAATAAATTCCAAAAAGCGATTGAGTGTTATGACAAAGCCCTTGAAGTCAGACCAGATGCGTCACATGTGAAGTTCAACAAAGCGATATCGTTAAACAGCATAAGCGACTATGACGGGGCTAAAAGTCTACTGGATCAAATCATAAGACTTAACCCCACAAACAAAGAGGCGTTTAACGCCCGGGCTTTATCTGAATTCAACCTTGGCCTTGATGCCGAAGGAATTCAGGACCTAAAAAAAGCTATTGAGATTGACCCTGGTTACACGATGGCATGGAACAACCTTGGTTGTTTTTATCTTGGACTCGGAGAACTGGACGCTGCTATAGAGTGTTTTGACCAGACCCTTACCATTGATACTAAAAACTACGATGCGTTTTTGCTTAAGGACAAGGCTTTAGAAAGACGGGAGAAACGAGAAAAGCGTCACTAGTCTGGTCTAAGGGCATAGACACAATTAAAGAAGTTTTGAGGATTTAGATGAGTAAGCGCGAGTTTAATAATCTAGCTATGCCAGCGCCTGATCGAGACTTAATAGAAGATTTCCTAAGAGATGTAAAAGTGTGGGCGCCAACGACTTTAAAGTCGATCATTCTCTATGGATCAATTGTAAAAGGCATTTTTCTAGAAGAGTACGACGTTGATATCGTATTACTTTTTTCGAGTGATTTTGACCATCCGCAGTTCTATTCCGACGTCTACCGAATAGTAAGAGCCCTTAAGCCTTACCGTGAAATGCACGTCGTGTTAAAATGGGAAGGGGAGATAGAACCTGCGTATCGGGGGCTGATTGAAGAAGAAGGGATCGCCCTTTTCCCGTAATGATTGATCGTTGCTACATCAAAGGATGCACGACTCTATCCTTATCCAATAGTAGCTCGTCAATGGTCGGCGATTGCCTCATAGCATTGCCAATCGCAAGCTTCGTTGCTTCGTAGTTATACCCAAAAAGCTTCTTTTTGTCTGCAGCATTTCCGTTAATATAAACTGACGCGATGATCATCAGCTCGTTTTCAACGACCGCCGGAATGACTCGTTCCTGGACACTGTCGAGAACTGCTTTGGCTATCGCTGCTTGAACGGGCCCGAACATAAGCTCTGCTTGCGCTTCATCCTTTATGGTCACTTTATTTACCATAAGCGTCGCAGGTTTAACAGCGTAGTTTGGCGCCAGTATCGCAAGCAGGGCCGTATGTCCTATTCGCGGCGTTGAGAGCGCCGTTATAAAGGCCGTCTCAAATGCTCCTCCTTTTTGGCCAATCGCAATATCAATATGCGCGAGTTCTGGCATTTCGCCGACCAATGCCTCGCCGATGCGTGTAGTAAATTCTGCCATTTTTAGTCCTCCTAAAGGCGTAAGTTCCTACACTTATATTATTTTTCCGCGTTCATTTGACGCTCGACCAGCTAAGATTTGACTAAAGCAAGACAATCTCTTGCCCTGCTGCAAAAAGCTTTATGACAGTAACGTGAGAGTACAACTATGAACATCGTTATAGGCTACGAGAGTTATCACGGCAACACGCGGACTATGGCGTATGCAGTAGGGCGCGGAGCTCGAGAGGCCGGAGCAGAGACAATTATTAAAAATATCAGGCAAATCAAGCCATTTGACGTAAAAAAAGCGGATGTTGTTATCGTCGCCACCCCTACTTATCACGAAAAACCGCCGTCTAGCGTGCGCTATTTCATGAAGAATTTTGATAGTTTCAATTTCGGTAACAAAACAGCCTTCGTTTTAGGTTCATATGAATATCTCGGCGAAGCCATCGATCAGACTATCGACTTTTTTCACTCGAAAGGCGCAACTATTTTAGTCCCACCAATCAGAGTCAAGGGAAAGCCGTCGAAAGCCGATCTCGAATTATGCCAGAAAAAGGGAACAGAAATAGCAACGCAATAGCGCAGATGACTCAGTCTATGCACTCTCACATCTGTATAACATCTCGAAGAGATGGTGTCGGTTATAACAGGGCAACTTCTTGTCCGTCAGCGAAAACTCGCGGTTTGCGAATTATTGCATCAAGGTGCACGCCTGCCACAACGTTTCCACCAATGGTACTATTGTCACCTAACGCAATGTGAGCCGTTCCCCTAACCTTCTCATCCTCCAAAACAACGCCGATTATTCGCGCTTGCGGATTTGTGCCGATTCCGAGTTCCGCAATATTCCTCGCTTCGTCCCCAAGCGGGTTAATAATCTTGAGAACCTCGTTCGCGCGGTCGCCTTGGACGTCGACAGCTACGCCTTGTTCTACTCGAATTTTCATTGGGTGTTTTAAAAGCTCAAGTCCAGCCATAGAACCGTCAATCACAACGGTACCTGCACAGTTTTCAGGGGCCGTATAGATCTCTCCTGCCGGCAGATTTGTACTACAGCCTTTTTCTTTACAGCACCCTACGTCAAGGTTCCACTTCGAGTCATTCACATCAAAACAGATGTCAGTTCCGAGCTCTGACGTGAGCCGAATCTGAGACGCACCCTTGAAGGTCTCTGCGAGACGGCGCGTGTGATCCATCACGTCCTGTGGATTAGCAGTCAACCCCCCTTCAATCATCATTTGCTCCGTGACACCGGGCATGGTTGCAGTTCGCACACCAGCATCATTCGCCTGCTTTCGTGCGCTTGTATGCGTCAGCGACATAGTCGTAGGGGCAATGACGACGTCAACGCTGCGCATCGCTTCAGCTACAGCACGTGGAGGCTCTTCTCCGTGACGGGATCTAGGCGGCATAGTCATCATTATCGCATCGCAGTTCATTTCACGTGCCGTGTCGTACAACGACTTGGCAATTTTAAGCCGCAGAGTGTCAGTAACAATGAGAACGGTCTCTGTTTGCTTCAAGCCGAGATAGGTGTGCAAAATAGTCCATGAGCTTTGATATCCGCTGATGATGCCCACTTCCTTCGGAGTCCTTGAAGTGCTCTACCCTTATAAAGTATTTTATGATTTGGTAAAATGAAGTTCAGCAAACGTTGACCGTTCGCGAGCGCTCCATAGTTAATTTCGTTTACAAAAAGATTAAATTTGAGCACCGTGATTAATACGTGTTTCCATGAGACAGGGTGAAGCAGATGCAGCCAATACGGTGCAGATTGAACGAATTAATGATCTGTGGGCGTATGTGCTTCCGGATGACAAGCTCGTCACAGGAAGTAGCTATGGAAACAAGAAATGCTTCGTGAACTCGAAGGCGACCGGGGCTATTGAAAACTTATTTTCTCTGGACCTTGGGAAAAACGTCATTGGCTCAACGCTCATCCGTTACTATGACGCAGAATCTGGCGTTTTGCTCGAACAAACGGGCACCGGAGATTTCATAATTCATCCTGCGTACCAAAAGCACAAGTTCAAACTTGCGCGCGGCCTGCGCGTTTCTGAAATTTTTTATGTGCCAAATGCACCGGAAGACAATCTCGACAAGTGTCCGGCCGCCTATTTGGGACTAAAGATCGTGAATAAAACCTCTGAAGTTCAGAAAATCGCAGTCGTTGCATACTCTGACCTGCGTCCAACTTACCTCGCAACTAAAGCTGACGTAGAGGTTCGTTTTGCCTACAAGAACCTAGTCATTATAGCTAACAATCGAAGTAACGCGCAGTGGACGAGATTTTTTGGCACGACAGCCAAAAACGCTGTCTGTTCCTATACAACTGATATTTCAGCGGTTACCGACAACTTCAACGTTACTCCACGTTTGATTTCCTCCTGTGGGAAATATATGGGCATCGATTTTTCGGCAGAGCGCTGTTCGGTTCAATACATTCCCCTAACAACCGAATCAGCGACAACGGATTCAAAAGCGGAAAGTACTGAAGGCACAATCATAGGTAGGATCCAAGTAGATATTGAGGTGCCGGCAGGTGGTGAAGAGCGGTTCACCTTCGTGGTTGGCTTCTCACCAACCGGCGATGAAGACGCCCTGCACACATTTGGACTATTAGAAGATTATGAAAAGGCATACAATCTGACCATCCGCAATTTCGTCCATGAAGCACGCTATTCCGTAGTAACAACCCCCGATCGGGTCATCAATAGGGGGGTACAGTGGGCCAAGGCAAACATGACTCGTGTAAAGGCAGAGTACCCCCAAGGTTGGGGATTTACCAACGATCCGAGCCTGTCGAGCAACATCGTTGCTCGGGACACCGCTTGGTTCTCATTTGGGTGCAACTATGTAGCTCCCGAATTTTCAAAACAGGCTTTAAAAGTCTTCAAACGACTGCAGTCGCCAGACGGACTCATCGCCGAATACTATAACGGCGTAACGGGGGACGTGGACGACTATCAGCTTAACGTTAACGACGATACGCCGCTTTATATCCTTGCTGTCGTTCACACGTTCCAGATAAGCGATGATCGTGTTTTTCTCGAAGAGATGTATCCTTCAGTCGAAAAAGCTGCAGAGTATATCCTCTCTCAAAAAGACGAACGCGGACTGATTTTTTGTCGATCTCATGGGGTAGGAGTTTATGGCATATGTGGCTGGCGTAACATCATTCCAAATTATACTATTAACGGTGCGGTAACTGAAGTCAACGCTGAATGCTTCGCCGCTTTACGCGCCACGGCACTACTGGCCGACTTCGTGGGACGTGATGAGAAAGCGGCTTATTTTCGAACGGAAGCTACGAAACTTAAGAACGCGATCAACAAGCACTTGATAAACCCTAAGAGCGGCCTCTACTATCTTAACGTTGATTTAAACGGCAATCAGCATCCTGACGTTACGTGCGATCTGATATTTCCAGTTATTTTTAATGTAGCCACACCAGCGACATCGCACCTTATCATTGACCGGTTAAACCGTCCTGATTTCTTGACGACAGCAGGTCTGCGAACTGTGCCCCGAACGGCGCTCAACTACCATCCCGAACGAGGATGGGGTTTAACTGGAGGTATCTGGCCTGATGTTGCATTCATGTTTGCTTATTCGTGTTCGACGCATCAGCCCGATGTTATGATAAACATTATGCGTGGAACGTTTCGTCAGTACGAGCTAGACCCGACGAACCAGAATACCGTTCCCGGACAGTTCTCGGAGTGGTATCACGGTGAGTCCCTTGTCAACAACGGTATGAAACTATCGCCGTGGTTTCCGCCGAAATACTTGTGGACCGCTATAGAAGGCGTGTGCGGCATTTCGTTGTACCGTGGACTACATATCAATCCCAACCTTCCGCTCACGTGGAAATGGGTGAGCCTCGCAAACATGCCATACCACGGGAGTGCCGTTACTTACTTTGCCTGCTGGCTCAAAGGGCGCTTAAACGTATTCGCAAACCACCCGTTTACTACAAGTTTAAAAAACGCTCAAATTGAACTCGAGGATGACGTATCGTCGTTAATTCACGAGAGGCTAGAAGAAATACACCTAGTCGCGCTCGCGACACCAAGCCACGTCGTCATCTGTATTGGCAATATAGCTGCTAGTTCGACTTCGTTCACCTTCAGCGTGAGCGAGATCACCGAAACCTACCTCAAACCTGGTCGCTACCAAGTACGGGTTTTTCACAGCGAGATTGACGATTGGTATGATCAAGGAGTGCGAGAGAACAGCAACATTCATGGTTTTTCCGTTGGACTCGAAGTTGGCGGTTTCAAGTTGATTGAGTTGACTAAACAAGTCACCTAGCGCTGACGGCTTCAAGAGCCGTGAGCCACGTTTTTAGGGTATTTTCTTCAGTAATCGCTGTACTGTCCAGTGTGAGTGGAGTTACGGAGACAAATCCGTTATTGAGCGCATAGACATCACTGTCAGTCTGTTGGCTCTTTTTTAAGTCACTCCCTATCCAAAAATAAGCGTTACCGCGCGGGTCGAGTCGTTCAATAATCCTAATGTCAAAAACATTTCTTTGGAGCCTTGTTACTTTATATCGCGCGTCACTCACATCCATCGGAACGTTAACGTTCAGGACGTCTACCCTCCCGGGCATGCCCTGTTTAAGGATATGTGCGCCTAGTGCCTTCGCAACGTTGGCTGCTAAGCCAAAATCCACTTCTGTCCGTGACTCAAAGATGTGGGCGTGATGTGCTTGTAGTGAGATAGCCAATGCAGGAATGTCCTGGCTTGCTCCAGTAAGCGCAGCACCTAAAGTCCCAGAGGTCATAACAGACTCTGTACTAAGGTTTTCTCCAACATTTATGCCTGATACCAGCAGATCCGGTTTTTGCTTAAGTATTGCATATTCAGCTATGAGTACCGCGTCTGTTGGGGTTCCAGCGACCGCATACGCTTCGTGTCCCTCAACCCGAGCGCCTGAAACCCGTATTGGTTCGAAAAGTGATAGTGATCGACCTACGCCACTTTTTTGAACTGACGGCGCAACAATAACGATTTTGCCTAGGTCCTTAAGCGCGTTAGCTACCGCGATTAACCCAAAAGAACGTATCCCATCGTCGTTTGTTATCAGAATCGTTTTTTCTTGTGTCATAAAGCTCCTTTAAGGGCAACGAACGCTTGCTTAGCGGATGGTCCGAATTGACCAACAGTCCTGCTGCAAAACGGGAGCCTACCGGTTTTTGTACCAAATGTTACAAGCGCCCTCAGCTGACACCATGCACGGCCCCACCGCTTTATGAGGGACGCAGACCTTAGCAAAGAGCCTGCAGTCCGTTGGCGCTTTGAGACCCTGCAAGACAAGATTGCAGATGCATCCGGTTTTCACTTCTCTGCTCGTGAAATCAAGAGAGTAACGCAGTTGAGCGTCGTGTGACCCAAACTCGTGCTTTATTGCGTAGCCTGAATCGGGGATAACGGGGAAACCGCGCCATTCAAGATCGACTACGTCGAATGTGCGTCGCATAAGTGCTTGCGCTTTGACGTTTCCCTCGTAATGCACGACGCGAGGATAGGCGTTTTCAACTTTATACTCGCCATGTACAATCTGTTTCACAATAAGATAAAGTCCATAGAGCACGTCATTGGGCTCAAATCCCGCAACAACCTGAGGGACCGGGAATTCCTCAAACGGCCGCAATCCGATAATAGTGCACACGTGTCCTGGCAATAAGAAGCCATCTATTTGAGCTTTGGACTCGCTCACGCGCCCTAGAAGCCAACGCAGTGCGGGAGGAATGAGTCGATGAGAACATAATATTGAAAAATTCCGCGGCAACGTCTGCAAGAGCGCCACTGACGTCGTTGGGGCCGTGGTTTCGAAGCCGACGCTGACAAAGACCACATCACCACTCGTCTTTTTTGCCAGCTCTATCGCGTGCGTAATACTGCCGACGATGTGTACGTCGCCACCTGAATCTGCAAGCGAACCTTCAGTCCCGGGAACTCGCATCAGATCCCCATACGTCGCAACTGTTATTCCGTCCTTAGCCAACTTTCTGGCCGCGTCGATTTCACCTTGCGGGGTGATACAAACGGGGCAACCCGGGCCCATCACCACTTTCAGATTGTCCGGTAAGAGGGATCGTACGCCAAAACGGGTGATCGATGCCTCGTGGGTGCCGCAAACGTGCATTATTTTGATTTCTTCGCCGTATTTGCGGACGAGCTCTTTGATATTTTTGGAGAGGGCACGTGCCGTTTCGTGGTCACGATAGTCAACGTTCAAAGTCTTTTCTCCTTAAACAAACGCCGTAGAACGATTATTTAGAAAATCGTATCAAATCGCGTTCCACTTACAAACATGAACCATGGTAGAAATATGTAGCTATCTAAAAAAAACCTATAGCTCGGAGATAACTAGGAATGTGCAAAAACAACACCACAAGCATGTTAGTGAACGCTGGAGGCGCGAGCCGCCGTTTTTCACCTACATATCGCCAGGTTCCATACGAGTGCTTTGATAAGCGCAGCCAAGCTTAAGCTTTGATCTGCGCAGCAGAGAATCCTTTACCTGCAAGGATATCTTTCACCCTATCTCTGTGATTTCCCTGCAATTCAATGAGACCGTCTTTCACAGTCCCTCCACATGCAAGTCGTGCTTTGAGGTAGCTCGTGAGATCTCCGAGATCTATTTCGTGGGGATCGATTCCCTCGATCACGGTGACCTCCTTTCCGTATCGCCTTTTGTTCACTTTCACTGTGATTCTTTGTTGTTCCTTGGCTACTTCTTCACAGATGCACAACTCGCTAGGGAGTCCGCAAACGGTACACATTCCAGAGCTCATGCCTTTTTGGAAACCTCCGATTTCTCGGTATGTAGGTGGTTATGGCGCCAGATTATATAAACGTTAGAGTTCCGTTACGGCTTTTTTCAGCCCCTTACCACCGAAACTGAGCGAATTAAGGTGCGGCATAAAAGCAGAGCAAAAAATTGATATCATAGAACATAGGCGTTTAACGCGCACCGCTGGCACACTTACCCGAAGACCCTTGAATGGTAACGTGAAGCATGTGATTCTACCCATAAATACTTTTTTCGCATGTCGCGCGATATATACGTATCATGCACGAATTGCCCCAAGATAAAGCCATTGAGTTTATCAAAGCAAAAAAATATGGGAACCTCGCACTGTGTGGCAAAAACCAGCCGTACTGCATTCCAATCGCGTATACACACACCGGCGACGCGTTGCTCCTCTATCAGAGCTCGCGTGGACGCGCTCTTGAGTATCTCGAAACGAACCAACGAGCTTGCTTCGAGATTCACGATATTAGAGGCTTTAGAGACTGGAAATCGGTTATTGTTGAAGGCTGGATCAGCAGAGTTACCGATCCTGCAGAGCTGAGAGACGCTCTCCGGACGATTGAAAAGAATATCAATCTGATGGAGGGTTCATATGAGGACGCAGCACGAGCAATAACCAGCGGAAAGGCCGGCGGGGTCTATAAAATCATGATAGAGAAACTCAGTGCAGTTCAATCCTGATAGACGCTGCTCCTCGTAGCAATCAGCGTCGTTATTAGATTAGTCGGAGGTACGATGAACAACAGTCGACTCAACTGGAAGATTGGCGGAGAAGCAGGATACGGCATATTGACCGTCGGCGAGATCTTCTCAAAAGCATTCGTTAAAGGCGGTTACCACGTTGTTGCGCACCCAGAATATCCATCACTCATCCGCGGGGGACACAACACGTTTCAAGTGAGGATCGATGCACAACGCGTGAGGGCCCCGATCCAACCTGTAGATATTCTCGTTGCTCTAAACGCTGAGACTGTAGAACTGGATGTGAACGATTTAGTTCAAGGGGGCGTGCTTCTCTTTGATGGGAAGAGCTTCAGTGTTACATCACCGCGTGAGGATGTCACCTTGTGCGATGTACCTCTGACGCAACTGGTAACTGACTTGCAGCTGCCCAAGGTGGCCATAAACGTTGCCGCTATGGGCGCCTCGGTTGCCCTGATCGGATATGAGCTGTCGCTCTTAAATGCCGCCATTAACGATACATTTGGCGACAAAGGCGAGAGAATCGTTGAGCAAAATGTAATCGCAGCAAAAGCAGGATATGATTACGTTTCTCGTGCGTATCCTGAACCTTACAAAGGCGGATTAAAACCCCTGAAAGGTCCGCGCAGAATGACTTTGACCGGGAACGATGCGATCTGCATGGGCGCGCTCAAAGCCGGGATGAAGTTCATTGCTATCTACCCAATGACGCCGACGCACAACGTTATGACTTATATCGCCGCTCACGCGCGTGAGTACGGCGTGGCGATGGTGCAGCCTGAAGATGAAATCGCCGGGATCAACATGGCTATCGGGGCAAGCTTCGCCGGAGCGCGGTCAATGGTGGCAACGTCCGGGGGGGGCTTTTCGTTGATAGTCGAGGGTCTCGGCCTTGCAGGGGCAACCGAGAACCCGCTCGTGGTCATTGATGGTCAGCGCCCCGGTCCGTCCACGGGACTCGCAACCCGCACGGCCCAAGGCGACTTACGGTTTTGCATTCACGCGTCGCAGGCAGAATTCTTTAGGGTGGTGCTCGCACCGGGCGACCCAGAGGAGTGCTTCTTCGAAACGTTCAGGGCGTTCAATCTCGCTGATGCCCTCCAAACGCCGGTGCTCATCCTCACTGACAAGCATCTGGGGACTTCGTTTTTCACATCGGAACCCTTTGAGACCGAAGGACTCGCTGTTGATCGCGGCTTGCTGCTTACAGAGGGAAACGTACCCGCTGATTTCAGACGATATGAAGCGACCCATACAGGCGTGTCAGCGCGAACGATACCGGGAATTGAGGGGGGTATTTTCAACTCAAACAGCGACGAGCATGACGAGCGCGGCCACGCTTCTGAAGATGCGCCGGTTGTTGCAATGTTAGTCGACAAGCGGTGCAGGAAATACTTAACGGCCGCCGCGCTCCTCGACGGGATCAAATACCACGGCAACGACTCGTCAGGCACCGTACTGGTCGGCTGGGGCTCGACGAAAGGGGCGATCCTCGACGCTATGGATTATCTTCGGGCTAACGACGACGTTGGTCTCGGGTTCCTGCAGGTCCTCTTTATGAGCCCCTTCCCTTCACGACTCGTAAAAGCGCGTCTTAAAGGAAGGCGAGTCGTTCTGATCGAAAACAACCGCGGCGCGCAGCTCGGAAGTTTGATAAAAGAACACGCGCAGATTAGGCCAGATCATACCATCTTGAGGTACGACGGGAGGACTTTCAACGCCGATGAGCTCTATCAACGCATCAAGGAGGTGCTCTGAAATGGGAGACGTGCATCGATACGACGTACCCGGCACGTGGCCGACGTGGTGTCCTGGGTGTGGGAACTTCGGCATTTGGAACGCTATAAAAAATGCCTACGCACATATGGACCTTGCACCACACAAGACGGCGATCGTGTGCGGCATCGGATGCTCGGGAAACCTCAGCTACTGGATCAACACATATATGCTTCACAGCCTTCACGGGAGGTCGATTCCCGTTGCACAGGGAGTAAAACTCGCCAACAGTGACTTGACGGTCATTGTTCACGCAGGAGATGGCGACACGTACGGTGAGGGGTTGGGGCACCTTTTACACGCTGCTCGGCGAAACGTCGACATCACAGTATTCGTTCACGACAACCAGGTGTACGGCCTCACGACCGGCCAGCCGTCACCGACGAGCTTCAAGGGCACCAAATGGAAGGTCGCCCCAGAAGGCGTCTTTGCGTCGCCAGTCAACCCCCTCCCCCTTGCACTTATAGCGGGAGCAACCTTTGTCGGACGCGGTTTCAGCGGTGAGAACAAGCACCTAATCGAACTGATGGTTAAAGCAATCCGACATAAGGGGTTCTCGCTCGTCGACATTGGCCAACCGTGCGTCACGTTTAACCACGTCAACACGTGGAAGTGGTGGATCGATCACGTTTACACGCTTGATGAGACAAAACACGATCGCTTCGATTACGAGCGTGCCCTTAAAAAGGCGCAGGAAGTGGGCGATAAAATACCGATAGGGGTGCTGTACGAGACCGAAAAGCCAACGTTCGATAGCGAGTACCGTTCCTTAAACGCAGAGACCCTCGCCGGTGTGCCAATAGACGATATCGACATCGATAAACTTATGGCGCGACACCTTTAGGGGCTTGCTTGGGACGAGCCGCTGGTTTACGAAAGATCATGACGTACTCATGCTTGAAAAGGTAAAAGCCGCCTGCGAGCGCGCGATACTTCCATAGGTTACCGTTCTTGCCCTTGCCCCGCTCGTTGTTTAAGATCTCCTTGACGTTGATCGCCTTGAGAACAAAGCCGGCGTCAATGCAGCGCTGCATACACATGAACCCAAGTGGGACAAGCCTCGAATCAACGTATTTGTCGCCGATTACGAGCGCCATAAAACCAGCGGATTTGAGCATGTCAAACGCGTGCCGCGCGACCAGACCGATCTTATCCAGAAAGACCGCCTCTGATGAGATGCGCGAAAGGTCGCCGTCGCGATCGCTGAACCGGATGATGTCGTGATAGGGCGGATGGAGGATGATGCAGTCGGCCGCGTCGATACCCCATTCCTTGAGCGTGGCACGCACGCGCTTCGCTGTGATTGCCAGCGTGGAGTTACCCACAAGCACGGCGACCTGAACGTTGTGCGGGTTTTCAGCGCTGTTTATACGCTCTAGCGAGCGTTCTGCCACCACGGGATCGATCTCAACGCCAAGTCCGATGCGGCCGAGGTGCTTGCATTCGATGAGCGTTGTGCCCATGCCGCTGAAGAGGTCGACGACGACGTCATAACGCTTCGTGAAACGTGTCAAGACCTGGTACGGGATCTGGGGGATGAAGTTGCCCCAGTAGTCTCCAACGTGCGGTCCCGTCTTATCACGTGGGCCGAGTAGCCACAATGAATCGAGGATAACGTCATCGTAGTCCTTCCAGCAGCTCAGGTCGATGTCGGAAAACTCGGTTGACTTGTGGTTGCCTTGCATGGACGCGTTTGACTCGGCGGATGCTCAGAAAGCGGCTGTTCTCGTAGTTGCTTTAATAAATGGGGAGAGGCGACCGAACGATAAACTTATCTGTTTGGCTATCGACGTGAAGAACGGGGCCTGTGGTCTAGTTGGTTATGACGTCGCCTTCACACGGCGGAGATCGGGCGT
>CAYHCZ010000030.1:0-15499 GCA_964355295.1 uncultured Methanomicrobia archaeon
TATTAGCTTCGGCTTTAGGCATTTTTGCCGGACTTGGGGGTGGCGTGCTTCACGGTATTGGGGAGGTGCTTCAGGGCAGCGTAGCTCCAAACGGAATAATGATAGGGGTATGGCCTGCGCTGCAAGTAGTGGCAGGAGAGCCTGCAATGACCATAGTTCCCAACTTCCTGTTAACCGGAATACTTGCGATTATTATGGGCATCATAGTCACAATATGGGCAGGCAAGTTTATTCAGCATAAAAACGGCGGCTTAATCCTAATTCTGCTGTCGATCGTAATGCTTCTGGTAGGCGGCGGCTTAATTCCACTGTTCTTCGGTATTGCCGGAGGAGTAATCGCCATGCTACTTAATTATCAAACGACAAAGAGGGAGGTGCTAGCGTATGGCAAAATTAGAGAACCCTTTTGAAGTTGCCGATCCAGTTCACATTCATACCGCCATTCACAAAGGTAAACGTGATCAGCTGGTGAAAATTTCTGTCAAAGTCGGAGGTAATAAATCATGAAAACTGTCGTCGTCTACGCAAGCAAGTACGGGTCCACGAAGGGCATAGCGGAGTTCATTGCCGAAAAGCTGCAGCAGCAGGGAACGCAGGCGGACGCCCTAGAAGTCGGCCAGGTCCAAAACCTCGAAGACTACGATGCCTTCGTCATTGGAAGTGCCGTCTATATGGCCCACTGGATGAAGGAGGCAGCAGAGTTTGTGATACGAAATCGCGCCGTGTTGGCCAGTCATCCGGTGTGGTTGTTTAGTTGCGGCCCGCTTGGTACTGAGACCAAGGACGCCCAAGGTCGAGATGTGCGTGTCGCCGCGGAGCCGAAGGAGATCGCCGAGTTCAAGGCCGCAATCAACCCCCGTGACCATCAGGTCTTCTTTGGAGGGTTGGACGCCAGCAAACTCGCGTTCAGTCATCGGATGCTCCGAAAGATGCCCGCCGCTCGTGCTCTTTTTCCCGAAGGCGATTTCCGCAACTGGCACGACATCGATGCTTGGGCCACCAGCATCGCACAGGCATTTTAGGGCTCCCTTTCTTCCCTTTTTTCTTGAAGAGTACGAAGCAGGCCCTGAGCAGTTCTTATTGAAAAATACGCTATTTAGCTTACGTAATCCTGAAGCTTGGGTAACGTCTCAAGGTTCAAGGGGGTACGCTTCTTATTGCAGCTCACCATACGGTCTTTCCAGGAGTTAACGAATATAGTGTAGACGTGGTGATGGAGCGGGGGTTTGCAACAGCGTAAACCTACTCCAGGCATTCCGTGCGGGCATATGTAGTTATTTGACTGATCCTTGCAATATATCGCCCTGCCGCTCAAAAACCTATAATGAGCAGCAGTGAAGGACAAATATCAAATCATAAAAGAACACGCCCTATTTCTGGCTCAAAAAATTTAATCGACGATCTTCGCGCATATTATCTTCACCGCTTTCGCCGGCCGGTCCGAAGCGACAGTCTTTACTTTGCCCATCTTCTCGACCACATCCATTCCCTCAATAACCTTGCCGAAGACCGGATGAGCTTTATCAAGGTAATTGTTATTTACCAAGTTGACGAAGAACTGGCTACCGCCGGTGTTCGGACCGGCGTTGGCCATGGCAATGGTTCCCCGAACGTTGCGGTTGTGATCAGTGAACTCATCCTTGATAGCGTAACCCGGTCCACCCCGACCGGTGCCTGTAGGGTCCCCGCCCTGGATCATAAAGCCGTCGATGATCCGGTGGAAGATGGTGTCGTCGTAGAATCCCTTCTGCACCAGTTTTTTGAAGTTGCCCGCGGTAATGGGCATATCATCAAAAAGCGCCAGGGTGATGTCCCCCATGCTGGTGTTCAATAAAACCTTGGTCCTTTCTGTCTGCGAAGTGCCTTTTGCCATGTCCTGTCCCTCAATCAAGTATCTTGAATTCTCCATTTCTGGTTGATGAATCGTCATTCGGATTATCAATATAAAAAACTGAGGGACAACTGCGGCCCGTTTGTCCCTACTTACTCCAGATCCTGATCATTGAGCCTTAAATAAACACCGTCATATTAATGCAAAAATGGCCAAGCACTAAAATAAGCGCCTTAGGTAAACTCCGGCTTTAACCGTAATGGCAAAACTATGCCTTGCTTATTATATGAGCTATTTGACTTCCTTGGTTTTGCTGGCATTTCGAAATACCATTTGCCCATTCATCCATTAGGCATATTATACCGATTCACCCCTTTGTGAGTGGGGTATTTTGTGAGAAGTTAGAGGAATTTTACAAGCTATCTATTTCCGACTCGCGTGGTTATGATTCTTACAGTTAGTGGGGTATGCGCTGCAGCTATCTCCTGGTTTATCATGGATTTACCCATCTCTCTGCGGGCCGCCTTCGTGTGAGCGATTCATACAAATTATCGAGGTATGCCTTTCGTTCTTTAATCGTTAGCTGGAACTGTTCAATAAACGCGATCCCGCCCAGGCGCGTTATTTCGCGCTCAGCTTCCATAGCGTCATTATCGAGTTGCGTGAGTAAGTTGACGGCGTTATCCCGCAGAGCGGCCGCATCGTTAACCATCGTTGCCGCGTTTCGTACGACGTTTTCCGCCTCGGTCGTAATTAGCGTCTCATAATGGTTCATCCACCAGGCGATATTGTCCTTATACTTGGTATTATCGCTGGCCTCATCCCGGCGTTTAAACAGATCCATAATATTCACTCCGGTTCAGGTTTGATAATAATGAGCTTGTATTCATTTAGCTCGCTTGTTGCTTTGTTCATACGTTTATGGACTTATAGTTGTTATTGATACTACATTATCATTTTATGGCCGGATTTTATCTTATTGCGACCAACGCCTAGGGGCCTAAAAAAGCGAGAGTATTGTTCGCTCGCTTTAATTTTACCCTACCTAACTGCAGTGCTCTCCCGATGCCTAGTACCAGAATGGGTGCGGGATATGTGGAATGACGTGTAGCCTCACCGAAGCGATCATTCGCTGTACCGTACCGCATCAGCGGGCTGCAGTGCGGCTGCGGCACGCGCTGGTCCGAGCGTACATACAATGGCGGCGATGTAAAGGATAGCGTAGATCGCAACGAGGAGCGTAACGGGGATGGTGTAGGAGTACGTTGGCTGGCTGATGCTGAGGTACTGGACGTAAGTAATCGCGACGCCTGTAATCAGCCCGATCAGCGATCCGAGTATGGTAATAAAGAGCACTTCGATGAGCATCGACAGGAGGACTTTGCGCTTCTCCAACCCCATCGCCAGCATAATGCCGATGTCTCGGCGGCGCTCGAGGACAGATCGCACCGCGATAATCCCGAGCGATGTGACACCAATGATGAGGCCGAGACCGAGGAACACATATATGCTGCCGTTGGTCACATTGTTCTGTTGGTTCTGCTGGAGTACCTCATCGCGAATGACCACAGCATCCACACCGTACTGCTGGAAGTCTCTTTTCAGGTCGTAAGTCACGTTCAGGGGATCGACCCCTGGTGCCGTTTTGATGAGAAAGAGGCTGTTACCTGCGATAGTGGGAAAGACCTGCTTCATCGCCGATTTGCTCATGAACACGCCGTGGAGGCACGATTCGTCAAGCACGCCCGTCACCGTGAACGCGGTCGTTCCGTTGGCAGTGGTGAGGCGCACCGTATCGCCGACCTTCACGGGGGTGTTGCTTCCGTATAAGTAGCCAGCATCGAGGATCACGTTCTGGGGATTGTCAAGTGATTGCCACACTGCCCCGGTCGACGTGGTAGGCGGCGGTATCGCTGAACCCGTACGTCGCGTGGTCGACGAACGACGCGTCGACGCCGTACACCGTGTCAAACGGTGGCCCTCGGTAATTCACCGTTTGATCGTTAATGGTAAGCCCATACACCAACTCGGTAAACAGCCCGTCACTGTAGACAACCTTCGAGGTGTCGAAGGGGACAACCGATGGAGAGGGCGCACCAGACGTTTGTGCAGTGGCCGCTCCTCCGGCTGCCTGCGGCGCGTACGTGAGGTTTGAGAGCGGGACGGCCGAAGTCGCGCGCACATCGTACCCGCCAGCTTGTTGCGCAACATCAACTTGGAACGTCGTACCCTGGATCGCGAACAACACTATGATAAAGGTGACGAGCGAGAACATCGTGACGGTCAAGCCCGTCCGTAACATCTTATTGAAGGGATACGCGAGCGACGGTTTGACGATCGCTCCGAGTGTTCGTGTACGGCCGATCGTGCCGTTCACCGCTCGAATGAGCGTGGTCACATTCACGACGGCGATGAGCACCGCCCCGAGGACCAACAGGATACCCGCGGCCACGATTGCCATCATTCCCTCTGTGCCGCTTTGATCTTCTAGTGTGTATATCAGATACAGAATGTAGGCGACGAGCGCGTTGCCTGCCACCGAAAATGTCCATCGACTGCTCGTGAAGCGTGATCCGAGCACGCCGGCGCCCAAGATGGCGAGCGAAGGTGCGATCACTTTGATGAGCACGTTTGACCCTGCCACAACGTAGAGCACAACGTAGAGCACAACGCCGAACACCACGAGCAGCGCGCTCGCCGCGACAATTCGGGTGCTCCGCCCCCTGTCGCCCTCCTCCTCAGTGTTTCGTATGGCCGAGATGATGTTGATCCTGCCAATCCGGAAGGACGCAGGGCTATTGTCGCAAGCGTCACAATCATGCCGATTAGAAACGCCTCGAACACCATGGACGCCGTGTAACGGACGGATAAAGTGGTGCCGAGGTTCACAAATATATAATTAAATCCATAGGTGATCGCCGCGCCCACACCGATGCCGATCATGGACCCGAGCGCTGCTGCGATCACTACATAAATGACGCCCTCAAACAGGATGAGCTCCATAAGGTTTCCGCGCGGCAGCCCTATGGCACGCATGATCCCGAGTTCACCTTTTCGTTCCTCTGCAAGCATGACAAAGATGTTGATGATAAGCGCCACGCCTGCGGTGACCGCAAAGGCACTGAGTATCTCGAAGAGGAACGATATCTGGGTGCCGGTATTTTGCGCCTGAGTCAGCAGGTTCTACTTGATCCGGCTCACGGTAAAGGTGAGCGGGAGGTCCGCAAGCGCACGCGTCACCGCATCGACGACGGCGGGAGAGGACACGACGCCGTTTTCGACCGTTCCCGTATTGGTGATGCGAATCGCGGTAATCTGCCCTGGGCTTTGCGCTAATGCCTGGGTAGTCTCGAGCGTAGTGTAGATGATGGGGCCTAGGTTATATGCGCCTTCCCCTCATCTTTCGCGATGTACTTTAGTGTGAAATTATGCGCACTCAGGGACGCACCAGTGCTCCCCACATACACCGTGAGCGTATCACCGGCGTGCGCGTTGAGCTCGCGGGCGAGTTTATTGTTGATGAGCACCTCGTCAGCGCGAAGATCCGTCGCATCCGTGCGCGTCCCGTCAAGGAGGGTAAACGAGCCGAAACTCTTGTCGATCGTCAGGTTCGTACCCAAAATACTTGCGCCGGTTGCACTGATCCCGTTGCTCGCGTCACGAACGAGCGGTACATTGACGGAAACTTCTGGTGCGATGCCGGCAACGAGCGCCGTGACGGTAGGATCTGTGACAAGTCTATCGTACGCTGACGCGTTGAAGGGTTGATTGTTCCCGCTCCCGACAGTTACCACTTCGTCGACCGCTCCTATCGTATCGTAGCCGATTTTTTTGATCGTGTAATTGAACGAGTCCCCGGCCACCAGTGATCCTGAGATGACTGCTGTGCTTATGAGGAGCCCGACGATCACGAGGGCGGTGTTTTTCGGGCGCCAAGAAAAATTTCGCACGCCCATTCTAAAGAGAAATTTGTGCCTGGCTGCAAGCACAGCGGTAACTGAGTGCCAGTCCGACAATCACCGCCAGGAGAGTTATCGTGGAATCCATCGGAGTGCCTCGCTTTTGCGCGTACGGTTCAGGTAGCTAGGGAAGTAATTCCGACGCGTTGCCTCCCGGCCTAGTCCTCTCGTCAGACGTGATCATACCATCTTTCATTCCGACGATCCGATCTGCCTGCGTACCGACGGTCGGATCGTGCGTCACGATGACCAGTGTCTGGTCATTTTTTACCTTAAATCTCTTCAATAGCTCCATAATATTATGAGCATTCTCAGAATCGAGATTACCGGTCGGTTCGTCAGCCCACACGATCGCCGGCTTGTTGACGAGGGATCGCGCGATCGCCACGCGCTGTTGCTGCTGAGTTCTTACGGTTTGTGCGTGCTCCACCGCTCAACGCCTACAAGTGACAACATTTTGAGGCACGTCTGCGAGCTTCACGTGAATTAACTCCGGCGATAAGGAGAGGCAGCTCAACATTCTCATGTGCGGTCAGCACTGGTAACAGGTTAAACGATTGAAAGATGAAACCCATTCGTTCTGCCCGATAGCGGGCGCGCACCTTATCCGACATATGCTCCAGCGGGGTACCATCATTGCTGATCGTTCCGGTCGTCGGCTTATCGAGTCCGGATTAAGCAGTGTCGTTTTCTAACTTCCGCTTGGGCCCATTATGGAGACCATCTCTCCTGCTGCAATCGTGAGCGTAACGTCGTGAAGAGCATCCACTTCTAAACCCTTTAGTCGATACACTTTAGAAACGTCGAGCGCTTCGACAGCGTTCATTCATGTTCCCCCCCAAAACGTCATTATTACCTTATGCGTACAAAAAGCAAAAAAGGTGGATACAGCGTCTGCGCAGCAGCACCATTTTAAACACGACGCGGGAAACCCCGAAGAAAGAACTACTGAAGCCAGTAATATGCCATGCTTGACTGTAGCACGCTTATTTGTTAAGTGGTCGTGTTGGTGTTTGAGACGATAAAGCTTGTCCGTTGTAAAAATTGTGGTTTGTAGACTGATCTGGACTTTTCGCGCGCGGCTTATCTTTCTTCTCCGTAACACAGTATAAGCTGGGACAGCTCTTTTCCTAGCTCTTTATCTCCTTTTTCGATGTACAGCACAAACTAAAGCGTCCCCTCATCTGCTCACGCAGGCAATTTATGACGCACAGTATATGAAGAGGAGAGCTAACATGCAATTTTGATTCCATGCCGCAGCAACCCTCGGTGATCGGCGATTCTTGCAAGGCGTGTGGAGCTTCTATAGTCTCCGATGCGAACTACTGCCATAACTGTGGCATACCGGTCTCGTCCGAAACCGTGCCGTTTGACCTCACAGAGCGGGTGACAACCTTTTACCCCACTTATATGGTCACCCTCATCAGCATCATTCAGGCTGCCGCGTTGGGGTATCTGCTCCTCGCAGTACTGGATTAACTGAAATACGTAATCGCCGGCACTTATGACCCCCTCTGGACGGTTCTCATCGTTGCGATGTTTATTATGATCATAGCGACGTGGGTACAATATACCCGACCGATTATCATAGCACGGCTTCTGCCAAGCACGATTGACGCAGCGATACCCTTCTTCTTTGGGGTGACGCAGGCACTTATAATATTCAGCATCACCTTACAGCAGGTCGCGTGGTTTTATTTTGCGTTTAGTCTAAACGCGCTTGTCGGATTCGCCTCATTCGTTAGCACTGTTCGTGAACTCAAACAGCATGAGGACCGCATAGAAAACAAGTTCATTTTAGCGAGAGCGCGGCCGTCTATCCGCATGAACACACGTATGATAGTGCTGCGAAGCGTGATTTTTTTCTCTTTTGGTATGATAGAAACACTATTCAAGCTACAGTCGCTATTTCTCGCCGTGGTCGTTTTAGCCATGAATATAGTCATGATCATTGCTGTTCACCGTAGTACAGAACAGGCACTTGGAAGGTAGGTGATTATCCTGCGAAGTCACGGGATCAAGCGCGCATCTTTCCAATACTTCATGTAGATATCGTGTATGTACCCAGACAGCACATGTCGGTAGTTTCTCATTCAACTCCACCAACACTATACGTCGTTATATTCGCTCACGAATGACCGTTAAAACGCAGAGAAGATACAAGTCCCCAGAACACGATGTATTCAACCACATAACTTAACCGCCAAAAGGGAGTCACGATGAGAAGCTCAAAGACAAAGTTACCAGTTATAGTAGAAGGAGAGGGGTTTGCCTTTCGAGGAATGGTGTGGGGTGCGATACGCGCCGAGATAGCTACCTTCGATAAGGATTACGACGAGACTCCATTCCTCAAAGGCCTGCCTGACGACATGAGCCCCGCTCCGGCGTGGGGATATGTCTTAAAAGGGAGGTGCCGCGTAATATACAAGGACCGTGAAGAGTCTTTAACGCCGGGGATGTGTTTTACGTGGAGTCAATGTATAAGGCGATTATTGAAGCGGGCACGGAATTCGTGATGTTTAGTCACGAGAAGGAAGTTAAGAAGACTGCGACAGTCATGGAACGCAATCTCGCCGCTATGCAGCAGAGACGATAATCTGTGATCCGTCGTTCCCAAGAGAAGAAGGGTGTTTAGAAATAGGTTACCCCCACGTTAATCGAAACTCTCTTCTGCCCACTACTTCATATACACATCATACATGTGCTCTGGCAGCATTTAATATCTATTCTACATCTCTAAAAGGGGGTGATACGATGAGCGATGGTCCCATTCTTGTGATTTCCGACACGCACTTTGGGTTCGAAGATGAGTCTGCACAGAGGTTTCAGCGCTTCATGACTTACCTAACCAACTCGGTGCAGTCTGAGCGAATGATCATCAAAACGCCGCGCGAACTGCCGGGAGAGATACCAGGAAAGGAGCTGTGCGAGGAATCGCTCGAAGTACCGCAAAAAATTATCCTCCTTGGCGATTTAGTCGACCTATGGATAAGCCGGGATAGCAATACGGTGCGCCCTTATCAAGAGAGTTTCAATCCCATCAACTCGCTGATTGCACTAAAGCGGGAGATCGTGTACTTATTAGGCAATCACGACGGGATCATGGAGAACTACGTGGGCCCACATGTGCTTCCTGATGACATACCTTTCACGGTGTATTCTGAAGGTTATCCAAACAAGAAAAATTCAAGCGGCCAATGGAAAGGAGAACAAATCGGAGAGCGCTCGTACTTCTTCCTCCATGGCCACCAGTTTGACCCCGTCTTCAGACATAATAGCATGCTCCACCTTGGTAACTTCTTGGGTTTCAGCTCAGCCGCTGCTGGCGGGTTTTTATGGTTCAAGGTGCTTGGTGCGGTGGTCTTATTGTTAACGGTCGGCATCGTTTTCTCCCCCCTCATCATCAACTGGCTTCCTTCGCTGCTCACGTGGCTTATCTCTTTTGCACAAAGCTCAGCGCTTGCAGTGCTTATGCTCTTTGTAGGGTGGCTCGTGGGAGCGATTGCATTTCTTGGCGTTTTGTGGGTTTTCAACGTGTTAGCAAGATGGTATTATAACTACTCACTTTATCCGGGGGTCAAGCGGAAAGGGAAAAACAACCAGGATGTGCCGCCAACGTCTCAGAAGACGATCCAAAAGCGCATTGGCACCGCCGACTTCGACCGGATGGCACGACGCATCGATGCTGACGTTATCGTCTCTGGTCACACGCATCTGCCAGATATATACACACCAAAACATTGGCCAAAAAAGCTGGTTGTCAATAGTGGTTCGTGGATCGTACAAAGTGATAATACGCACGACACGTTTGTGTATATTGACAAGAGCGGGGCGCGTCTTCTTCAATGGCAAGACAAAGGTCGTTATGTGTCACAAATAAAGAGCAGCCTGTTGTGATC
Source organism: uncultured Methanomicrobia archaeon (assembly GCA_964355295.1). Taxonomy (GTDB): domain Archaea; phylum Halobacteriota; class Bog-38; order Methanoflorentales; family Methanoflorentaceae; genus Methanoflorens. Next base: position 9,690 of record CAYHCZ010000030.1, read on the forward strand.
ACTTACCTTCTCCGCCCTTCTGTACGACCGTAACGCTCCGCTAATATTGTATATGCACATCATACGCGTACTCAAGCAGCTGATGCCGATAGTTGCGACGCACGTTGTTGAGCCAAAGCTTGTTTTAAGCTCCGTTCGCCGCATTAAATCAATCTTTTAAAGCGTTCAGACGTTATTAAATCAGTCGGAGCCTTTACAGGTCTCTATTAATCAAAGCGTTGAATGTTGCCAGCGAATGCAAAGTACCACGCTAGCACTGGTTTATCTGAAAATATAGGGGATGTAGCCGAAAATTAGTTGACAAACACCAATTAGAAGCAATGCGATGCTTATCCAAAAAGCAATCTTCAAGTTGCGATCCAGTTTCTCGTAGACGCGATAACCACCATAAGAAACTTGTCTGCGATGAACGATCAATATTATCGACAATCGAATGGCAAGTCCAATAAGTACAAAGACTAAACCGCTTATAATAAGGGAGATTTGGCTAAGATCCATACCAAAGTTAAGAACGCCTATTATTAGCAGACCTATACCCACTACGACAAAAATGATCCCTATTACGTAAAAAAACGCGACATGTGCGCCCATCGCCGAGACGCTGCATCATAATGATAGGCACGTCGATAAAAAATAAGACGAAGTGCCAACCTTATGCCAAGGCCAAGAACTACGAAGATTAAGCCAATGACAACAAGGGAGATCTGACTAAGCGCCATGCGAACCTCCTTCTGCTACTTTGTAGGGAGGGAAAGCATAAGAAACTGCGGAAACGATGCTGTCACACTATCATCGATCATTACTTAACGCGCACGTACTCGTATACGGCTTACGCAGCCATCCTGTATGGATTCAGCTATTGATCGTCGAGTCCTTAACGTTTGTTCCGATTCGCTTCAGGCGTTCTTTAATCTCGGTCTTCTTTATGCTCTAACAACGTCTTGAGCTGAAACTCTAAAAAGCATATTCGCTAGTCACCCAGAACGTGGATTATTTTTTTTCAAGAAATGATCAGCAGTGGGGGTCGATAGTCGCCATATAAATTCTATCGTAGGATCCTGTGTTAAGTTTCGGCTGCTGTGTTAAATTTGTCCATAAGCAGCGCGACTGGTTAAAGACAGATGAGATGCTAGAGTTTGGCTTTTTCCCGGATGGAATGAGAGGTATGCAATCTCCAGTGATTCCAAAGACGTGTTCAAGCAATCGTTATCGATTTGCCCCCCTCATTTTAATAGAGCCGCACGAAATAGTGCCCTACGAAACAGGAAGGGAAATTATGAAAGGGCTGTTCAAAGCCCAAACGGAAGCAATGAAGCGGTAATTCTACGTGAATGGTAGCGGCGTTTTTACGCTTCCTTTCTCTCCTTCTTTTTATCATCATATGTGACGAGAAGATATCCAAACCACACCATAAGAGAGCCGATGGCAATGCTAGCGGCGATGAGGGGGTTTAACATCGCAGCAAAAAGTATGAAAAATGCGGCTACAAGGGTGAGTAGTGCTTTATATTCCACGATTCTAGCTATTACCGTGTAAATCCTTAAGCTTTTGTTAAATCAAAATAGAAAGGGTAGCTAAAGTTAAACAAAATATTATTGCACACGCTACCGACAGCAGCGATTGCCGTATGATAATTTTGGTAATTTATTCTTGAATCGCCAAGCTACTAGCGCAGTTAATAGCGACAGCTCGATGTCCCAGACAACAAACCTTCGAGGAGGAGGTTCAGTCTGAAATTTATGGTGCGCCTACTAACCCTGATGTGCCAAGAGCACCGTTTATCAGCTCAGTTTAAGCGCGTTATCTATCGGGAACCGTTACGCGCGTTAAACGCTAATATAAGCTGGCGTCCTAGGCTTTAGTTTCGGTAACGAGCGTTAGCGCGGCGATATTAAGAAATATTGCTATATCAGCGTCGGTTGACTTAATATGTGCGCGTATGTTGACACGTCAATTGTCAACCGCTGCTTCAGTGATTTTTCTATTCTTCACGCCATCTGCAATGCCCATGGCGACGCCACGTCAGTACGCGGAAGTCTTCAGGGAAGTCACAAGTTTCTTGTTTTTTGCAGTTTTCACAATGTTTCATTTTTAATACCAGTCCTATGCATCGCTTCGCTTTGTTGCGTTCCTTTATTATCTTTTTGCTTACTGTTTTTGGTTCATCTAGGTGGAGTGAGTTGCGATAACAAGCTTCTTGAAAAAATAGCGAATGCATTTATTGCAAGATAAAGAGATACGATTCCAAGTATTCTTTAGTTGCCTTTAATTAGAATCGCAAGAACAGTAAGTGGGTATAATACGATAGTTGCTTACGTTCTCATCGGCTTGATCCATTCTACATAATATTGTCACACTGATGCCCAGCAGATTTCCACAGATCTACGAGAACAAAATGGTCTTGCATCGTGCCCCGGAATGTCCTTAAACGCCGGTCGTCAGACCATCTATCTGGTCTTAGGCCAGCGCGACAACTGACGAGAGGGGAGATGAATAGAGAAAGTACTGCTGATTGCGGTGTATCCATTGGTGTTAGTCTTTTGAACTTAGCCGCCGATGGCTAAAATATCAAAACTGTTACGTCACTTACTTGGCTGCTGTAGTGTTTTATGTATCTGCGTTAAAGTGTATGCGCCCCAGATCAATGCCACTAGGACCACGATTCGCGCTATAAACCATAATGCTACCAAAAAAGGGTGCGGCATTCCATTCCACCTCCTTGTCACCGAAGCTATATAATAGTGTTCGCGCTCGGCATAAAACTTACTTTGTTTGTGATCAAGTCTCGATCCACAAAGGTAGAAAGAATACGGTCAATATCGTTATATCGTCTTCGTTTGTGAAAATACCTAAATAAGAGCTCATACAAGGGTAAAGTCGTCATGAAAAACTAGGGGTAACGCGTTTTTAAGTAGTATTGAAGGCACTTTAAACGCTAATTAATTTAGAGGACTGGGTCTCTCCAACTTGTTGTTCGTACACTAAAAAAGGGAGCGCTAAACGCTCCTCATTTAAAACCCTTACCGTGTTTGCGGTTCAGTGTAGGGGCTGGACTTACAGAAGCCCTTTAATTATTTCATATCCCTCTGCTTCTGGGACCGCCATCAACGTCTCTATACTTACCGCCCCCCAGCTTCCGATAGTAAGTAGCGCTTTCCCCATTGCCTCATCGCTGCGAGCCTCGACGATCGCAATCGTGTCGTACCTTCCAAAAGGCATATAGAAGGCTTTTAGTTCTCCACCAATGGACTTGAATGTGTTACGGGCGCGTTCTATTCGTTGCGGTAGGTCCTTTATGTTCTCGATTCCTGCTTGAGCCCATTTCATAAGCATGATGTATGTGGGCATGGTTATGGTCACCTCCTTTTCTTTGTAAACGGTCCAACCTATAAGACGAATGATCTACTCTGCACCGCTTTTTGAGAAACGGTTGAATATGTGAGCTCTGTTAATAAAGTTAGCGTGAACTGAGCGCGTTACACTCCAAACAATTCTAGACGTGTCGTGACTACGAAGAACACGCCGCGGTTGATGTTTCGCTGTGTTATCGCTTCGTGGTCTTAATACCTAATGTGTTTGAGTCATCCGATTTGTAAACCGTGCTATTGGTCCGGGTTGCTGCTACTAATTGGATCAGCGTAACGACAGCCTCAAACAGCAACTTTTATCTGAGTAAAAAGGAGATATATGTGTTTAAAAAAGGTGGCGGGCAACTAAACACCCACTACCAAAAATGCAACAAGGTGATGAAATGTCCAAATTCTTTGTAAGGTGGCACGTTGATAATTCAAAGCTTGAGCTTCCCACTTCGCCAGCCGACATCGGGAAACTGTTCTCATTGATGCTCAAAATGGTAGAAGAGGATTTGCACTTTGGGTCACTTAGCGACTGGGGACAATTTGGTAACGGAATGGAGGGATACGCCTTAAGCGAGCTCGAAGACAAAGTAGCCCTTGCCGCTGTCATGTTCAAGTACAGGCCGTTTGTCACGTGGGACATAATTGAGGTGCTTGATGTCGAAGAATCGACAGACGTGATAAAAGAAGCGGCTGCGACCGCGCAGTTTGGTTAAATTGCAACGAGGTGATAAAATGCCCAAATTCTTTGTAAGGTGGCACGTTGATAATTCAAAGCTTGAGCTTCCCACTTCGCCAGCCGACATCGGGAAACTGTTCTCATTGATGCTCAAAATGGTAGAAGAGGATTTGCACTTTGGGTCACTTAGCGACTGGGGACAATTTGGTAACGGAATGGAGGGATACGCCTTAAGCGAGCTCGAAGACAAAGTAGCCCTTGCCGCTGTCATGTTCAAGTACAGGCCGATCATCACGTGGGAAATATACCCAGTGCTTAACGTTGACGAATCGAAGACGGTGATAAAGGAAGCAGCTGAGGCTGTTCAGGGTTATTAGCGATCTTCGATTAGCGATCTTCCATAATGCTGGGGTAATTTTTCAAGGCAGTACCTTTTAAGAAACGAGCTCCAGTTGCCTCGCGAATTGAACGTCAGAAGGTGCGTCTAGGTTCGTTGCTGGCGAACTAGCTGACGTGGTCTTCGACCTATCAACCGCTGCCATCCTTTTACCTGGGCTAATCTATATCTACTGTTTGACTAACGTAAACTTTAGTTAAAGATGACTATGGACAAAGAGGCTGCTTTCATTACCCGACTCATTGGCTCGGGCTCAGCGAAAAAGAGGCACGTACTTACCTCCACCGCCTTAAGTATGGCCCGAAGACACCTTCCCCCCTTGCAAAATCGCTAAAGACGTATCGTGAAGACGTACACCGGACGCTTACGAGCTTCATCGAGAAGGGCATGGTGCGTCCCTCGCCCGATTCACCGACAAGTCACACAGCTATAGACCTGGATACAGCGCTAAGAACCGCGCTTAAAAACAGGAAAATGGGCTACGCGAGATGGAAGAGAGGAAACGCGAGCTTCAGGAGCTCTCGCTTCAACAAAAATTCCGACCCTCTGATGAACTGAGCACGTTCAAGATCATAAAGAGCATGAAAGAACTCATTGCCGTCGCTATGCCCTTACTTGACTCGTTGCAGGAAGAATGGCTGGTGGCCGCTCCTGCTTACATGACTATTTTCGCCTCGCTCTTTGGGGTCAACGAAGCTGCGTATAAATTTATCAAACGCGGGGGAAGGGTGCGGTCCATCATCGACATTTCGTATCAAGTCATTGAGCCGGTGCGAGAAATGATAGCAATCGGTGAAGAAGTGCGCCATATTGATGAGCACTAGATCACGTTCGTCATATTTGATAAAAAAATCTCTATTACGCGATCAATGCAGAAGTCAAGCGTATATCCCTTAACGCACCTATCTCCGGACTCTGGACTGATGATCCCAACTACGCTAAGTACCTTACGTCCACCTTTGAGATGTTATGGCAAAATGCGGTTCCTGCAGAGCAGCGCATACAAGAGCTATTACAAAAAGGCCCTCCGCGCGTTACGGAGTAGATTCATGCTAGGTGACTTGGACGGCTTTCTACAACTTCAATAAGTCTGAATAATGATACGCTTCTCTCAAAGGCTGTTTTTAGCTATTGCTGCTTGGCGTTTTAAAAATTACACCAAGTTTACTTAAAGAGAACCTAGTGTTTTTTCAATATTGTGCGTAAACGTAATAGGCTCGACCGCAATCCCCTGCGCATTCAGCGCTTAGATGATGTCCCCATAACCGCAGTGCTGTTTGATAATGTCGCAAGAACGATCCAGGTAAAATGTGTAAAAGGAAAAAAAAGAGAGAACCGGCCACTGAGCCGGTGTAACATTCTTCGTGCCTACCAGACT
>CAYHCZ010000031.1:0-15366 GCA_964355295.1 uncultured Methanomicrobia archaeon
CTCCGAAAAACTGGATAAGATACGTTCCCGCAAAGATCGCAATAAGTCCGAGCACCTTCAAAGCGACATCCATTTTTGTGAGTTCCTCCCTGAGCACCCGAGGAAATCTATAGGATAGAATTGTTGCAAATAATAACACGAAGAGCGGCTGTGTCGCGCCGACAGAGCTAATCAGTGTTATGGGGCCGTGCGCAATCGCATAATTGTAAGCGTATACAGAAACGTATGCTACTGCCTGCTCAGCGACAAGAATAATGCCAATTTTTCTGCTTGTCACCTTATACGTCTTGATAAGTGAATTCCTAAAGGGCCTCAATGGGATAAACTGAAAGAAGGTTATGAACCCTGCGATTTGCACCCAAATGAAGATGGTGTAAAAGTCCTGCACCGAAAACAAGTATTTCAAAGCGACGCTGTACAGCGCCAATAAGAACGACGCAAGGATCATCAGATAAAACGCTAGTGAGATGCGAATTCCCTTAGTAAGTCTAATCGCGAATAGCGTCCCTCCAAGAACTAGCAGCCCAAATGCGACGTAATCCTGTGGTGTAAGTGCTTCGTGCAGAATCAAGCTAGAGAGGATCAACACGAATACGGGAGTCAGTTGAAGAAGGGGGATAACTCTCGACACCTCTTCAACCATGAGTGCCTTGAAATAAGGCAAGGTGTAGTAGATGCGGACGAAGCCGACAAGAATTGTAAACGCGAGTATTCCTAGCGGTAACGGTGTTAAATGAAAGAAGGCAAGTGTTACTAGCGGCATGAGGCTTGTGGCACTTATTACTAACACATAGACTAGCGGTGGTATTTTGTAGTCGGAAATCAGGATCTTATCAATGATGTTTACGCCAGAAATGAGTACTGACGACAGCAATGCAAAATAGAACCACTCTACTGCCATAAGGGGGGGCCTGTAGCCTCGTGTTAGCTTTTAAGTTACTTACAGTTTGCGAGTTTCCTTGCGCTTAGACACCTGCTCAGAATGACAGAAGATCTCAAAAAAAGCTTAACTTGCCAAAAAATTATCAATATTATTTGCTTTTTCGCCGTGATGGAGACTTTCTTGATCTGGAGCTATCTGGCGCGAGTTCTCTTAACTGTTCCACCGTGCCGAGAAATGTGCCATCCAAAAGGTACGCTTGCGCTTTTTCGAGCAATATGGCACGATTTGTAAACAGTGGCCCCAGCAACGTTTCATAAGAAGCTTCGTTAAAAGAGATGCCCCCCACGAGCTCATTGAAAGCGGGCATGATGATGACGCGCGGGTTGTTAAATCGACCGAGATCTGGAAACCGTTGTCTGAATACACCCTCGTTAAAACAGGCGCGAATCCAAACAGGCTTTGTACTTACGTAGCCTAGTGGGTCAGCTAAGCGAACGACAGGATGGTTGTGCCCAACGACCACATAATCACAGTCTAACAAAGCTATCGAAGGCCACGTATGACCGTGCACGAGCGCCACATTATTAATGCTATAACCTTTTGACTTGTGGATTTCGATTCCAAAGCGTGTGTCACGAGGAATCAAATATTCGATGCCAGCGTCGTGATTGCCCGGAAGTATGTCAATCGGGGCGCATTCAGCTATTGATCGTAGAAAATGCGGGACATCGTGTCGCTCGAGCGAAGAGGTTTTAGAGACGCAATGCTTTATATCTCCTAAAAGCACAACGCGTCGTGCTTTGACCTTGCTCACATATCGTAAGACCCGTTCAATGCGTCGCTCTATTTGCGATGGAATATGTATGCCGCTAAGCGAAAGCTCATATTCAATTCCGATATGCAGATCAGCCAACACGAGGGCATTGCCAACGGTCAGCGCAGGTTCATTAACAACAGGTTGCGGTTCGACCAAGCTTTTAGGATTTCCGTCGGTCGGGTTCATATGTCCTGTTTTGCCCTTGCGTAAAATGCCCTTACTATACTTAAAACAAGGCTTAATGCCGTCCTATCGCCCGAACTAGTTGGTAAGACACTGCATCGTGAAAGATCTAAACCGGCGTTGGGACAAAATAAAAGCCAAAATAAGCCAGCATCCTAAGATTAAGAGGAAGTACGGACGGCAATATTCGTTATTCCTGCGTTCTGTCCGACGGTGACCCATACAGTTTCTTGTCCCATTGCGAATATGACTAACCCCCCAGTTTCATTCGTACTGGTGTAGTTCCTGCTGACACTATATCCTTGGGCTTGCATTTGAGAGTTATAAAATTCAAGAACCTGTTGAGGGGTATCATTTGTTTGATACGTTATAACTTGCCCCACGAAAGGAAGATTAGAGTACGATGTCCTGTTAGCGTTAGGGTATTCTGGCACGTTAAGTTGCCTGGTCCCATCTTGTGACATCTTATTTTGTCCAAGATTTTCTACCTTAACAGTACAACCTGCGCATGCTAAAGTCAAACCCGTCACAACTAGGATCAACAAAACGGCGTTTAACAACTTCATTAACACGTCCATAGTTCAGGTTTGAAATAAATCTTATGGTTGATGTTGGATCTGCCTAGTGAACTGCCGTTTCTCCCATGTGCGTCTCTGCGCTCAGCAGCGTCTTGTTTAGCAATTATTCTGCAGGTTAACGCGTATCCAAAAGTTTTACCTTATCAGTGCATATATAACGCGAGGTGTATCACATGTTATCAACGATTCCTATAGATCTAAATGCGATTGATAAAAAAAATATAGATAAAGAAATCTTGCGAACAGGCATCATTGCAGAGCTTGATGCTATTAATCTGTACGAACAAATGGCTGCGCTGACAACAAACGAAGCGATTCTAGCTACCCTATTGGACATTGCCAAGGAAGAAAAAACCCACGTTGGCGAATTCCAAGCCCTGCTCTTACAGCTAGATCAAGAACAAGCTGATGAGCTCGAGCATGGGAAAAAAGAAGTAGGAGCGTTGGAAGACTAAGAGTTTTGGGCAATAGCTAACTAAGCCTGCAGTAATTAAGTGAGAATGAAGCGACGAGCAGTAAGCAAAAGCTCTGAACGTTCGTTCTAAAAAAAGCTGCTTAAGCAAAACCAGCAGGTTTTGCTGACGTCGGATAAACGGCAAGGATGATCGATGCAAATCTAGCTGCATTGGTGGCTCTTCCTATTTTAGCTGCGCTTTTGACTATATATTTGCTGAAGGTAGACGACAACGTTGGCCATCTTTTTATGTTATTAGGTGTTGGTTTGTGTGCCATAGCCCTACTCCCCTATGCGTTCAAAACGCCAAGTGATATCAGTACTGTACTTATCATCCTTGGTCTCGGATGCATAGCCTGGGGCCTGACTTTACGAAAAAAAAGATTCAAACCGCAAAAAAAACGCGCTTGGAAATTATAAGATCCTTGCTTAGAAGCTCTTAGCGTATAGTGTTCTCTCAAACCGTTCTGGCGCTTTGGAGTGCAACGCTGGCAAGGCTGAGTTTTAGTCGTCTCAAAACGGAAAGCCATCAAGCAAAAACCGTCTTAGTATTTTTAGTGGCAGTCAAGCTTTGACAACTCAACATGAATCGTAATTCTCAATCAGAACGTGGCAGACCTATTTAGGTACAAAAATCCCTGACGTTTTACTCAGAAACAAGCAAGTTTATAGCGCTTCCACGCAAATATTACATTAGGGCCATTTTAGTTCGTGTCATCGCGTTAGTGTTTTAGATCAACGTCTTAGAGCGGGTATTTAGATGGAACAACTCTTACAACGCGCGCGAGAGTGTGCGCATGCACTTGAGAAACAAGACGAAGTATTAATCGTGTCTCACGTCGACGCAGATGGGCTTGCGTCTGCTGGAATAATGGGCCGTGCGCTTGACAGAATTGAAAAAGGTTACGAAATTAAAATCGTCAAGAAACTAGACCCTTCAATTTTCAAGGAGATCTCAAGCGCAGAAACCGTGATATTCACTGACCTAGGAAGCGGAAGCTTAGATTTGATTGACGATCTAGGGCCGCTGTGCGTAGTTGCAGATCATCACCAGCCCGCAGGAAAATCTGACACAGCACTTCACCTAAATCCGCATCTATTCGGTTTCAACGGCGCTACCGACTTGAGCGGAGCAGGGGCCACATATTTGATTGCGAGGGCTCTTGGAGATAACGCTGATCTTTCAGATTTAGCTGTAGTCGGCGCGGTTGGTGATCTCCAACATGTAAGAGAAGGGCGACTTCGAGGGGTCAATAGACTTATCCTCGACGAAGCGGAAAAACACACCATCGTCGCAGTCGAAAAGGATTTGCAGGCTTTTGGCCGACAAACGCGACCAATTCATAAGCTCCTTGAATATAGCTCAAATCCCTATATTCCCGGACTGACGGGAAATAGCGAAGAAATTTTGGGGTTCTTGACTTCTTTGAACATTGAGCTTCAAGAAGAAGGAAAATGGAAGAGATGGATCGATCTTAACAGCGTCGAAAGGCGTACGATAGTATCTGCCCTTATCCAACGATGCTTAACGCAAGGTATGCCCGCTGAAATAATCCAGAACCTTGTTGGCGAAGTATATACTCTTTTGAAAGAAAAACGCGGGACCGCCCTTCGAGATGCGTCGGAGTATTCAACACTGCTCAACGCTACTGCACGTTATGGCTTCGAAACGATCGGTGTCGCCGTTTGTATGGGCGATCGAGAGGGTCGATACCGAAAAGCCAACGAACTCCTCTTAATGCATCGAGAGAACTTAGTTCGAGGTCTCAACTACGTTAAACAGACAGGCGTGACAACACTCTCGAACTTGCAGTACTTCCACGCGGGTGATAACATACTCGAAACGATAGTTGGTATCATTGCTGGAATGTGTAAGAATTTAGATGGCATAAATAGGCACCTACCGATCATCGGTTTGGCAAACGCTGACGAGGGAGTTAAAGTATCTGCCCGAGGAACGCAGACTCTTGTTCAGCGCCGCTTGAACTTGGCACGAGCTATGAGTGAAGCTGCTCACACAGTCGGGGGGGTGGGGGGTGGTCACGATATTGCCGCTGGCGCGACGATTCCTGAAGGGACTGAAACAGAGTTCCTCAAGCATCTGAACCAATTGGTTGGACTGCAGCTTTCGTAACGCATTTACGATGACAACAAATTGTAGTCCATATCGCGCACATCTGCTAAGCCTGAAATCGCACTTGTCTGTATCTCTATACCACTCTCCTTGACCGCTGCCATAGAGTTTATTCCACCAATTATCGCAACTCCTACGTGGCCCCTATTCACTGGCATTTCCAACAGATCTGAGTTAGGCTCACCAACCTCCAATATCCCTTTAAACCCAATATCCATCAACTCTGAAAGTAGATTCTCAAGCTGCGTCCCGGCTGCCATAGGCACTTCTCGGACGCTTGCCAATACCTTACCAGATCCCGTATTGATCATCTCTAACACAGAGGTGAGTTCCTGAGACATAAACACGTCAAGGGGGTCCAGCGTGGTTGAATCATAACGCAGAATGTCCGTGAACCTCACTGGCATCTTTTCGGTCACCTGAACTATGCCTCCACACAGTGGTTTTACTGGGATGCCTGCCTTAAGCAGCACGCCGTCAATCGTGATGCTACAAATGGTGAGTATGCCGTTGAAACCTCTTTGAATTGAGACGCCTTGAAAACTCTCGCCACCTTCGATAATTCGCACATAGGGACCAACGTTGAGTCCAGCGGCATACACGCGCTTAAATATACCCAATGCTTGTTCTAAATCACGTTCAGCAACAACCGCCGTGTTAAAAGCTATTGTGCCGTCACCCGACCGCGGGTTGAAAGTTATGCCATATATAACTTCACCGATTCTTGACGACATGAATTTGAGCTTCATTCAATGCACCTCTTGGACTTGACGGGTTAAGGTCGCTCAAAAAGGCCCTCGACCGCATATTTTCCATCACTACGGGGTATGAGCTTAGATCCTTTTATTTCTTCAATCGAGAAACCAACTTGCCCTTCAACGTAGCGACGCCAAACATCTGGCCAGTTTACGAAATATGCAGCCTTGGATTTGCCAGACCCCATTCTCAATTCCACGGCGAGATATCCTGTTCGACCAGATTTCTGTATAAATTCCTGCATTTTAGTTGCCTGATGCTCGCCTCGCTTATTAACTGAAAAGTGCTGTGAGAAATATAAAGCAGTCGCACCTTTGGCAGCTGAGATGCTTTTGCATTCAATGCCGAGATACAGTCGGCGATCTGACGAATCTACCAAGACATCAAGCATCTGTTGCGAAAACTGATGTTGTTTCATCCTATAAGCAATCGCATCGAAACCGCTATCATTAAAATAATCGTTAAATGATCTAACGAGCTCTCTTTCAAAATTGCTCATTGGCCGCACTTTCATCTTACTACTATAAAGGATATCCGCTGGCGAACTAAAGCGAAAACGTAGAGCAAGATGGTGTTATCTTCAACAAAGCGTTTCTTTACGCTATAAAGAATTTAGTTTTGCTGCGCTTTAAAAAGCCCTCGGCTTCTAATTTTTCGAGATTGCGCGAAATTAATTGAGGATCGACATTAAGCCGTCGCGTTAAATCTGTCTCCGTGATCCCAGAATGAGCGACTATCAAAGAGAGTAGATCGCCACGCAATTGCCTATTGGAATCTTTAAAAGGCACCTGTTTCTTATATTGGGCGCTATTTCGGCTTGGATTTTTATGCTGCTTCTTCAACATCACACCATAATCCATGAGCGCATAATACCAGCGACGAGGGTTTGACCGATCAAGCGTGCATTCAACTAACGGATAGAGCTTATCGTCTTCTATGCCGTGTTCATCCGGATAAAAGGTGTGGATGAACACTGTTCTTATGTTTGTCTCGATAAAAACCGACGGTATGTCGAATGCAAAAGCTTGTATCGCACCTGCAGTCGCGCGTCCCACCCCCGGCAAGTCTACGAGGTCCGAGTAGTCGGATGGCAGCTTTCCTAAATATTGTGCTTCAACGGTTTGAGCTATTCGTCTGAGAGCGATTGCTCGCTTATTGTATCCTAAACCGTGCCAAACCTCGAGCACATTTTTTAGCGGAGCGCGCGAAAGCGCTGAAAAACTCGGAAAGTCGTTCAAAAACAACTGATATTTGACAAGCACCCGCTCCACTTGGGTTTGCTGCAACATAAGCTCGGAGACGAGGATTTTGTACGGATCGCGAGTCTTCCTCCACGGAAGGACTCTCCCTTCACTGCGATAATGGCGATAAATCTGTTTTTGAAAACTTGTTATTTGTTCAGAACTTAAATCGCACATCTGTCGCCGACGTCGTCCGTTGTGTTTCATAATATCAACTCTAAACCTTAAACAAAGGAGCTTAGACCGATATTTTCATGTTCTGTTTGTACAATCTTAAAAGAATCACAAAGAAAAAGAGACGGTGGACGCTTCTAATAAACGTAATTATTCGTGTTTTGTCCGATTAATGTGTCAACGCACTCAAACTGAGGCGATGCTCTCATCTAGGACAAAAGATAGGAGGAGTCATACTGAGCGCTGGTCCACGTGACTGAACCCGCTTTGCCGACTTTGCCGTTCTTTCAAAAGCCGTGACATACCGATACTCTCAGGATGGTAACGCAATCATATTTCAAGGAAGGTTTGCATTTTATGCTAATCATTACAATAAAAAAACTGCGACTGACAAAACTGTCGTCCACGAACTGTCGGCGCCAACGACCGCAGATGTAGCAACGTTATACGTTTCCTTTGGTTTAGAATCGGTCCATGTCTCGTACATACTCGACGCCAATCTCTCTGCGTAAGCGCCTGAATTCTCTGTCGTCTCGCCAAATGCGTGGTGCTCCGAAATATAGCCAAACTCATGTGGATTCTTGGGAATTGCACAACCTAATGACGCTGAGATTCTCCGATTCGGTTCATTAGACGCCTGTCTAGACATTACGCAGAAGACTATTTCTCCAGGAAGTAGTTGGCTAAGCCCTTCGTCCTTTGCAATGATTTCACAATTTGGCGGTAGTATTGAACTCACAGTAACAAGATTAAATTTCTCTATACCTGCATCTCTTAAAGCTTTTTCAAAACTCTCTAGATTTTCTCGGTGTGTTCCTACACCGGCTGCAAAAAACATCTTTTTTGGCAATAACCTCATCTTGACTATCACGCCTCCTTAAATCGCGTATACAGCAAAACATATCATAGTTTAAGTGTTTTTAACCTTTATGCAAAGAATGGTGCTCGAAGTAGTGACGTTGATTGTTTCTGTTGCCTTTTTAATAGCATTACTACTCTCCGTTCATCTAGCTAACGCTGGATCGCTTGGATATATACTAGGAATCCTTGTATTTATTATGATTGTGAGCGTAGCCGGGATTAGAATTGCCGCTTATGAATAGTAAAGACGCCAGTAATAGAGTGAATTGGAGGAACCTCCAGCCGATTTATCCCAAGTATAAAGGTTTGTTATGAAAACAAAGATAGAACGTATCCAAATAGACACCGCAGGCGGTGTTCAGATAATCGATATAACAAACCAAGTCCAAGCACTACTAATAAAAAACAGTTTAAACGAAGGCTTGGCTACGGTTTTTATTCCCGGCTCAACTGCAACAGTAACGACGATAGAATACGAGCCCGGCCTCATCGCAGATATGCAAAAGGCACTTGATCGCATAGCACCAAGAGACGGGCACTATGAGCACGACCAACGATGGCACGACGGCAATGGACATTCGCATGTAAGAGCAGCTTTTTTAAAACCAAGCGTCACAATCCCCTTCTCAAACAACACCTTAATGCTCGGTACATGGCAACAACTAGTGTTCATTGAACTCGACGTCAGGCCTCGCAACAGGACGATCATTGTCCAGCTCATCGGCGACTAAGCATACGTAAGTCGAAAGTTAACTGAGCGGCACGTTCAATAGCTTCTGCCACAATAAACGCTTGCTCTAGATCGTTCCCGACAGCAATCAACCCGTGATTCTGCAGCAGAGCCCCTTTGTACCCCAAAATCCCGCGAGATACTGCGTTGCCTAAATCGAACGTACCTGGCCCCTCATAAGGAATTACCGGCACGCGACCTAAGAGGATTTTTCCTTCAACATCAGGTGATTCTAGATCGTGCCCAACGCAAGATAAAGCTGTTGCAAAGCGCGAATGAGCGTGCACAATTGCAGAAGAATCCGTAGCGTTATAAATCGCCAGATGTGTCGGCAACTCGCTCGAAGGACGTTTTCCTTCGAGGTGCTCCCCCTCCAGTGTCACCACAGACACATCATCTGGTCGAATTCGATAGCGAGGGACTTTGGTCGGAGATATGAATACTGTTTGCTCGGCTCGAACGCTCACGTTGCCGCTTTGTGACGATATAAGACCACGCTCGTACAACAGACCGATATACTTAGCGATTTGTTCTTTCACGAATGGCACCAACGTTGTTTAAAATTTACCTATTCAAGAGCTACCGTTTTTTTTTGATCGGTGCTTTAACCATTTCATCTAAGTTAAATGAAAGAACCTGAGTAGTTGTTCAGTTACTACTATAAGCACCCCAAGTCCAACCATTTTAGCCACCGACACTGCATAATTCTGTCTGGATATATGCCCTGAATAAAAACCTAAAGCAACCAATGCGATTAAGCTTAACGTGACAGAAGCGATAACTGAACCGACCCCCAATAACCACGGTGCTAACGGAATCAAACTTGCAAAAAAGCTGGCAGCGCCGTGAGTCAAGGAATCCTTAGCGACTCTTTTCCTACTCAGAGATTCAACATATGTGTTACTTAGCTTCCGCAGAAGTGATTTCTCGGTCTTAAGGCGCTTTCCGTGCTCAATCGTGCTTTCCGCCAAATAAGAACCTGCACCGTTGGTTAACGCTAGTGCAATCGCTCCTCCCAAACCAGCGCTAATTACAATCGAGTCGGTCGCACTTACTACTGAGACACCGATCACTATCCCAAGTGTGGCAAGAAGTCCATCAACAGATCCGAGGATGACGTAACGCCCTTCTTCAACATTAAAGCTCATGGAAGTAACAGTGTTGAGATAATTTCTGTGCAGAGCTTAAAAACAAATTTCCGACTGGAGTTCATCCGCGATCGTGAAGCGTTTCTTCTTCTTCGACAATTTTTTTCCCCGCGATGATCTCGTCGACGCTATGAACAACCCCGCCCAGATTCTCAATAGTCTCCAGTACTGAGTGATAATTAACGTTGGTTCCCTCGACAGTGATTTTTACGTTTTCAGTTTGCTGATCGACTTCATAAAGGCTCAAATTTACGCCGTCTACGTCGTGCAGATCCCCTATAGCACTAGCGACCTCAACGTTCGTCGGTTCATGAGGTTTTAGTACGTCGAGCACTAATCGCTTAATTTGGGACATTTCTCTACCGATCACCGTAGTAAATAAACAGGCTTATTCTTTATAATGCTATTTGTGATCCAAAATTAGCGCGTTTAATGAATCGCGCCACTTCAACAGATTTTGGCCTCGACATTGTAGCAAAATAATTCGATCTTCTCGCATAAATGCAACGTTGAGTGTATCATTCACAATCGACACGGTTTTGATATCGCTGTTTTTTACAAGATATGCACCGGACGAAAGATAAGGCCGTATATAAAAGCATTTCTTATAGAGCCTCATTGCCGCTGGCCTCTTAAAGGTGGTCAGCAAGCGAGTAGACTCCACATCTTTTAGATTAAGCAGCACGGCTGTGCTTGTCGCTAAAACAGGGCGATACTTCGCGACCTTTTTTACGTTCCTCTTGCTAAACACCGAGCCGACATAACGCTGCCGTACAATAGCTCGAGATTGCGAGAGGAGCGATGCAGCTGTAAAGCTAACCAAAAGCACCGTAAAAATCACGGTGATGATGAAGACATAGAGCAGCCCTGGAAATAATTGAACCATATGGGTTACTTGCTCTCCTGAGGTATCTCCTTGGATAGCTCGTCACACTATTACGAGCTCTTCGTTCAACAGTTATTCAACTTAGCTAACTAGACTTTGCTAAGCTTTTTCAACAACTAACAGGATCTTTATTTATTCAGCTCGTGTCTCTCGCGGTTAACCTTTTCTATTAACCGACGCATTTCCCTATGTGCTGGAATTGCGGCGCAATATAGCGCATCTATTGCTTGGCTCGTTTTTTGCAGTTTTAGTAATTACACAACCACGCGAGCTAGTCATTGCCTGCAACATAGCACTTATCATCGGGCTATCCGTAGCTTCTTTGCTATATCAACGGCGAAAAATCGCATTATTCACACGGATTTTTACAAACTTTGATAGGCCCGGAAAATTCACCGCAAAAGGCGCCATCATATTTTTTGTAGGAACGCTGATTGCTGTGTTGCTCTTCTCTCCTTCTTTTGCTGCACTTAGCATTCTTGTGCTTTCTATAAGTGATAGTCTTGCAACGATTGCTGGCCATTATACAGGAAAACATGTACTATACAAAAAAAAGACAATTGAAGGCTCCCTAGTATTTTTCGCATGCACGTTAGCTATACTCATTTCGTTTGTTGCACCTATGAAAGCACTAGTAATTGCTCTGATTGTATCCGCTACAGAACTTATCACACCATCATTCCTCGATGATAACCTTACAATCCCATTCGTGACCGGGCTGCTTTTAAGTCTTTGAGTGCTTCTTTTATAACGCATAATTGAGAGAGTTCAAAACGGACAACGCCAGTCTGTTTCTGAAATAACACTACATGGGACAATAAAGACAGCGTTATTTCTTGAAGACTCGTCCTACCACTCAAGAAGCATTTCAAGGCTCACCAGAACGGGGCTTCCCAAATTGTTCTGGTACCATCTTTTTTAGCGCTGCCAAAACGCGAAACATCCTATCATCTATGGCGTCCGCTGGATTATCAAGAAAAAGCCCTAGCGAGACTGCATATGCAATATCGTCAATTAAATCCTCCGCAATATTTAAGCGACCCTTTTTAGACAGCTCAGATAGTATAAGTGAGATATCGAACGCGCGGTCCATAATATAGTCGGCCCCGACTCTGTTGACCCTTTTAGCGACATTATCCATTTGTGTGCCTAAAATTACTTTTGGATCTTCTACTGCCGGAATGTCTAGACTTTTGTATACAAGATCGCCTTGGTTCTGAACCAGAAGATAAAGGTGCTCACAATACGTGCCCGGCCCTGAGCGATTTGTACAGTCTTCGCCGCATAGAACCTCACAATGGGGAAGCAAGCCTCGTGCGCGATAAGCGTCCATTTGAAACTTGTCACACATGAACATAGCTATCGCAATTTTGTCACTTCCAATATAAAATCTAGATTCTAGCGATGGTGGCTTCACATTGTGTGTTATGTTCCATGCAATCATCCTGAAACAGAAGGTCTAAGGGGGCTTTTCATCAAGAGAACGACCTTCTTCCTTTGTTAACAGCGGAAACTCAAAAAGCTGCGCTTTCGTGTAGTAGTTGTGGAGATTGGATTTGCTAGAAAGCATTAATATACGTGTTTTGCGTCTTTATCTAGCTGAGAGAGACTTTTTTTAAGGCAACAGTCCAAGAAGCCTGCTCTTTCCAACGTATCTAAAAACGTTACAAACAAAATATCGCATGAAAGACAAATCAGATTGGGCAATAGAAATTTCAGAACTCGTTAAGGAGTATGGCAGTATCAGAGCTGTCGATCATATATCTTTCAAAATACCGTTTGGAGTGATATTTGCATTCTTGGGACCCAATGGTGCCGGTAAAACCACAACCGTCGAGATATTAGAATGTCTAAGAAAACCATCATCGGGAACCGCTTCCGTCTTGGGGTTAGATATAAAAAAGGACCAGAATGAGATAAGAAAGAGGATCGGTGTCCTGCCACAGGAATTCAACACGTTTGACCGCCTGACTGTTCGTGAAAGCTTAAAGTATTATGCAACGATGTATGAAAGATCTCGAGACGTAGACGAGTTGATTTCATCGGTTGACTTAGTTGACAAGGCAAACACACAGTACAAAAACCTTTCAGGCGGCTTGAAACAACGCGTTGGTGTGGCAATCGCTCTCGTGAATGACCCTCAAATCGTCTTCTTGGACGAGCCAACCGAAGGGCTTGACCCAAAAGCACGGAGAGGCGTTTGGGATATTATTTCTAAATTACGAGACGAGGGAAAAACTGTTTTTTTAACCACGCACTATATGGAAGAGGCAGAGGCCCTCGCAGACATAGTCGCGATAATACTTGATGGAAAGATCAGGGCCATGGACACGACTACAAACCTGATCAATAACCACGGCTGCAAAACAAAGCTAATAATACGCGGTGGCGGTAAGGGCGCATTTGAGGCTTTGAAGCGGTGGCACGGGACAGAACTGAGCGACAGTGACGTCATCGTACCGTTACGTAGCAAAAAAGATCTCACCAAAATCGTTGACCTACTCGATCATAGGCAAATCGCTTTTGATGAGCTCGGGATGAAAAAACCATCTCTTGAAGATGTTTTCCTCGACCTCACCGCGACAGAACGGGAGTGGGTTTCTTGAAACTATCCCGGATTTACATCGATTTCATAAGCAGCTTGAAAATCTTTTTTAGAGGGCGTAGCTCGTTTTTCTGGGTGCTCGCCTTTCCTATAATCCTTATGCTCATCTTTGGTGCTATATTTAGCGGAGGCAATGTCCAATACGAGCTCGCAGTTCAAAACAAAGACGGTTCGGACATTTCTGTCGCTTTCATCAACGCGGTAAACTCAACAAACGCATTCAAAGTTCACATGGTCAATGCAAGCGAGAACGCTGACACGTACATTAAATCAAATAGGATAAGCGGTATGCTCATCGTCCCCCAAGGGTTTGGGAATACCGTCCAGCGCAACTTAGCCCTTGAGGCAACACGACCTTCCGCTACCGTGCAGGTCAATCCAACGACGACAAGTGCAACGAATGCTAGTGCGCTCAACGCGACTCGCCTTAGCTCACAGTCCTCTGAAGCTCAAAGCAACAATAGTAACGTTACGCCGGCCGCAGTCATACTGAAAGTCGACCAATCATCAACAAGCGCCCCGGTAATCAGTGGGATCCTGAGCAGCATAGGTAATGGTTTTAATTCACAACTTACCGGGTCTACACAAATCGTCGGCGTTGAGAACCAACAGGTTCTGTCGTCCCAGTTTAAGTACATCGATTTCTTTGTTCCTGGGATTATAGGCTTGACGATCCTCACGACCGGTGTGCTTGGCACTGTCGGAACGAACACCCAGTATCGCAACAACGGAATTCTGAGAAAACTCGCGACGACACCTCTTGGAAAGTCTGAGTGGATTATATCGAAGATGTTGTATCAAACTGTTGTTATATTCATATCTGCAGCCTTAATCATCATCGTAGCAAAACTTGTGTATAATGTTCAAGCGGTGCCAAATGTAATTACACTTCTGCTCCTGTTTGCCGGAACCATTTGCTTTACCGGTATTGGAATGATCATCGCTCGTTTTGTGAAAGATGAAGACGCAGCAAACGCGGCTGCCAGTGCGATTACATTCCCGATGATGTTTCTTGCAGGTACTTTCATCCCTCTCGAGACGATGCCCGAATATCTCCAGACAGTGGCTAAGTTACTTCCGCTTACGTACTTGAACTACGGTCTAAGAGATGCCATGATCCTCGGAGACACTGCAAGTGCGTTGTATAACATGATGATAGTGTTAATCGCAGGTGCCGTCTTCTTTGTAATCGGCTCTATCATAACCGATTGGCGCGAAGGCGGTTAAACGACGTATATAAAAAATTTCCGACTCACGGACGATAGAGATGACGGATCCCCATCCCTGGCTACGTTTGTTGTATAAGCGGTGTCCAAGGAAACCCGTTAGTTATCTCTTGTTTAACTAGAAGCGTCCGCTGAGAGAAAAAGCAGCTAAAAACAAAAAAAGAAGACGCGGAGCGTTCTTACGCTCCCGCATAGTACAATTTACCTTTTCCTCCCTCGCCGCGATCTCCTTGGTAGACCTTGACAGCATATTGCGTACCATCATAGTCGATTTGATCGTCCTTCTTGTAAATAAAGCTAGGGAGCCAATACCCAATTTTGCCAAGGACAATAATCTCGCCCTTCGTCATTTGAGCGCCAACTCGACTCTCTGCATCCCCTTCGATGACGATCTTACCACCATGCGCGTGAATGCCGGCCTGGAGATCTGCGTTACCTTTGACAACGATTTCGCCGCCGACCATAGCTTCGCCGATGTCGCTCCCAGCGTTACCACTTACGACGATCTTGCCGCCTTTCATGCCACGCCAGTCGCCTCGGTAGTTCGCACCGAGGTAATCGCCTGCGTTTCCGTCGATGACCAATTCGCCGCCTTCCATGGCTATGCCAGCGTATGCACCGGCATCACCGTTTACGCGAAGTCTCCCTCCGGTCATCCAACCGCCAGCGTACATACCGACAGAGCCTTTC
>CAYHCZ010000032.1:0-4027 GCA_964355295.1 uncultured Methanomicrobia archaeon
CGTTGAGCGTGCCGCTCACATTGAGCGGATGTCCCAACGGTATCAACTTTGGAGAGACCGTGAGCTCTTGAACGTCGCCAATGAGTTTTACTACAAATCCTCTCTGCCGCGCAAGTTGTAGTGCATCTTGCGTGATCCGCTCTATGCCCGTTACATCAACATCTGCAAATGTCACGTTACGATTAAAAAACGCATTTGCCAATATGACCACCTTACAGGCGGTGTCAATGCCCGCCACATCATAGGTCGCATCTGCTTCAGCTATGCCCATATCTTGTGCTTCGCTCAGTACTTGATCATATTCAAGGGCCTCCTCAGCCATTCGAGTGAGGATGTAGTTACACGTGCCGTTGAGCACTCCCCGTATCCCGAGCACGTGCGTGCCTGCAAGGGTGTCACGTATAAGGTTGATTATAGGCATCGCACCACCGACAGTCGCCTCGTACCGCAACCCTACCCCTTGTGTACGCGCCAGCTGCGTTAGCTCGCCAAAGGCAGCGACTAGAGGGCCCTTGTTTGAGGTCACTACGCTTCGCTTGTTCTTAAGTGCTTCACGAAAGTGCGTCAAACCCGGCTCACCGTCATCAATATTCGTAGGTGTGACCTCAACGAGAACGTCGTGATCAACAGTTCGTATGACGTCGAGCGCGGTTAGATGAGAATTTGCGATGGACTTGCCTGCTCGTTTGTGCGCAAGTACGTCCGCTAAGTCAGGCATGAGAGCAACCCCTTTTGAATCGGCAATGGCCACAACTTCCAATTGAGGAACGTTTTGCACAACTTGTGCAACTCCTTGCCCGACGGCTCCAAATCCAATGATAGCTAGTTTAAACGGAGGCGCGCTATTCTGCATTGTGTGGACCCCCCAACAATCCGCTCTCTTCTATTGGCACGACAACGAGCAAATCCTTGCGTTCAGCGATGTCTTTAAGAAGTGCAATTGACGTTTTTAGTTCCTCATTTCCAGTAGCCATTATTGTAACAACAGCTGACGAAGGACCGTCGATAGCGGGCATTGAAAGACTGAGGTCCTGCACCTCAGCAAATCCCGTACCATCGATTTTATCGATCGTTTGCCTCAAGTCAGTATGAATGATGTGCCCAATAAGCAAGATGTGCGCCCTTGCGCGTAGCCTCATTTTGCCTATCCGCACGATCGTCACGTCGTTCTTTTCAAGTCCGTCCTGAAGCTCTGCGAGCTTTTGTTCTTCGATATCGATAATTACGTAAACCGGCACCGTATTGCGAAACGTTTTCTTATCGTGATGGTGAACGACGCTTAAAATGTTGCCGCCGAGGGCGGACACGGGAGTTAACACGTGTACGAGCTGACCAGGTGTATCTTGCAGCTCCAAATCCATCGAAATTCTCATATTCTACTCCAAGCTTGGGTATATTAATAAACATTAATCTACTAACCCTTTTCTATGGGAGCGGAAGATTACGACGCGTTGTCCGGCGTCATGCAACGGCGCCGTTCGGTTAGACGGTATTCGCGAGAGACGATAAGCGACGCACTGCTTAACAAGCTTCTCAAAGCCGCACAGCTCGCGCCTTCCGCTGGTAACCTGCAAGCGCGTGACTTTATTGTCGTACGAGACGCCAATATGAAGCACGAACTTGCTGAAGCGGCTTACGGGCAGTTCTTTATCGCAATGGCCCCAGTAGTGCTCGTCGGTTGCGCAAACATAGCGCGGTCGCGCATTGCATACGGACAACGCGCTGAGCTTTACGCAGTCCAAGATGCCGCCATCGCTGCCAGCTATATACAACTCGCAGCAGAAGCATTGGGCGTCGCGACGTGCTGGATAGGAGCGTTCGACGAACAACGCGTTTCAAGCTCGTTAAGAATACCGATCGCTATTCGACCTGTTCTAATGCTTCCTATCGGATACGCAGAAGAGGCGCCAGAACCTACCGCACGAATGGGGCTGAGTCGATTTACTCACCAAGAGCTCTGGAGCTCATACGGCGCTTAATTGTCGCCCAGGACTTCCTTCTTGTATTAACGTTTTGAGTGACGCTGCGATGACCGAGCATTTATTAGGCAAGCCGCATGAACTTTCAATGGACTCATATGGAGCAGCAAGACGCTGAAGCCTGTGCAAAAATCATTAACGGTATCCTCAACGGTCAGATAACGCGCCAAAACCTGCAGCAGGCAAAAATAGAGGTAGCCGGGGACTATCGTGCTACCTCGCTGCTAACGAACGCGCAAATCTACGGGGCAGCGAAGGCCCAAATCAGATACAAGCTAGTTGACGTGTTGCAACGGAAGCCAACGAGAACGGCGTCAGGCGTCGCAGTCATCGCAGTCATGACTTCTCCTTTTCCGTGTCCTCACGGCAAATGTGTGCCGTGTCCTGGGGGGCCTGAATTTTGCGTACCACAAAGCTATACCGGTCTCGAGCCCGCAGCAAAAAGAGCGATTCAACACGGATTTGACCCCTACAGGCAAGTTAAATCCCGTCTAAGCCAGTTGCGACAGATTGGACACCCCACTGACAAGGCGGAACTGATTGTCATGGGGGGCACGTTTACCGCACGTCCGCACGATTATCAAGAGTGGTTCATAAAGCGGTGCATACAAGCTATGAACGATTTTCCTCGCGCGCACGCCGAAAGCTCTCCTCGCTTACCCGATGTCTTCGCGGCTAACGCACGCGCATCAACGAGAAACGTGGGAGTCACATTCGAAACACGACCTGATTATGCACAACAACATAACGTCGATGAAATGTTATCCCTGGGGGGGACCAAGGTTGAGCTCGGCCTCCAGAGTACCTCAGATCAAATCCTCGCTTCTATCCAACGAGGACACACGGTTGCTGATGCTGTAGACGCAAATCGGACGTGCCGCAATAGTGGATTAAAGGTTGGATTCCACGTCATGCCTGGGCTGCCAGGCTCAGATTGCAAATCTGATCTTGCAATGTTTCGAGAATTGTTCACGGACGAACGGTTTTGTCCCGATTATCTCAAGATATACCCAACGCTTGTGACGGAGGGAACTACCTTGCACGAGCTGTGGAAGCGCGGCGATTACGACGCTTTGGATCTGACCGATGCCGTTGAGTTAATTGCCCGAGTAAAAGCGCTGCTCCCTCAATGGGTAAGACTACAGCGCGTGCAGAGAGATATTCCCGCTCACCGAATTGTCGGCGGTGTTAAAAAAAGCAACTTACGGCAGCTCGCCAAGCGGCGCTTGCTCGAACTCGGTGGTGACTGCAGCTGTATACGTTGCCGAGAGATTGGACTTTGCGGTGTTATCCAAGTGGAGAACGTCGAAAGACGCGTTGAAAAATATCAGGCCTGCAAGGGCATTGAGTACTTTATTTCAAGCGTTGGTCTGCTTGACAATGTGGAGTACCTTATTGGTTTCGCACGGCTACGTCTTCCATACCAGTCTGAGAGGCCTGAAATAACGGCTGAAACGGGGCTAATACGAGAGTTACGTGTATTCGGGAATTTGGCGATGCTAGGCGAGCGGCACGAAAAAAAGTGGCAACATCGCGGGTTTGGAGCTGAGCTACTTCAAACTGCTGAGAGTTTTGCAGCGGATGCTGGCATGCAAAGGCTAGCAATAAATAGCGCAATTGGAGTCCGCGATTACTATAAAATCAAGGGGTATGTTCTTGATGGCCTGTATATGACGAAAACACTCTCGTAGCCATCACAAAGTTCTAGAGAAGACGTTCAAACCCACGCGGGGACATAGATACAAACTGATTACGTTTCCAATATACCTTTAAAGAGATTAAGGCAGTCACTACTACTATATCACAAAACTTTTCCTTCCTACGTTCTTTCTGCGTATCTCACGTTGCGCCGCAGCAATTTTAGATGCGTTACTGCAAGTATCTATTTATATTAAGCTAAAAAACCATGACTAACTGCATGGACAGGAGGACCTAGGATTCGAATCTCACGCGTTGTAGGGCTGTTACTAATTTCGATCATACTAATCTCATCTACAGTACTTTGTTCACAGGCCGCAGAAACCGGAACAGCAATCCCCACATCATCG
>CAYHCZ010000032.1:4127-15300 GCA_964355295.1 uncultured Methanomicrobia archaeon
CCGACGGTCAGTGCGACGCCATCGCCGACGGTCAGTGCGACGCCATCGCCGACGGTCAGTGCGACGCCATCGCCGACGGCAAGTCAAAATGAAGGGAACCAAACAGGAGGCGGCGGTGCTGATCCCACACTTATAGGTGCAGCAATAGTCGGAATAATCGCTGTGGCTCTCATGGTTGGCATATACTTTGCCACAAGGAGGATGTAAACACGCAGCGCTCACAAGATCGATATGTCGACGTCAACAAGAGCGACGTATACGGTCGAATTCTTGAGCTCGATCTTCGAAAAATGGAAAAACGTCACGAACGCCACATTTGGCACGTAAAATCGATGTGGGGTGGCGTTGCGGGTATCCTGCTTGCCGTTTACGTCTTAATAACTGCACAATACCTAAATGGTAACGCTCTGTTAGTGCGAAGCAACAACTATATGTTAG
The DNA here is from genome assembly GCA_964355295.1 of uncultured Methanomicrobia archaeon. Lineage (GTDB taxonomy): Archaea > Halobacteriota > Bog-38 > Methanoflorentales > Methanoflorentaceae > Methanoflorens. Next base: position 4,566 of record CAYHCZ010000032.1, read on the forward strand.
CCGCTGGAACGCTTCTTCTTTCTATTGCCCTGTGCTACGGACTTATGTGGATTGGCGTGATCCGCGAATATAAGAAATTTGAACGCGTGATCAATGACAAAATCAGGTACTATGAACGGATTATAAACGTACCGTCAAACGCCGAAGCAAATAGTTAGTACTTCTTGCCAAGATCCCAAGAATCGCGGTCTTCGTAGGTAAGATCCTTATGATCTAACTCACTACGGTCTTTTTGTTGGTGATGAGGGCTGATCAGCGATGCCCCTCTAATTAAAACAATTCCAATGACGATAAGAACGAGAGCAAACAGGACAAAAACGGAAATATTGAAAGTACTAAGGAGGAGTCCAAGGATACCAAGCTGTGAAAGAAGTACTAACAATCCTAGGATTATCAGAAGTGCGCCGAGAAAATACACTAAAAAAGCACCTAGTCTCGTAATCCGGCCTCCTATGTTTAAGTTGCTAGTGTTCCAACTAGTTCGACGATTTCTTTGAAGCTTTTTACCTGTATTGGACCGTAGACCTTATCTAACAAGAGCGTGTTTGCGTTACGGCCGATCACAACTGCCGTACGGCCCCGATTACGTATTTCGATGGTTATCCCCTCTTCGTCAAGCGCGCGCGCAGCAGCGCCAAAGGTCTTGAGCGCAGAAAGTGCGTTGTTTATCATGTTATGCCCGCATTCGTGCACTTACGCTGTTAGGTCACGAAACTGTTTAACCAATGAGCCAAGATTTTCAGGTTCAACGATATCCAAAGAAACAGTTGTTCCTTCGTCTTCTACTTTGACCTCAATAGCAGGATCGTTTCGTACCTTCAACACGAGTTTCGTTTCGTTTTGATAAATAATCTGCAAATAGTCTTTGCTTGCTCGTACAATCTCTCGTATTCGCTCCGAATCCATAAATCCGTCTGACATAAACGTCACCACTTTATATCAATTCAACTAGATATAAGCTATACCCGTACGCCGCACTCTTTCGTACTGTCATTCATAAACGACGCGATGCCTCCTAAGTCATTCCAATTTTACCGCACATTCGTCTTAAAGGTGCTTGAACTGTGCGATCCCGTCGTTTTGTCCTTTGATAACACGACCTTTGTAAAATCATACACGCTTGATCCCACGGTTACCCCGCACCATTTTATTCATAGCGGCAACTTTTTCTCGCAGCCGTACGTGAAAAGGCCCGAACTGCGAACTAAGGAACGGATTCTCAATTTGCAAGAGAAGCTCATCAATAAAAGAACTGATGGGTTTATGACACTCAATGTACCGGTAAACGGCAATTTGACGACGCCGTACTGGAAGCACAGTGAAACGGATCGTCTGAAAGCGATCGAAGCGAGCTTAGAAGCTGCTCTATGGACAAAAGAGAACACTAAACGACCTGATTTGTTATATGCTGGCTTTGAGGTCGGCACATGCCATGATGCGAGATATATATTCGAAAAAGCAGTGAATGCTGATTTAACTAACCTCTCAGCAGGATTTGGCCTTTTTTCTCGTCTGGCAAAATACCGCCAAGAAGACCGCTTAAAGCAGTTTGAGGTTCTCGCTGCGTACAGTCAACTCTCGCGCGAGTTTGAGGGCACACGCTTTCACGCCTCGGGTGGAAGCGCATTGAACGTGCTTGAGCTTCTTGCTTACGCTAACGTGACGTCAGCAGATGGCTCTAGCGCTGTAATCGCCGGGCTCGCATATGGCTCAGTTTTGACAGCAACGGGAAGGCTTGTTCGAGCGAACAAACTCACTCAATGGGAGTGCGACTGCGAGTTTTGTTCGGGCAACCGTCCATCTGACGTGATAAAAGAACTCAAGCGCTCAGCTGAAGCGCGTGTTCGGCACAACGTTCATGTGGTGCGCTGTTCAGTAGCGCAAATAAATGATGCACTCGCTAACAATACGATTGCAGAGCTCACCGAGCAGCGGCTTACTTCGTATGACAACAAAGTGCTATGGAAATGCCTAGCCATAGTGAACAAAAAGCCTCCACAAGGGTGACGATATGCTTAAAGCAGTGATGTTTGACTGGGATGGGACGCTTTATAATTCAGTCATCCCTACCTACGAGAGCTATTTAGTCGTCATGGACGCATTCGGTCTGCAAACGGTGACCCTCGCGGAGTTTAGAAAACAGAGTCGGCCGAACTATCACGATTATTACCGGTGGCTAGGGATCAATGAAGAGGACTGGATCGCCGCAGACGAGACCTGGATGAGTTGCTACGCGCGTTACAAAAAGGACTGCGTTCTTTTTAACGGCACTGCTAACGCTTTGCGTGAACTGAAGGAAATGAAGATGAAGCTCGGCCTCGTTTCAAGTGGGTCTCGAGAACGAGTGACAAGTGAGGTGAAAGAGCAGAGGATTGAGGCCTACTTCAATTCTATGGTGTTTGGTGACGACGTCGGATTTGAACACGGAAAGCCCGCACCAGAGACCTTGCTAATGGCAGTAAAACGAGCGCGTGTGGTCGCATCGGAGGTGCTGTACGTCGGAGATATGGTTGAGGATATCCTCATGGGAAAAAAAGCAGGCACAAAAACTGCTGCAGTTCTCTGTGGCTTCGCAACCCCTGAAAATCTCATGCGGGCAAAGCCCGATTTAGTGCTGCGCGACGTTAGCGCCTTACCTGACGCGATAAAAAAAGGGATATGAAGGGCAAACCCCTTCATTCGACGCTAATGTGCGACCTTTCCTCTTCAGGTTGTATGCGCTTCAGTTTGACCTCGAGAACGCCGTTTCGATAGGTTGCTTTGGCGCTGTGGGGATCGACCTTGACGGGAAGCTCAACACTTTCAGAATATTTTCGAGCCGCGTTCTGGGCCCTAATATCGAGTCTGCTCTCTGTAGCCTCGAGCTTCACATCCGTTCGGTCAACGCCTGGCATCTCGGCGATGACGTGGACTTCGTCTTTCGTATCCATAACGTCAATTAAAGGCGTCCTCTCCTCTTCCATCTCGACGTGCTTGCCAAAGGGATGGATATTCCCGAATTCTCGAACTTCGGGCGCTTCGCCGGGATGCTGCGTCATTGAAAACCCATAGATGAAGGGTTCAGGTTGCTTTCCTTCCTGGAAGTCGCGCAGCATCTGATCCATCAGCTCTTCGAACCCTCCTCCGAAAAAGTCATCAAAAAAACTTCTTCGTCTTTTCGCCATTTTTATATCCTCCTCCTTTTCTCGACTCTTTGAAGTGTTTGACTTTACGCGTAGCCTGTTTCTAGCTTAGCCGCTTCTTCCTTCACTTCTTCTTCTGTGACGGAAAACTTCGCAAATTCCTTAGCAATCGTCTCGTACTGGTGCAGCATATCGCGTGACGCCGTTGGCTTAACCCGATTGATGGCAGCGTAAAGATGGCCTTTATTAATCTTTATCGTTGATGCGCCCTCGTTAACCTGCTCAGGCGTCATGTCGGGTCTAATAAGTTCTCTAAGTGCGAGCATCGCTGCTTCTCTGCAAATCGCTTCAATATCAGCACCAACATAACCCTCCGTCTCTTTGGCAAGCTGCTCGATGTCAACGTCTTCCGCGAGCGGTTTTCCCAGAAGGTGGATTGCAAATATTTGCGCGCGACTCGACGCGTTAGGCGGCGGTATATATACGAGGCGATCGAGTCGTCCTGGCCTTAAGAGCGCGATATCGACCATGTCGGGGCGATTCGTGGCGCCAATTACGACGACGTCCTTAAGTTCTTCAAGGCCATCAAGCTCGGTCAGCAGCTGGCTTACTACCCGTTCCGTCACGTGCGAGTCAGAACTCGCCCCACGGGTTGGTGCTACAGCATCGAGTTCGTCAAACAAAATGATCGTTGGCGACACTTGCTTAGCGCGTCGAAACGTCTCGCGCACGCCTTTTTCAGATTCGCCAACCCACTTGCTGAGCAGCTCAGGCCCCTTTATACTTATGAAGTTGGCTTCGCTTTCCGTCGCGACCGCCTTAGCGAGGAGTGTTTTCCCCGTCCCTGGAGGACCAAAGAGCAGTACCCCTTTAGGCGGCCTCGTGTTGATGCTGCTAAACGCGTCCGCGAATTTAATCGGCCATTCGACGGCTTCTATAAGCTCTTGTTTAGCCGCTTCAAGGCCGCCGACGTCTTGCCACTTCACATTTGGAGCTTCAACGAACACCTCGCGCATCGCGGAGGGTTCAATGTTTTTCTGGACGTTTTTGAAGTCTCCCGCAGTCACCAGAAGCTTGTCGAGCACCTCTTGCGGGATCTCCTGTTCAAGATCGATCTCAGGCAGAATTCGTCGCAGCGCGTGCATGGCTGCTTCCTTTGACAGGGCAGCGAGGTCAGCACCGACAAAGCCATGTGTCGTTTTAGCAAGGTCGTCGAGCTTGACGTCGTCCGCGATCGGCATGCCCCGGGTGTGCACTTGTAGTATTTGGAGCCGGCCGGCCGCATCGGGCACGCCAATTTCAATTTCCCGGTCGAATCGGCCAGGCCTCCGCAGCGCGGGGTCGATCCCTTCCGGGCGATTCGTCGCAGCAATCACCACGACTTGTCCTCGTGCTTCGAGGCCGTCCATTAACGCGAGTAGCTGCGCAACGACACGGCGTTCGACCTCCCCCGTTACTTCGCTCCGTTTTGGCGCGATAGCGTCGATCTCGTCGATAAAGATGATAGCAGGAGCGTTGTCTGACCCTTCCTTAAAGAGCTCTCGCAGGTGCTGTTCGCTCTCACCGTAAAACTTGCTCATGATCTCAGGGCCGCTGATGTTGATGAAATAGGCGTCCGTTTCATTTGCAACAGCTTTCGCGATGAGTGTTTTCCCGGTTCCAGGAGGACCGTAGAGTAGGACCCCTTTTGGTGGGTCGATGCCGAGCTTTTGGAAGAGCTCAGGGTGCCGCAGCGGCAGCTCGATCATTTCTCGTACCAGCCCGAGCTCTCGTTTCAGACCACCGATATCCTCGTAGGTCACGTGAGAGATAGAACGTTCAGGTGCCACCGTCGGCTTTTCTTTGAGCGTGATCTGCGTGCTCTTTCCGGCGATAACGATGCCTCCCGGCTGGGTGGCGGTAATAACAAAGGTTATCGGATTGCCCAACATCTCGACCCTGAGCGTCTCCCCTTTCTGTACCGGGCGCCCTTCGAGGAATCGCATAAGATAGTCCTCGCCGCCGACGATACGCACCGGCTGTGTCGGCGCGAGCGTGATCTTCACCGCAGGATTCGATTTCGCCTTCTTAATGACGACCTTGTCGTCAATGCCCACATGCGCGTTGCCGCGAATGTTGCCGTCGATTCTGATAATGCCGAGGCCGCGGTCTTCTGGGTATGCCGGCCACACCACTGCGGCTGCTCTGTTACGGCCCGTTATCTCGATGATGTCGCCGCTTACGAGCCCGAGTTGTCGCATGGTATCCATGTCGATTCGGGCGATTCCCCTCCCAGCATCGCGATGATATGCCTCGACGACCTTTAGAGTTACTTCTTCTGTCATTTTTCGATCTCTCCTATTTTACGTACGTAATACGAGTATGAGCTTCTGCAGTCATTGTCGTGCCAGCCAATACGTTCTGGCGTCCATCCTTCCGATTTTCCCTCGTTTTTCAAGGTTACACAGCCGGTCTGCGAGTATTTGGCCCGGTATCGCGAGGCCTGCAGACAGCTGATCGGCCGTCTTGGGCCCTGTAAGTAGCAGCGAAAGGATGTCATATTCAACAAAGTCGCGCGAAATGTCATCGATCTTCCTTGCGCCGCGTTCCATGACCTCATTGATTAACTCTTGCACCCTTCGCTGCGCCCCCATCAGCTCACGGTTAGCCCTCCTGAGGCTATCAAGTGTCTCTGCAACGTCGGCCAAACTGCTCGTTTTGATCTGTATTTCGCCCAACGGAGTTGGAAACTCGGCAACGAGTGATTCGTTGTGTGCGGCGCCAGCTGATTCGACTCCGTAGCTAAACGGGGAGATCTGAATCTCGAGCAGCACGTTGTCAGCGATGTGGAAGTACTTCCGGCGTCGCTCGTCAACAAAGAACTCGATGATCCCTGCCCGCTCGAGCATGCCGAGATGACTGATTACGGCTTTTGGTGCCACGTGCAGCCTTTCTGAAATCTCGGTCACGTAAAACGGTCGTAGCGACAGCAGTTTTAAAATGTTTCGGCGATTCTCGTTGCCGAGAATATCCAAGAGTTCAGCTTCATTCATTGCCTGTTCGCAGCGTGTCACGGTCTAGTAGATCGTTACACTAACTTATAGTTAGTTTTGATTCTATATAAAAGTTGGTCAAGATGGAGTTTCGTCAAAACACCACAAGCGGCAAGTTGTGTCAAAGAGAACCGTACGGTGACACTTTCTGCGACGCCCCATTGAGTGGATCGCGAGGTCTTCTGCAGTCTCTACTTGGACTTCGGTTAGACAATTATCCAACCCTTTTTTCTTCCAACCCTCTTCACCGACCTTCTGAACTCGCGTGCGTTTGTACACTTTGACTTTCTTTCGACATCTCGCGTGGTCTTTAAAGGGCACCTCATACCAGTCCCGGCATTATTTTTTTGTTCTTTACTTTGTCACGCGACGTGCTGCGCCCGTAGAAGGGCTCCTGCATTGCGCAGTTTTCAAGATTTCCTGGTTACTTTTGTCGCTATAGTAAAGGCGATTTATCGTACTATATAAAGCAGACCTATGAAAAACGACGGCACGGGCTTATTTTTTGATAACAAGTGAATACAACTGGATTGGCCGTTTAACATGCGTAGCACGAAATCCACCTGGTGACCTCCGTCGTGTGAAGACGGAGGATTTAGGGGGTTTTGACGCATTTTCAATGGGCGATATAACTGTGAGAAAGGCCAGTGATCCGTTGTATGTTGTCTGATAGATTCGCGTGGAGAGGCCCGCAAGTTTCGAGAACGTATGCGGTAGCCGGATCGTCGGATAGTCGTAACCTGCTTTTGCGCGATGCAGTGAGATTTTGCTGCGGTGAATCTGGTAGAGCTCGTGTTTTAGCATCGCAGCATCAGTAAAAAGGTCTAGGTAGTGTTCAGCTGCTAGCATAGTGGTGAATGAGGCTAGGGGAAGACGTTTAATCGTTGTGATTAGCCGTCTGCGACTTTGCCAGACCAACTCGTGCATTCGAACATCAACACGACGGCAGTTTACCTGCGGTTCAATGATGGGACCTGCAGGACTCAAGTCCCATACTCATCTCACCTCCATCACAAAGAGGCTACACTCCGAGGTAAACTCTAGCGGACAAGTTCGGCGCCTCGTACATACAAAACATAGCGGTATGATGTACTCGTCAACGCACTTCTCAAACTCAGTACAAGGACAGTTTGTAGAGCGCGGCTTGCCCTCATGAACCGGACAGTCCTTACCCGAGCCATAATCCAATTCGCACATGCTCAGTCCTCCCGTTTTTAATCCGATTTTGAGAGCATGTCTCTCAATTTCTCTCGCTCCTCCATCTCTTGCTTGAAGACTATCACCTCTGTCACACATTCATTTTCAGAATTACCGCATCATCGCTTCTATTTGCGCTTTACAAACTCCCCAGAATCAAGGCCAGGCAGATCAGGGTACCCAGACCCATCATGAATATCATCGTGAAGATGAACGCCGACCTAGGAGTGGGGCGGGCGGCGAAGATGATGGCGCCCACCAGGCCCAGGGAAATGAAGGCCAGGTCTAGGTAAAGATAAACTGCTGTGAACTGCCCGGTGAAGTACGCGCCCAGGCTAAGAGCATAGGACACCAGCAAACAGGTGGTGGTGAAAACGGCGGTTCGCCTGATGCCGTAGCGCTTGGGAAGGGTCTCCACGCGGGTGGCCATATCCTGGGGGTAATCGCGGATATCAGTTATCCCCCGTCCGCCGAACATGGCGAAGAAGAACATGGCAGCTATGAGCCAGGTCGCCGTGTTGATGTGCCCCGCCGCTCCCCCCATAAGGAGATATAAAGCCTGCAACATTCCTAAAGAAAAGGCCCTCGCCAGAGGGGTCTCAAGCAAGTGCAGTGCCAGGGCTATGATCACCGCGAGGATCACGGTCCAGGGGAGGAAGGTCCATGGGTTTACCGCCATGGCTACGACCAGGCTGGCGAAGATAAAAACGCTAGAGAAGGCTATCCCGGTCTTGGAGCTCAGGGAGCCGTCCGAGAAGGGGTTGTGCCTGGTCGCTGCTCGGGGCCCTACCATGTCCAGGTCGCGGTCGGCATAGAGATCCAGAGAGAAGCCGCCTACGGCCAGAAGCCATCCCGCCAGGGCCATCCACAGCGATTCAATCGCTCCGGCCCCGGATATGAATGCCCCCGTACCGGCGATCAAGGACACCATGATGGTGCGGTTCAATCGAAAGAGCGAGAAAACAGCTGCCAATTTTTTAGTCATACGTTTCGTTTTACTTGTGCAGCGGGGTAAACCGTTTCCTAGGCGGGGCGGTTTTCGGGTTCAGTATCTTTAACTATTGGTTCTTCAGCTGACTGTTCGGGTCCCAATTCAGTCTGCTCCGTTATACCCACAAACCATTCATTGGCCTGCTCTTCTGTAAGCCAACAGCGGTTTAGAAGCTTAAAGTCTCGGCTTTTACTTCACGACTGGTATCAACTCTCTCTTATCACAAGCACGTTTTGACTTTTTGAATGAGTTCCTTTATAGGCTCTTCACACGGAGGCTTGATAGCTTCGATCCAGTGTTTGTTTGCAAGATGGTATTCCAACTCTGGCGAAAGATCCACATCGCGAATCCGAAAAGGTATTATCGTCAATTCTTTTTTGTGCGCAATTTCGACCTCATTATGCACGTGCTTAGATACATTTGAGTGCTGTGAAAGGACTAGGACAAACACACGACTTGATTTGATCCCCTTAACAATACTTCCGCCGTAGTTCCCTGGTTCAATATCTCGAGGGGCAATCCAGCACCGAATTCCGTCCGCTTCGAGTTTTGCGCATATTTCATCGGCGATTTTTTTGTTTTTCGATGAGTAACTTATAAACACATCGTGGGTCTGTTGATTTCTTATTGCGCGGGGTTGTTCTAGCTTGTTCAAGCGAGGCAAAGAAGGTTCGGCAACTTTTTCGGACTGTATAGCACCCCCTTCCTCTCGTAATGGCGCTTGAGGCCGCTTTTTCCCCTCAATCTGAGCCTTAGGTGCACCTGCAAGCCCGACTATATGCGGTGCGAGTTTTCCAATCATCAAGGCAAGTCTAGGAATGTGTGCCTCGATTGGCGGGGTGAGGGCGTCAATCCGGTGTTGGGGACCGATGTAACTGTGAAGCGAGGGGATTGACTCGACGTTCTCAATCCTTAACGGGATGATAGGTATGCCGTCCTCGACGGCACGCCCTGCATCGCGTATGACGTTTGGTGAGCCGTTCGCACGGGAGGAGAAGATGAGCACCAAGACGCTGGCGTTATCAATGGCTTTGATGATGGCCTCGCTGCGGTTTTCGCTGGGGCGGATGTCACGCGACGCGATCCAGCAGCGAACACCTTGTTCGTCCAGCTTGGCACAGATGGCGTCGGCGATTTGCTTATCGTTACTCGCATACGAGATGAAGACATCGTGTGGCATGGGTAAAACATGATGATTGGAGTTTTTTAATCAGTATAATTGTTCCTATCAACCTGCGCTTAAAAGGCCACCTTGACGCCGCAGCTCTTGCCTATGAGCGACGCTCAGCGTCTAAGCAAAAATCGAGTATGATGCAGCGGAGACGCCTGTACAGGTCGCACGGAACGGTACACGATCATTGTCGCCGTGTCGCGTAAATTTAACATAAAGCTCGCAGATTACGCTGTAATCCCTATGCAATAACAAGAATCGACTGCGCTAAGTACCTAAACGGCGAGTATATCGAAATTGACGGACGCAGCTAAGCGACAACATTTAATCCGCATCAGCGTGTTCTCACTTGTTTAGTTTTTTGTCAACTAGGAGAAGAATCAAAATGGTGACGGTTTTGGCGATTCAAAGACATTCTGCTGAAGTGTGTCCGGGCTATAACGAGACATCGAGAAAGTCGATGATTGCTTGGATGAATAAGACTGGGAAGCTCGAAGCGAAACATGGTGTCACAAAAACCGGTGTCTGGACGGTGACTTCCGAGCATCTGTCAGTTCTTGTGCTTGAAGCTCCGACTTATGAGGCGATTCAAGCATATGTAAGGGAACCCGAAGTGATGCACTTGAGTAGTTGGAGCACGTTGGAATTTAAAGTAGCAACGGCGCTCGAATATTGATTTAAACCTGCTGACTTAGTGCTATCTGTGCGGGGACGCAAAAGCCGGATACGCCACGGTCGCTGTCATGCAAGGCGTAAGCGCAGCGGTAGCCATCGTTGTAACCATGAGCATAGTTGGTATCTTCCTCAACTATATTCCCTACATCCTAGGGATCACCGGGGTCGCCTTTGCGACGGTCGTAACTATCAAGGCGCTTGGACGCCCCTACATAATTCAGTCCCTGATTAGGAAGCCGACCGTTGCCAACGTAAGAAGCCTGATGTAGACGGGGGCCTTAATGGCTTTTGGGCCCATAGCTTTACTGGCAGGCGCGTTTCTATAAGGATAAAGCACGAAAATTAAGGGGTAACGCGTTTTTAGCGACCTCAAAAAGGAAAGAAAGAGAGCCCCTGGAACTAGGGCTGCCGTTGAGCTTCATGGTCTCCTTTTTTTCAAAGTTGTGAGTGCATTCGTGAGGCGTCTGGAAGTGCTTGACTTCACACATATCTCTCATAAATGTGTGATAAAGATGGCAAGCGTTAAGAATGTGGCCGACTAAACCGA
>CAYHCZ010000033.1:0-15235 GCA_964355295.1 uncultured Methanomicrobia archaeon
CGGATGATATCAGCGTGGTTCGTCGCTACGGAGCATCTATCGACGACTCAAAACTTGTCCACGGGCTAATTATTGATAAGGAGAAAGTCCACCCGCTTATGCCCACGACAGTGAAAGATGCCAAGATCGCACTTCTCAACGTGGGGTTGGAGATTGAAAAGACGGAGATCGATGCAAAGATTGAGATCAACGATCCCGGGCAAATGCAGTCATTTTGGGATGAGGAAGAGCGCAGGTTAGAAGCGATTGCTGATAAGGTAATTGCCAGCGGCGCAAACGTTGTTTTTTGTCAAAAAGGGATCGACGATCTCGTCCAGCATTTTCTTGCTAAAGCGGGCATCCTAGCGGGACGACGCGTCAAGAAGAGCGACATGAAACGTCTCGAAAAGGCAACCGGTGGCAAGATTACCGATACCTTGGAAGATATATCGCAACTCGGCTATGCAGGGTTGGTCCAAGAGCGTAAAGTCGGCGACAACGAGATGATTTTCGTTGAAGAAAGCAAAAGTCCCAAAGCAGTGTCCATTCTGCTCCGCGGCAGCATCGAACACGTTGTCGATGAGATGGATAGGGCAGTTAATGACGCGTTGAAAGTCGTCTCACTGACACTTGAGAATAACCAAGTGGTAGCTGGCGGAGGCGCTCCTGAAATCGAGCTTGCAATGGCGCTTCGCGACTACGCGACGACTTTTGGAGGACGTGAGCAATTATCCGTTCGCGCTTTTGCTAATGCCATGGAGGTCATCCCAAAAACGCTCATTGAAAATGCGGGCGGAGATCCACTCGACAAAATTGTCGAACTTCGCAGCGCTCACGAATCGGGCGATAAAAACGCCGGCATATCTGTCGACGGCGAGGTTCGAGACATGTTAGCGCTCGACGTTGTTGACCCACTCCGGGTGAAACTGAATGCAGTTGAATCTGCGACGGAGGCTGCAAATATGATCTTGCGAATTGATGATATAATCGCAGCTAGCGGTGAGACTCCTGACCTCGGAGGTGCAGGGCCGGAGATGTACTAACAGGGATAAGTCGTTGGTGACTGCGCTCGCAGTCATCTTTTCCTTTTCTTCTTCTTCTTCTTCTCTTTCACTTCAATATCAAAATTCCGGGTCAATAGCATTTTTGATTCAGCAATTGCGACAGGCTTAGCGTGCTCTGTAGAGTAAAAAGATGCTAGGCACGTGGCTGGCGTGTATTACTTTCGGTTTGTGGAAGATCCCGTATCAAAACGCGGAGAAAATTTTTGCGCTTTTGGGCTTTACACTCTTGTTTGTATAGTTGCGAAAAGCGCGAAATGTCCTGCGGTATACATAATTTATAAATAGTGAAGAATTGCTTTTTGATTGATTTTTCGTCTGAGAGAGCAGACAATAGGCGCTATAGTAGGGTGAGCTTAAACCCATGCTACAAAAAACACCTACTTTTGCAATTATGCTTATTTTAATGGTTCTGGTATCTTGTGGCGGGTGTTTGGGTGGCGGACAAACCAACGAAGATACGACATCGCCCCTCGCACACTCCTTGCTCGTGGTCAGATCGGTTGAGGTGATGATTGGTTACAACACGTCTCTTTCTTGCGTTTTGAACACAAGTAATGGACTAGGTCTTAACGATCAAGTAGTTTATTGGTACCTTGACGGTAAGCCTCTCGGGCAAAGCTCCACATATTTCGGTTTTGCTGTGCATAACCTTTCGGTCAGCGACGTTTCTGCGTTGTCTACAGGAGAACACAGCATTGTAGTAGAATATAAGGGCAATGCTGATTATGCTGGGTCAAGAGGCGCAGGGGTGCTGCACGTCATTCCAAAACCAACACCGACGCCGTCGCCATCACCAAGCCCCTCACCAAGCCCCTCACCAAGCCCCTCACCAAGCCCCTCACCAAGCCCATCACCGATCCCAACTATCCGTCCGACCCCAACGCCCACCCCAATAATTAGCGCATCACCAACCCCGACCGTAAGTACAACGACAAGGCTGATTCGTTAGAAGCTCAGAAACCCAAGTGAGGTTCAACGCCTTCTTACGGCTTAAGCGCATAACGCTAACGTGGAGTAAACTCCTCTCGTTTTTGTAGGGTGTGAGCTTGAAGCCAGGCTGCGATCGTCTTAAGATCAACGTGATTGCGTGCGATATCCAACAAAAAACTCGTTATTTGTGCTTCTGGATCTACATAGTACCCATTTAGCTCTAAAAATAGCTCGCACGTGAGGAAACCAGTCCTCTTAGACCCATCGATGAACGCATTCGTGCTAATGATACATTCGATTAGCGAAGCAGCTTTCAGGAATATGTCTGGATAAGGCGTATAGCCGCGAATGTTTGTTTGTGGGCGGTCAAGGCAACCCGCAAGGAGATTTTCACAGATGCCAGGGTGAAGACAGCTGTCACGCTCACCATCAATAGTCCGAATCATTGCGTGGTGTATGCTTCGAACCTGTTCTAACGTCAAATACACGACCAACGCTATAGCTCCGCAAGTTCTTCTAGCACACTCCGATAGCGCTCAATGGCGTTATCAAGCATCTTCTTAAACTCATCTTTTTGAGTGTGCTCGTCCACGGATTTTATTCTCCTTCAGCTTGTTTGTGTCATTGTTTGACAAACTTCCGATATGCACGGCTTTGAAAACCGTGATATTTGGAGAATCCTTCAGCGTCCCGCTGATCGAGCGACTTATCGTTGAATGAGACGAGCTCTTCTGAATACAACGCATTGGGCGAGCTGCGGGCCCGGACGCTTGCCAGTCCTTTGTGTAATAGTAGTGTGACTGAACCAGTCACTCTTTCTTGCGTCTTGTTAATGAATGCTTCAAGGGCAGCATAGAGCGGCTCATCCAGTAAGCCTTCATAGGCAAGCTCTGCCCACGCTGAATCGACGAGGTCCTTGAACCACCGCTCTTTGCGAGTCAACACAAGCGATTCCAAATCTTTGTGAGCTGTCAAAATAACAGTTGCTGCAGGGTGTTCGTAGATCTCTCGGGCTTTCAAACCCAAAATCCTGTCTTCCATAAGGTCGCTTCGTCCGATTCCATACTTGCCTGCTACTTCGTTGAGCTCTCTAATGAGCTCCAAGCCGCTTAGCTTGGTTCCATCTAATGATGTGGGGATACCTTGTTCGAAATCGAGGTTCAACTGGAGCTGACCTTTTGCTTTTGTTGGAGCGGTAGTCCACTCGTAGACGTCGTCAGGCGGGGCACGGGAGGGGTCCTCAAGACGACCTCCTTCGATGGAGCGCGACCACAAATTTTCGTCCACGCTGTACGGTTTGTCAAAAGTAGTTTGTACGTCGATTCCGTGTTCTAGCGCATATTCAATTTCCTCTGAGCGTGTTAGGTTTAGTTCTCGCATCGGTGCGTGAATCTTGTATTTTGACGCTCGGAATACAGCTTCAAATCGCAGCTGGTCATTCCCTTTCCCGGTGCAACCATGTGCGACAGCTGAGACATGCTCTCGGTCTGCCACCTCAAGCACTTTCTTTGCGATGAGCGGTCGGGCAATGGCTTGTCCGAGTATATATCCCTCGTAGCTACCGTTTGCCTTAATCAAAGGGAACAAGTACTGTTCGACGAACTCGTTCTGAGCATCGACTATATAGTGCTTATCGCTTAGTGCAGCGGCGCGGGCCTCTGCTTTTTTTAAGTCTCCTTGTGGTTGACCGACATCAACGGTCACGGTTATGACCTTCTTATATTGATATCGCTCTTTTAAGAGGGGAATGCAAACTGAGGTGTCCAAGCCTCCAGAGAATGAAAGCGCAACTTTATTCATTATAATTACCTTGCTGCAATATCTGCAGTTCGTACTTTTGAAGCTGACTTAAGCGCGCGTGTGAACGACGGCAGTGTCAGCAACCGTGTCCGAGAACCGCTGTTTTGGGTCCCCCTGCGTAAGAAATCCAACGATGAGATCCAACACGAAAAGAGCCGTGAAAACTGGCAGCCACGCTTTAGTGAAGCTTCTTACGAAGGCCTTAGTATAGCTCATGTCACCTCTGAGCGACTTTACTTTTAAGTCCGTAAATCGCTTGCCGATCGTCGCTCCTGCAGACCCTTCTAGCGCGACGTAGTACCCCCAGACGATAACGAGGCCAAATATTGCGGAAAATCCTGAGAAGAATCCACCGTAAGCATCCCAGTTCAAGACTAACACAGGAACTACCAAAACAATTGCCAGCACTAAGTTCAACACGGCGAATACGACCAAGAGTATTAGCGAGTCGATAATGAACGCGATTACTCGTCGCATCCAAAGGTTTTGGAGTGTGGTATTGGTTTGTACGGCTTCAAACCTTCGCTGCATAATATCGCTCCATTATAAACGCGCGAGCTTAAAGTGTTTTCGTAAGAGCTATATCCTATCAAAGTGTCTCGTTTTTGAAATCCTTGGTACAGTCGCGCTAAAATATGATATAATGTTTCGTAAGGTTTCGTAAATGGCCTCACTTTTGTATGCTTGAATAGTTGCTAGACTTACTTTAAGCAAGTCAGCTTTTGAGGTGAGGAACCTTCTTAAAGTCGTGCAGTGCCTTGTATGGACGATGAACGATCAGATAGGCCTGCAACTAGTTCTGCTGAGATAAATCGCTGATATAGCTATTTATAGGTCTTATTGTGAGATTCTGAGCTCTAGGTTTGTCGTGGTGTTCAAGCATAGTGTGTATAGCGTCAGCTGAGGCCCGAGCTCCTTGTACACTCGTTATGTACGGCACACTATGATCAACAGCTGCACGCCGGAGTATTTCTCCGTCCAGTCGTGATTGCTTCCACGTCGGGGTGTTGATTACCAGTTGTATCCCGTTGCTACGCATCAGTTCTAGGAGTTCAGGACTGTCGGTAAGTTTTGGTATTTTTTGAACCTCAACGTCGTGAGCTTTCAGATAGTTTGTCGTTCCTTCAGTTGCTAACAGTTTGAATCCGGTATTGTAAAGCGATTTTGCGATGCTACAAAGTTCGGGTTTGTCTTCATCCCTTACCGAAATAAACACCGTGCCCGAAAGCGGTAGCTCATTGTCACTTGCGAGGGCTGCCTTGTAGAACGCCCTTCCAAAGTCATAGTCTATACCCATGACTTCTCCCGTGCTCTTCATTTCCGGACCTAATATTGGATCGACGCCTGGTAGCTTTTCAAACGGGAGCACAACCTCTTTTACAGCGACGTGCTTCATCTTTGGCTCAGTTGGACAAAGGTCACGTAAGCTGTGTCCCACGATCACTTTGGCAGCGATCTTTGCAAGCGGCAGGCCCGTAGCTTTTGATACGTATGGGATTGTCCTGCTCGAGCGTGGATTGGCCTCAAGAACATAGACCGTACCATCTTTTATTGCCATTTGAAGGTTGATGAGCCCTATGACGTTCAACGCCTTGGCGATTTTCGTCACGTAATCCTTAATGATTTCTTGCGTCCTCTCATCAATTGATTGAGCGGGGATGACGACAGCAGAATCACCTGAATGAATCCCTGCCTCTTCAATATGCTCCATGATTGTAGGCACAAGAACGTGATCCCCGTCACTAACCGCGTCGATATCAACCTCAACAGCGTGCTGCAAGAATTTGTCAATTAACACGGGGTGCTGTTTCGATACCCTCACTGCCTCCTCAATATACCGGTCTAACTCCGATTCATCGTATACGATTTCCATAGCACGACCGCCGAGGACGTAGGAAGGTCGGACCAGTAGCGGAAAACCGATCTCGCGTGCTATTTGGATTGCATCTTCGCGTGACGTCGCAGAACCGCTTTCTGGCTGGGGTATAGCAAGCTGCTTTAACAGCCGTGAAAACCGATCTCGGTCTTCCGCGATGTCGATAGAATCAGGAGACGTTCCCAAGATTCTGGTCGAAAGCCCTCTGCGTTTTAGCTCTCTTTCAAGAGGGATTGCGAGGTTTACGGAAGTTTGGCCACCGAATTGCACAAGAACGCCGTGCGGCTCCTCGTTTTCAATGACATTCATGACGTCTTCCAGCGTTAGCGGTTCAAAGAAGAGCTTGTCTGACGTGTCATAGTCAGTTGAAACCGTCTCAGGATTGTTGTTTATGATGTGCGCATCTATGCCCTCTTCTCGCAGTGAGAGCACCGCATGAACGGTGCAATAATCAAACTCAATTCCTTGTCCTATCCTGATGGGGCCAGCACCCACGATGAGTATCTTCTTTTTATCTGTGGGTACGAGCTCGTTCTGTGTTTCATACGTTGAGTAATAATAGGGGGTCTGGGCTTTAAATTCAGCCGCACACGTGTCAACCATTTTATACGTCACCGTTACGTCGTGCGTTTTCTGGTGTCTGAGATCTGTTACCTTCTCACGCGTATAGCCGGTAAGTTCAGCAATTTGCTCGTCAGTGAATCCGAGACGTTTTGCACGTCGCAGATCGTCAGCGCTCATTTTCTTGGCACTGCCGTTTCTGTACTTCGCTTTGAGGTATGTCTCGAAATTGACGATATTCAAGATCTTTCTTATAAAAAAGGGATCAATACTGGTGCTTTGTGCTATTTCCGTCACATTGTGCCCATTTTTGAGAGCGCTGTAGATCTGAAACAGTCGTTTGTCAGTAGGGACCGATATTAAGTTAAAGGGATCTTCAGAAAAGGAAACCGCTACGTCCAAATCGAGCGACCTGATCGCTTTCTGGAGTGACTCTTCAAGCGTCCGACCGATTGCCATCACTTCGCCGGTGCTCTTCATCGCCGTTCCCAAGGAATTATCCGCGCTCGTAAACTTGTCAAAAGGCCACCGCGGTATCTTGATGACCGTATAATCAATAGTCGGCTCAAACGAGGCTGGCGTTTCGTTAGTAACTCGGTTAGGGATTTCATACAATCGCATCCCTATAGCGATCTTTGCTGAAACACGCGCGATAGGGTATCCAGTCGCTTTTGACGCAAGCGCAGATGAACGCGAGACTCGTGGATTCACTTCAATGACACGATACTCTCCATCTTTAAATGCGAACTGTATGTTGCAGCCACCTTCTATTTTGAGCGCTCTAATGATACGTATTGAAGCGCTTCGTAGCATTTGATGCTCAACGTCAGAAAGGGTTTGCGAAGGCGTCACGACGATCGATTCCCCCGTATGCACGCCCATAGGATCGATATTTTCCATATTGCAAATCGTAATGCAGGTGTCTCCTGCATCGCGCATAACCTCATACTCAAACTCTTTCCATCCGAGGACGCTTTCTTCGACGAGAACTTGGCCGATGCGCGATTTTTTTACCCCCCCTTCGATTATCTCCTTCAATTGAGCTTCAGTTCTGGCTATACCGCTTCCCCCACCTCCGAGCGTGTATGCCGATCGGACTATCACTGGCAGGCCTAGTTCGCTGGCTAACCATTGGTAGTCTTTTGAATCGTAAACCGCGTAGCTTGTTGGGACCCCCTCTCCAATGCCTTCCATCGTTTTTCGGAACTGCTCCCGGTCCTCGGCCATATAGATGGTTTCTAGTGGCGTTCCAAGGGGTTCAACGCCGTTTTCAGCTAAAACGCCCATCTCTGCCAACTCGGCCGTAATATTGAGGCCTGTTTGGCCTCCAAGACCTGCGATGATTCCGTCAGGCTGTTCTTTTTTAACGATAGCGGCAACGATGTCGGGCTTGAGCGGTTCGATGTACACGGCATCTGCCATGTTCGGGTCTGTCATAATGGTCGCTGGATTAGAGTTGACCAATGCAACCTTCACGCCTTCTTCACGAAGAGAGGTACACGCCTGGCTCCCGCTAAAATCGAACTCTGCTGCTTGTCCAATTACAATCGGACCAGAGCCAATGAGCAACACTTTTTCTATATCTTCTCTTTTGGGCATGGTTTGTGAGGGCTCATTAGGGAAAGGCGCCGTCAAAACGAAGTACGAGCGGCTTCCGTGATATGGTCGAAAAATGATTTTTCAAGGTCGTGTGGGCCAGGAGACGCTTCTGGGTGATATTGTACGCTCATAATGCGCAAGTACTCGTTACGAATGCCTTCAACGGTATTGTCATTAGCGTTCACTTGCGTGACTACTATCTCACCTCTCTCTTCATTTTTGACGGCGTATCCGTGGTTTTGTGCGGTAATGTATACACGCTGCGATCGGAGGTCTAAAACTGGTTGATTTGCGCCCCTATGACCAAACTTAAGCTTAAAAGTCTCTCCGCCAAGTGCAAGAGCAATAATTTGATGTCCAAGACATATTCCGAAGATAGGCAGCTGTCCGGCTAGTTTACGCACAACGTCAATCCCATTTTTAGCTTGCATGGGATTGCCGGGGCCATTGGAAAGCAGTAAAGCATCTGGTTTGTAGTCGGCCACTTGTTGTGCTGGCGTATCGGCAGGTACGACAATGAGGTCTACGTCTCGACGCTTGAGGTTGTTTAGCGTGTTTCTCTTGACACCAAAGTCCATAAGCACGAAACGTTTCCCTTTGCCCGGAATACGGTAGCCCTCGTTACAAGTAACCTCTGACACGAGGTCAATATGAGATATATTCGGTGCGTTTCGCGCAAGGTCAATCGCCCTTTTTATATCGGCGTCACTGCCTTTGGTAGATGGCAACAGGCTTGCTCGCATCGCACCTTCGTCACGAATCATGATAGTGACCATTCGGGTATCGATGTCTGATATCCCTGGAATATTATAGGCTTTGAGAAACCCGTCAAGCGTTTTATCGTTGGTGGGGTGCTCACATAGCTCTCTTATGACAAATCCTTCTGCTTGGATGCGGTCTGATTGGTATTCGTCTTTATTTATGCCGTAGTTGCCGACCAATGGGTAGGTAAAAAGCAAGATTTGACCATTGTACGACGGGTCAGTTAACGCCTCGACGTAACCGGTATATGGGGTAGCAAAAACAAGCTCGCCCGTTATGGCCTGCTTGGCGCCAAAATGTTTTCCAACTATTCCGATGCCGTTTTCAAACCCTAAAATCGCCTTCGTCATTTCTTCTGCCCGCACAGAAGCAGCTCAGAGTGAACTCTTGATGGACTGCCCTTCTATGCTAATCACAAGTATCCGGTAAATAAATTGTTATATCAGTACAGCTTATGAGTGATGGAAATGTTCAGGTTCAGCTGAATTGACCAGCCTAAAGACAAGGGCGTAAAGGATACTTTTTTCTGATCGTTTTGTGCAATTTTTGAAAGCTTTAAACGTGTGTGAGCTTACCCTATACACTGAAGCGATCTATGAAAAAGTCAAAAGTTGCTCTGCGGCTTGCATATTTGGGCACTCAGTATGTGGGCTTTCAAGTACAACCAGGCCAACCAACAGTACAGGCGGCAGTAGTTGAAGCCCTGCACCGTGCGCATTTGATCGAAGAGATCGATGAAGCTCATTTTACCGCCTCTGGTAGAACTGACAAAGGGGTTCACGCTCTTGACGCAGTTATAGCGTTTGACACTGAGGCTAGCGGCCTGGCAGTTCCTCGTCTGATCAACACTTATCTGCCAAATGGGATCTGGGCGTGGGCACGCGCTGATGTGCCCCAGACGTTTAACGCGCGGCGTGACGCCATTTTGCGTGAATATCAATATTTCTTGTGCGATGGGCAGTTCAACGTGAATGCGATGAAGGAAGCCTCTGATCTCTTAGTCGGAGTTCATGATTTTCATAATTTGAGTCTCGATAAGCGTCGTTCTGCTGTCAGAAACGTCTTTTCATCAGATGTTCGTGTGTCGGGTGGTTGTATTATTATCGAAGTAGCAGCTGACAGTTTCGTGTGGAATATGATGAGAAAACTTGTCAGTGCACTGACGCTCGTCGGAAACGGACAAAAAAGTGTTGAGTGGTTTGGCAACATGTTGAACCCAAAAGTGCACACTGAAGGTATCCGATCAGCGCCTGCGTTAGGCCTTATACTTACCCGCGTAGAATATGCGGGCATTGAGTTCGCTGAGGACGCATATGCTAAAAAACGTGCGCAGAAGTATATTCAAGAAGCAGTTTTACAAAATAGCGTAATGGTGCAGGTTTTAAAGCGATTTAACGAGCAAATGGCAGGGAGCACGACCATCGGTCGCGCTTAGAACTCGTCAAGGTATTTTTGGCCGCGATGTGGGCCATTTTTTCGATTTTCGCTGCTATCGCCCGCGTCCTGTTGACTACTCGGCTGGATTTGCAGCTTAGATAAGGGCGGAGGTGCGTCGGAGTTCGCTACGCTAAGCTTCACGATTCGTTCATTTCTGGGCATTGTTTCGCTGATCAGTTGTTCTGCATCTTTAAGTCCCTTTTTTACAGCTGCGGCGTCTTTTTTGACATTCATTAAGAACGAAAGCTCTTCAGCGTTGAGACTTAGTGCTGCCGCCATCTTAGCCGGATCTTTTTGTGCTTGCTCTTTGTACAATGGAAGAATTTCTTCACGTGCTCGAGTGACTGAGATGTGGTTTATGGAGGCAATTTTTGATGCGACGCCATCCCGCAAACCACGTTTAGAGCGCGTTTGTCCAAGACGCATCCAGAGAGTAGGGGGTGAATATTTGGCTGCAGCGTTACTTTGCTCATGATTTGTTCGAGCAGCTATGTTTACTCCTAAGGTCATAAGTTCAGCAGCATATTTCCATAGGCTGTAGTTTTGCCGCTTTCTGGTTCGTCCGAGATAGATATCGGCCTTACTTAAGACCTGAAATGCGCGTGCCAATCCCCTCCCTTTTACAGCGCGTAGAAGGTTTTCGTCTATCCAGTGAACAAGGTCTTCTGGGGTTTCATCGACTGCATACGAGATGGTGAGGGGCCTTTTAGCGTCGCTATCAGTAAAGATGCTTCTCATCAGGTTAAACGTGGACTCAGCTCGATCACGGGCAGCGGTCTCTCCAGTAGCCCCGCCGATGAAAGCCTGAAAGTCGTTGATTGCTGACCTTAGATCACCTTTTGCGTTCTTCACGATTAGTTCGACCGCGGGCAGATTGACAGTGTCTAAGCTATGGCCAACGTCTGAGAGAGCCGCTCGCAGTATTCCGAGCTCAACATATAATTCCTTTAGCGCGTTTAAGTCAGCACTGACGGCCCTCAGTTCAGTTGTCTCGCTTGAGGTATGCTGTGCCTCTTCAAGGTGGGCTATTAAGTGAGAAACAGCATCCCTAGCTTCTGAAATCTTCTGAACGGTTGTGAGGTCAAAGCTAAGTTGCGCGAGAAGCTCAAGATCAGCACCAACGACAGCGAGCTCGGTCGCATTGCTGCAAATCTGATCTGGCTCTTTGAGGTGAGTCATCAGGTCAGCTATAGCTTCTTGGGTGCGGAGAGCTTCCCTTTTTTCGTTAAGCCAAATATCAAGGAGCGCTTTTTGTGCGCTTTCCTCCCTGATCGCTAAAAAGGGAATTTTTTTACAGTATCCGCGGAGTGTCGACGAGACTCCGTACAGATCGTTAGCGATCAGTATCACCGGTTCAAGTGTTTTTTTGACGAGTTCGGTGACCGCTTTTGCGCCTCCACGGTCAGAAGTACCGTGCAGGTTATCTACCTCATCCAGGAGTATCAGTTTCTTTGCACGTAGAAGAGATGTGTTTTTTGACGCTTCTCCTGCCGTTTCTTTTATAATTCCTTGAGTTCGCTTGTCGCTAGCATTTAGCTCGAGCAACTGCCATCCCATATCATTTGCGAGCGCGGCGGCAGCAGAGGTCTTACCCGTGCCAGGTCTTCCATAAAGCAACGCTGCTGATTTGTCAGACGGCCAGTTCAACGCCCATTTGCGCAGCTCCTCCATAGCTTTGCTGTTGCCTCTTACTTCTGAAAGAGTGCGCGGACGGTATTTTTCGACTAAATCCATAGAAATTGAGCACAGGAATCAGGAGATAAAGCGGTATAAGGATATAAGAACCCCCTCTGTCTATTAATGTTTTGTGAACGACATGAAACTGGACGAACTAGCGCAGTCGCTTCGTGATTTTGAAGGCGTTGCACGGAAGCGCGCAATAGGTTCGCTTGTGAAATGGTTCGACGAGGACCTTAGTACAGGCAACTTCGGAGAGGACGCAGCGGTAATCGAACGCGGTGATGAATCGCTCTTATTAGCTGCCGACGGCATCTGGTCAAGGCTTATGGATGCAGATCCCGAATGGGCGGGATACTGCGCTGTGCTCGTGAATATTCATGATATTTTGGCGATGGGGGGGACCCCACTCGCGATGGTCGACGTATTCTCAGCTAATTCGGCCGAAGTCTGTAATCGAGTCTTGGCGGGGATGAGCGAAGCGATAAGAAAATTCGGCGTGCCAGTCGTTGGCGGGCATGTGCACCCCGATACGAGTTACAACGCACTCGACGTTGCTATTATCGGAACAGCAAAGACCGACTCGCTTATTTATAGCTGCGCCGCTCAGGAAGGACACGACGTTATTGCCGCCGTTGACTTGGACGGTCGCGTCCATCCCTCGTGTAGTCTGTGTTGGGATACTACCACGATGAAACATTCTGAAATCCTCCGCAGACAGTTGGAAACCATGCCTCACCTGGCGCAACAACACTTAGTGACAGCAGGTAAGGACATCAGCAATCCAGGTTTGCTCGGGACACTTGCTATGTTGCTCGAAGTCTCCGAAAAAGGCGCTTTAATTCAACTTGATCGAATTCCGATCCCCGACGGTATGGACATGCACCTGTGGCTCCGCATGTACCCAGGAATGGGATTTGTGGTGACAGCTCAACCAGAGAACGTGCGCAAGATAGTGGCCATCTTCGAGGAAGCCGGCATTGCAGCGGCCAAAATTGGCGAAATTACAGGAACAAGGAAGCTTGAGATAACGAACAACGCAGAAACGGTCGTTGTGTGGGATTTCGCTCAGGATACCATTATGGGTATCGGCGCCGTCGCTTGCAGATAGCTTTGGCTTATGTTTTATCAAAAAGCGAAAAGACGAGAGAAAAAACAAAAAAAGTGGGAGATAAGGCATTTTTTGCCTTATCGGTTCTTATTTTTTTAGTAGTTGGTGTACGTCCTCTTTCTTCCGTCGGGTCCCACAAGTTCAAGTTTGACTGGCCAGCGTCCGTCAATCGTGTGGGTTGCACACGAGAAGCACGGGTCATAAGCACGGATGACCATCTCAAGTCGATTCAGCAGGCCTTCTTGTGGTTCGCCGTCCTTTATTAAGGCTTTAGCAGCCTCACGAACCCCCAAATCTATCGCTCCTTGGTTGTGACCGGTCGAAACGATCATGTTGGCCTTCGTTATGAAGCCCTCATCGTCTGTGCTGTACTCGTGGATGAGCGTCCCTCTCGGCGCTTCGATAACGCCAACGCCTGTCGCCGCTCGCACTTCGGGCTTTGCCCAAACATCTGTGCTGGTTATGTCTGGATCGTTTAGGAGCTCAACAGCACGTTCGCTGGCGTACATCATCTCAATAAGCCTCGCGTAGTGGTAGAGTAACGTCTGCTGTGGCATCCTCCCAAAAGCGGCTCTAAAGTCCGTGAGCATATCGTTGGCTAGAGGTGTTGAAATCTTGTCACACACGTTTATACGGGCCAGGGGTGCCACGCGATAGATACCATCAGGCCAGCCCTTCTCCTTCCAATACGGGAATTTCAGGTACGACCATTCTTGATAATTCTCCTGAATGTAGTCCGCGTATTTGGTGGGATCAAACTCCTTCATGATGGATCCATCTGTATCCATCATACGCAGCGTTCCATCGTACAGCTCGAGGTTTCCGTCCTTGACTAAGCCCATCATGGGGGTATTGACGACTCCGAGCATCTTTATGACATCCAAATACTGCTCGAAAAGCGGAGCAGCTACTTCTAACCCGAGTTTAGTAAACGCAATCGAGTCTTCGGCGTCTTGGAGCATCTTCTGACGCTGTTCTTCGGTGATTCCCTTAGTGAGTCCTCCAGGCTTTGCGGTGACAGGGGCGGCCCTTCCGCCAACAGCCCGAATCATCTCTTGGCCTCTTTTTCTATTGAGGACCGCTTGTGTTGCAAGCTCAGGGTTTGCCTCAATCACACCAAAGACATTCCGCTTCTTTGGATCGCCGTCGGGCGTAAATATGAGGTCTGGCGCCGCAAGGTAAAAGAAGTGCAGCGTGTGGCTGTGAATCATCTGTCCCATGTGCATAAGCTCCCGGAGCAACGCAGCGGGACGTGGGATCTCAACGCCAAAGGTGTTGTCAGCTGCTTTCGCTGAGGCCAGGTGGTGGCTGACTGGACAGATACCGCAAATGGCCGTCACGATTCGCTGGGCGTCTTCTATAGGTCTTCCTTGTAGGAGTTTTTCAAAGCCACGCATCTCGACAATGTGCAAGTGCGCATCATCTACCTGTCCTGCGTCGTTAAGGTTTACTGTAATTTTTGCGTGCCCTTCGACTCTCGATACGGGCTCGACAGTGATTTTCTTTCCCATATTCATTACCTCTTTTCGGTGACCTTCGCTTTAATAAGTGAAACAGGCAGCGTATAACGATAGAAGGTGCCTATTGGATCATAGACGTCCTTATTCATCTCGTTTAAGTTGACTGAGTCATCATCATCTAAACCGTATACTGATGCGACTACGTTAAGCATCGCCGCACCCTGTTCATATGAAGACGCTGTTGCTCCGTAGCAGCCTGTGCACGGCGCATTGACTTGTGGACATTGCGCGCCGCACCCGCTACGCGTTGCAGGCCCCATGCACATGAATCCTTGGTTAAGCAGACATTCGTTGCCTTCACCGTTTGCTTCAATTGGCCGCTTAATATCGGTTATCCTCTTCTCCTTCCTCTCTCGGGGACAGTCCTCACAAACGTTTTTATTGCTTAATTGAGGTTCTTCGCCCTTTAGAAGCGCGGTAAGCACCTCCGCGATGAGGAACGCATCTGGCGGACATCCGGGGATGAAATAGTCAACTTTGATAACGTCCGAGACCGGTCTAAGCGTCTCAAAGAGCTTTGGAAGCTCTGGTGATGTCGGAATCTCTTGATCAGGAGCTGTGGACGTCGATGTCTTAACTGCTTCTTTGATGTCTGACATCGAGTTGATGTTGTTCAAACCTGGTATGCCACCGAACGCCGCGCAACTGCCGAGCGCAACTACAACGTCTGAAGTCTCGCGAACTTTTTTAGCGACGTGTTCGTTATCTGTATTGCGAATGCCGCCAGTCAGTATGCCGACTGTTGTATGTTGATCAAAGTCCTTAATGTCCATTAAAACTGGAATCCGGACGAACTCTATCAGTTGCAGCACATCTAGAAGCGCTTCGTGCAAATCTAGAACGGCTATCTCGCAACCAGAACAGACAGCTAGCCAGTCCTCTTGGACCTTTACCTTATCTCCCATTTATGAGTCACCTC
>CAYHCZ010000034.1:0-14321 GCA_964355295.1 uncultured Methanomicrobia archaeon
TGGCAAAAAAAAGATTCTGATTTTCGATCGGTATATCTATGATGTGATTTCTTCTCTGAGTCGGGAATTTGGTTATGCCGAACCGACAAGGGTAGCCTTGTTCAGATGGTTCAGAAAAGTACTACCAGTTCCCGACAAGATATTTCTGATAGATATCCCACCAGAAATTGCTTTCGCACGAAAAAAGGAGGAATTTCGATCAATGAAGAACGCACAAGCGCTCTGGGAGTTCCACCAAGACTTGTTCCGTTTGGTCGACCGTTTAGTTCCCGGAAAGTCAGTGATCATCGACAATACGGGCGACATCGAAAGCACAAAAAAGGAGATCTTGGAAGACGCGTTGAGTTTGGTTGACGGTGAGGGGTCACAATGAGCAGAGTGCTGGTGATTGGGATCGATGCGTTGGATTCGATGACGCTGTCTGACCTTGAACGAGGCTTGCCAACGTTTCGCAAATTAAGGGAAGAATCTGTAGACATCGAATTTGATGGCGTCTTCCCTCCCGACTCGCCCACGTCGTGGGGATCGATATATACCGGCCTAAATCCGGCGAAGCATGGCATCGTGCTTTTTACTGATCCTTTGAGCAGAGTGGGCACGATGGCTACAAAAGATGTTGACGACACAACCATTCGCGGACGAACATTTTGGGACTTAGCAGGTGCCGAGGGAAGACACGTCGTCATTCTCCCTCACCTTCTGGGATATCCGCCGTGGCGTGTAAACGGGGTGATGGTAGGCCGGTCGGGGGTGACAAAGCAAGCTAAAGCGTGTCCACAGGACTTCAACGAAAATTACCCCGTCTCTGAATTCCGATGGGGTCTTGATAATTACCCTGGGAGGCGCAAGGACGCGTACATTAATCTGGCCAAGCAGCAGATTAAGCGTGAAACGGAGTTCGTGATGACTCTGCTGAAGGAACGCGCGTGGGACTTGTTCTTCGTGTCGTTTGGAGAGCTTGACGTAATTCAGTATTCTTATTGGAATTATTACGATGAGAACGATCCAGAATATTCGGAAAACAACGCTTACAAAGATGTAATTCCAGATTTTTATCGGATTTACGACGAGATCATCGCAAAGTTTGTGGCCGTGAGCGGTTCGGACACTACTACGATTGTGGTCAGCGACCATGGGATAGGCAGTCGTCCCGTCAATTTGGTGAACATCAACGAATGGCTTCGGCGAATCGGCATGCTGTCTGTGCGAAACGGCAAGGCGAGTGCACCACGTGCATTCTCGCCTATAACGCGATTAAAACGGTCCGTCGTAACAGCGGTAAATAAATACGAGCTTGGCAATCACGCAGTTAAGGCGTTGCGTGTCTTCCCGCAAGCCAAAGACTGGATACTCAGTCAAAATCCCATCGACTGGGAAGACACTATCGCTTACATGACTGACCAATCAGGAATCAAGAACTATCCATATGGGGGTATCCTCATCAAGGGGGACAACATTGAAGACGGCGATTATGAACGATTGCGCGACTCGATCATAGACGCGTTGCTCAAAATTACGGACCCTAAAACGGGTCGAAGTGTTGCAAAGTGGGCCGCGAAGCGTGAGGAGCTCTATCAAGGTGATTACATGAAGCGTTATCCGGATATCGTGTTTGAACTCAGCTCTAATTATTGCGCAGGGACGAATGTTCCAGCACCTATGTTTGGTAGGAGCATTACGCATAATATTGCACCCGGTTACCACAAACAACATCACGCGGTTTTCTTAGTATCTAATGCAAAGAGAAGTGTCAGCAAGAAGGACATGAATCTGATGGATGTCACTCCGACCATTTTAGATCTACTGGATATCGACTGGAGACGCTATGACTTTGATGGCAGAAGCATCTTTGGAAAATGACCCAAAATACAAAGTTGCTCTGGTTTCCTTCCCCTGGCAAGCTAAAGCGCCCTACAAATTCTTGTCGGAATTGCTCAAAATTCTTGACCCTCTTTGCAAAAAAATTGTGGTGATAGACGGATACACGGACAGGATCAACGTAGTATCTGAAAGCGTCGAACTTCGCGATCTTGGTGTAGGTGTACATTATGTGGCCGAAAAAAAACCGACACTCTATTCTGGACTTTTATGGATCTTCGAATGTATTCTTGCGCAGGTAAAAAGTAGTGTGGAACTTATAAAAATCCGTAGTGAAGTAGATATCGTTGTTTTCTATCTGGCAAATCCGTTTTATCTCATACCGGTAATTACTTCGAAGCTTTTGGGGAAAAGAACGATAGATATTATCACCAGAAGCACGAGCAATAATTTGCTCACGAGAATATATAGCTTGCAAGACCCTCTTCTCTTTAAGCTCTTTGACGGAATCTCGCCAGAGACTTCTGCGCTGATCGAAGATTTAAAGCTAGCAAAATATCAGAGCAAACTCCTTCCAGAAGGAGCTCGGTTTGTCGATACGTCATTTTACAAAATCTACAAGAGTATGAAAGAACGCGAACTAGTAATCGGTTTTATTGGTCGGCTGGTCAAAACAAAGGGAGTCGCTGAGTTTATAGAAGCAATTCCGCTCGTTTCCACGTCTCACAATAACGTGCAGTTCCTTATTGTTGGATCGGGAGACTTGTCGCATTTTGTTGACGAAAAAAAGAAGGACCTCCTTGAAAAATATGGCGTCGGTTTAGAAGTCACGGGGTGGATCGCAGAAGAGGAGTTGCCAAGCTACTTAAACGCACTTCGATTACTTGTACTGCCGACGTATCACCCCGAGGGTTTATCGACTATCGTATTGGAGGCAATGGCGTGCGGTACTCCAGTTCTGACTAAAGCAAAAGGGGGCGTTGTAGACGTGATCAGGGATGAAGAAACGGGCTTCATCATGGAGGATCACACCCCCGCAGTGATCGCTGAGAATATAACAAGGGCGATATCTCACCCCGATATAGATAGAATTGTTGCAAATGCCCACAACGTAATCGAGCGAAAATTCACGTACACTAAGGCAGTAGAGCGCTGGCGTAGAATCTTAGAGCTCGCGGTTAGTTAGCAATGCATTGACTTCGCGTCAAAGGATTAGCATAGGGCTGAAATGGGGGAGATTCCACCCGGAAAGGTAAGTAGTCAGAATGCTAAAATTGCGAGCACAAAGCAATCGCCGCTGTCCGTAGCTTTTTGGTACGCCAGCTTTGTCGACACTTCATCGTACAGAATAAAGTAGTTCATTGGAAGGACGAAATACTGCAACACGCAAACAAAACAGGCGGACTAGTTCCACTCTTTAAATCTAACTGCTCGGAATACACATATTCCACGCCAAATTGAGGCAAGAATGAAAATTGCTATTACTTCGATGAGCGACATCACATCCAATGATGGAACTAGCGTGCGAGCAAAACGTGTCTTTGAATTGCTGCAGAAAAAGTACGATTGCAGACTAATCATAAGGGGGAAGCACGACAGCAAATCCGAAAATGTAGAGATAATCAGGCCATCAAAGCTTTACAACTTTCAACTGATACCCGTTGTTTTAAAGAGTCGATTCGATCTTATTTATTGTTCAAACGATTTTTGGGGCTTTCTTACCTACTTCACACTAGCAAAGTTGTACAATTACAAGATAGTGTTTGAAGCGCATGGGATTCAATTGTTCGAAAAGGAATGCGGCTTGCCGAACCCGGGTCGGATAGATAAAATCAGGATTGCGACCTGCAAGTGGCGCGAGGAGTTCGCCCTCAAACACGCCGATTGCGTAATTGTGCTGTCCTCAGACATTTTTACCTACTGCCAAAGGTTTAGCAAGCGCATCTTCTTAATCCCCGTTTTTGTAGACGAAAAAAAATTTAAGCCTCAAGAAAGCTCTAATCAACGCAAAAGAGACCGCGAAGAACAAAGATTTGTTGGGGTAATTGGGCCCTTCATCAAAGGGAGGAGGAATAACTATTTTCTAGATTTTATATATAATAACATAGGCAAGTTTGATGAGCGCATCAAGGTCATCATCATCGGTGAATGCAGCTATAGAATCAAAAATGAGCGAATATCCTACACCGGTTATCTCAACGATGTCGAAGATTATATAAACCAATTAACGCTCTTGGATGCTGTTTTAGTGCCTATGGACCTCCCTACATTTGGACCGCTAAACAAAATTCTAGAACCAATGGCGTGTTCGGTACCAGTTTTTACAACACCGGTGGGCGCAATCGGCTTAGACCAAGTCAAGTCCGAGAAGGACATCTTCATCTGCGATGAAGCTAAGCTGGTAGCCAAAGTCAATGAATCCCTATTTGACGTAGACCTTATGGAGAGAGTTGGGAAAGAAGCTCGGCGTACGATTGAAACCTATTATAGTGCAACAGCTAACAACACAAAGCTCACTAATGTGATCGAACGAGTCGATGTTCTTCGTTAAGGCGTTCCTCGAAAGAGGAACTTAAAGCGAAGAGAATGTCTGAATGAACTTGAAGAAAGCGGATTACGAACGTTACAAAGCATACAGCGAATATTCATTTTCATCTTCCGAATTCAAGAAGTTAGACTACATCGTGGAAAGCATCCAGAAGTTAAGTGTGGGGGCCTCCACGCACCTCTTGGATCTTGGATGTGGAAACGGCAATGTCTCAACCGTTCTCGCAAGTTTCGGACATGACGTGTTAGGGATTGATCCGAGCGAGGATTGCATACGATATGCAACATCCCTGAAGAGCAAATACCGTCTAAGAAACTGCAATTTTCAGCTCGGAAATGCTAGCGACGTTCAACGCCTTGGTCGATCGTTTGATGCAGTCATTTGCTCAGAGGTTCTGGAGCACGCGTATGAGCCCATATCGATCCTGTTTGCAGCTCACGCTGTTTTGAAGCAAGATGGTATATTGATCGTCACGGTTCCAAATGGCTATGGGCCTTTTGACGTATCAAACAAGCTGTGGGGCCTAATTCAAAAAAATAAGCATATAGCACGCCTTTGCATGTTTCTTAAGTACCGTTTGTCTCGAGCAGCGAATGTCCAGTCCGTTAACATTGGTGGTGAAGGGAATCAACACGTTCAATTCTTCACAAAAAAAGCTTATGCCGGTTATTCGAAACAACTGGCTTCAAAATTATTGACAGCAGATCTTCAGATTTTGTTTCGTGCATAATACCTTTTCACCATGTGATTCGAAAGTCGGCCCTTCTCTGCAGGATTGATTTTGCTCTCGCAGACGTATTGCCTTCAGCTGTCGTGAGTGGATGGTCCTTCACTCTGCGTAAGAGTGATTATTAGTTTGACAAAAAACTTAGCTCAGCAGGTATTCAAACAGACTAAATCCAGCCAATCTTGCGAATTGTGATCTGGCTCGAGCTTAATCATTCATTATTGCCTAGACTCTCGCGATACTACGTAGAGCAGCTCAAGTCTCAAAAAAAGGTATTCTACTATCTTTAGCACCTCTTTGCACACAAGTCGCCACTAAATCAGATTTCTGAATCTTCGTCACAGCCCATTGCAGTGGGGCCTCCACCCTCGTGTCGGGAACACCGCCTTCGTAATAATAAGGTGGTTAGGCGTTATGAGCGCATGACGCACGGTACATCCGTCGCCGTCTTAAATGCGCACTTGAGCACGAGCCGCTGAGCTATCCGTAGCTTCGCAATAACACACGAAACGCGTGAATTGAGCTTGTTTGCAACAGGGTGACGTTATTATTGCGATATTACGTTGAGCTGTGAGAGATTGCCATAGCGGTTAACAAATCTTTAGGAGCTGTCTTACTAAACAAACAGCTCGAGATACTAAGGTTTCTGCTGTATCGTTTAGCCTCGGGCAACACGCTCGTAGTAAAGAGTTAACCATGCCTCATCTTCACATCGTCTCGATACTGAGGGAATTCACGTTAGATCAATAAAGCAGGAATCTGAAGAGCGAGTTAGTACTTGTCTGTTAGACACCGAGACTGTCATTGTTGTGTGGCAGAATGTCTTCTCTCACGAATACACCATAGCACCTCCGTTAGAGTAGATCAGACTTTTGTTACTAACAAGCGGTATGACATTTGTATAGACAAACTGGTAATTTACGCCTGTATTATAGAGTATTTCAGCCTGATTGCGTTCAATGTTGTAAGTGCCGAGGAAGATGAAACTACCACCAGCTGATGTGTTTTGTAGCATCAGCCCTCTTGCTGGTTGATAGAGAGCGCGAATTAAATTTGATCTGTACACATCTCCGTATGCGACCTGTGTACCTGTGAGAGTGGCGGTGAAGGTGACGGGCTGGCCGATTGCAGGGGTTCTAGTGGACGCGGCGAGGGTGATGGTTTGAACAACGCTCCCTTCATATGTGGTAAGTGCGCTATTTGTGGTGGCTTGGCCTGTTGTTTGGCTGGTGACGTCGCTGCTGCCGACAGTGACGTTGATGCTGCCGCTCGTTAAGGGGTAGTAGGCTGCGTCGCCGGCGAAGGCAGCATAGTAGGCGTTTTGACCGGCGGAGGTCAAGTGCTGGGTGAGGGTAATCTGACCGGTGGCGTTGGTGGTTTCTTTGGTGTCGTTGTAGCGGACGCCGTTGAAGTAGTGGTATATGGTGACGTATTTGCCGGAGAGGGGGATGCTGCCGCTGTTATTGGCCAGCCACGTGACTCCGACGATCTCCTGGTGATTGAACTGCATATCATCAATGTTATTGTTCAGCGCTATCGTCTGCCTACCCTCTGCAAGGGCCAAAACAAAGCTGGTCGAAAAAAACAAATAGACCACTAAGTATAAGGCGAGCAACCTTGTCAAACGTGAGCGATTCACCTGCGCTGAGTTGCCAAACCCGAGCGTACCTTTAACTCTACTAATTGTCGCGCTGCCACCCTCACCGATTTTGATGAAACCTACGGCGAGGAATGGTACTAATAAGATCAACGCAATTTGGAACACCCGAGACCAGTTTAAGGAGGCGCTGAGATAAGGAACAACTATCGCTACGATCAGGAATCCTAACGCGACAGTCGAGATGACTATATAGGGGAGTTGAAACTGGAAGCGGTGCTTTCTCAGAAAAATTACTACGCAGACGCCCGTTAGGATAAGGAACTGGTTTAGGTAGTAAAAAGACGCGGCAGCTGCGGATGCTACCTGATGAAGGATGGAGCCTTGCGGTGCATGCGCCTGTTGGACCACGGTGTTTACGGCTTGGCTATACGTAGGGTTGAACATATCTCCTATTGAGCCTGCAACTTGGCTACCGAGTGAGGAGACAATTGTAAGGATTTGCTCTCCCGCAGTGAAAGCGTACCAGGCAAATGACGCAATAAAAAGGATCAAGATGGAGAGAATCGTAACGGCGCTTCTCGGGGATGATTCAGGTGATGGAGCGAAGGTCTGATTGTCCTTGCGGATCCCTCTCTTAATTCGTAAGAATGACATCGTCGGTTTTGATCCATCGACGGGTGCCACGGTTAATACGAGCCACATCACAAAAAAGAAAAATAGGGCTATGTACGTCAAGCCGTAATGGGATACCACCAGTGATAGGCTGAATACTACAAAAAGCGCTGATTGGATCGTTTTGTTCATTTCTTTGCTTACGAGCAGCAAAATCAATAAAACAAAGAAAAACTCGGCTATTTCCTGTCTTCCCAATTGAGTCATTTCGACGAAAAAGCTCACGCTCGCCGTGAAAAAGAAACTCGACAGGAACGCTATTTTCTCATCCACCTGTCTGCGAAATATTTGGAATAAGCCGAGCGGGACCAGGGCAAATATCGCGGGATATACGATCTTGAAAACCCAAATGAGGTCGAGGCTTGAGATGATGGAGTAAATAGGCGCAACTGCAACAACGCTTAACATACCATCATAGTGATTGAGCACATTGGGATTCCAGAGACCCGCACTCAAAACGGAGTTAGCTAAGCTCCACTCAGACAGAATGTCCCACCCAGTTAGAAACGCTGAGATAAGTGTCTGCTGAAACAGGAGCGATAGGGCTATCACAAAAACTGCTAAGGGATATAGTTTCGACGGAATGAACGTATCGAACGCGATTAAAAGGACAACGGCACCAAGTATCAAGTAAAGCGCAAACTGTCCCACGGGTACGTTGTAAGTATTGACAAGGTAGGTGCTAAAAACTGTGATAAAAGGTATTATCACTAAAAATAACGTTGGAGTCAACGGGACCGATATCTCGGTGTTGAAAAGAGGTATCGGGTTTAGATCTTTACCGAAACCGGGGGGGTAACGGACGTGACCCGTTGTTCTGTTTCTGAAGTAGGCAATAGCACACAATACCAGTACTACAAAGCTTACCGAGCTAGTGACAGCAATACTAGAGAACGGTTTAATCACGTTGATTGCGTTGAAGACGATGGTATCTACAAGCCCGATCGACATCACGACTGTGATGCTCAGCCCCACCGCATACAATACAGCTTCAACGATACCCAGGTTACGCAGTCTGAGGGCTGCTAATATAAGAGTCCCAGGGACGAAAGTGAGATACACAAGGCCTATAAGCGGCTGAAGAATCGGGATCGAGACTCCTAAAACGTTTAGTCCCATTACTATCCACAATGCGATTTGAAGCGAAAGCACCGTGGCTAGCAATCGATTTATGCCTACTTTTTTCAGGTTGATGCGGGTCTCGAGCTTCATTTATTCACAGGGATACAACGAGAATGCGAAAAATGATAAGATAAATGCAAGGTACCTTGGGTTCGTTGGTCTTTTCAAAGGCAACTTAACGTGATCAGTTATGCGCAATAAGTTTTTGGAAGCAATGCAAGTGGAAACGCACATACTTGTTGCAAAAGTGAGTTAGGCGCATTCAAATAAGAGTATAACCGTCGCTTGCTTTGCTTAAGTAGCTTGGGATGGCTTTTGCGGACAATGTTGCCAAATAGTGGATTCGAGCTGGATAAGCGGGCATAATCAATTTTTTGCGGTCGCTGTTTACGGCGCTCACTTTGACGAATGTCGTATTCGCCTCCCGTCGAGACCCCTTGTTAATTTGTGCGTGAGTCGGATAATCCCCAAAAAAAGCCTATCCTGAGTTCCCAGATCGCACATCCGTGCAGTTGGACATCACGCTACGTATCTCGCAACTAGCAAGCGTGCTCTGCATAATAAAGCAAACGAAACTCGTGCGAGTCAATGGAGCCGGACGCTTTCATTGAGCGCTTTCGTGCGCCCCGAAGTGTTTGGCGCTGGTGGGAAAGATTGCAAAGACTCAGTTAGGACTTAACATGATAAGGGTATTCTAACGCTCTTGCGACAAATTCCTCTTTTACCTTCAATCTTAACCTAAATGAGTAGGTCTTTATGAAATGAAGTATCGATACTGCTCCGAAAACAATGGTTGGAGCTAAAACGGCGAAATACGTGCGTGCCCGTAAGAATGACTGTTGAGTTACTTGAAGATAAAAAGCGGTGGGACCAGTTTGTCGAAACTAGCCCGCAGGGGTTACTGTTTCATAAGTGGGACTTCCTCAAGACTGTTGAGCGACATTCGAAGTACCGGTTCTTACCCTATTGCGTCTATTCGGGAGAACAGCTGAGATGTATATTCCCGTTTTTTATTGCGCGAGACCGCGGACTGACTTATTTATGCTCCCCCCCGCCCCTCCGGTTAGGTACACAAATTTGGTATTTAGGTCCCGCTTTTGATCCTAGCGTGCAAGCACTCAAGGCAAGTGCCAGGGAAAAAATTTTAAACCAAGTGACGGACGAGCTGTGCAGGGAAATTGATACGATCGCTCCGAATATCGTCTTGATTACGACCGTCCCAAATTTCATTGACGTGCGCTTCTTCATTTGGAAGAAGTATTCGGAGCACTTGAGCTTCACGTACTCCATCGACTTGGAAAGATCCCTCGAAGAGATCTGTGCATCATTCACTAAACATTGCAGGAAGGGAATCAAGTATGTGAGCGCGCATTCACCCGAGATACACCAAACGAATGACGTAAGCGCGTTGCTTGACATCTGGCGACCGAGATTCCCCGAACTCGGGATAGAAGTGCCCCTGCTCAGCGACAGTTATCTCAAGGAGCTTGTGGCTGCGTTCCCCCAGGACGTGACCGTTTACAACCTTACCATTAACGAAAAACTCGCGACCGCAGCCGCGTGCTGTGTTATGCAAAAGGAGCGATATGCAATTTGGATCGGCGGCGTTAATGCACGCAGGGACCTGAGTGTGAATGACTATCTTATATGGGAAGTCGTCAAGCGGGCAAAATCAGAGGGCTTTAAAAAGCTGGATTTGGGCGAAAGTGATGCGCGTATTTCTCAGTACAAAGTGAAGTTTGATCCAGTACTAGAACCGATTTGCTATGTCGAGAGAATCGACACGCTGGGCAAGGCCGTCTTCTTTGCAAACAAAAAGCTGGCTTGGACTATGCCCTGGACTGAAAAGCTAAGGCGGGCTAAAAAGCTGGTCCTAGGTGCATTACCGCGTGCTCACCTATGAGAGCTGATAGACTCAAATTACGTTAGGGTGGCTTAAGCTCGTTAACCGCTTTGATGACAAACCGCGAAATGTGTTTGGGGTAAGAATGACTGTTGAGTTACTTGAAGATAAAAAGCGGTGGGACCAGTTTGTCGAAACTAGCCCGCAGGGGTTACTGTTTCATAAGTGGGACTTCCTCAAGACTGTTGAGCGACATTCGAGGTACCGGTTTGTGCCTTACTGCGTATACTCGGGAGAAGAGTTGAGATGTATATTCCCGTTTTTTGTTGTGCGGCATAGGGTAATGACCTTCATGCTCTCACCCCCACCGCGAGCTCAAATTCCCTATCTAGGTCCCGTTTTTGATCCTAGCCTACAAACACTCAAAGCAAATGGTAAGGAAAAAATTTTAAACCAAGTGACGGACGAGCTTTGTAGGGAAATTGATAGGATTGCCCCGAATCTCGTATGGTTTGCGACCGTCCCAAATTTCCTTGACGTACGCTCCTTCATTTGGAAGAACTTCTCGGCGAACTTGGGGTTCACGTACACTATCGACTTGGAAAAATCCCTCGACGAGATCTGGGCCTCATTCACGAGGCACTGCAGGCAGTATACCACACAATTTAGCGCGCATTCACCCGAGATACACCAAACGAATGACGTAAGCGCGTTGCTTGACATCTGGCGACCGAGATTCCCCGAACTCGGGATAGAAGTGCCCCTGCTCAGCGACAGTTATCTCAAGGAGCTTGTGGCTGCGTTCCCCCAGGACGTGACCGTTTACAACCTTACCATTAACGAAAAACTCGCGACCGCAGCCGCGTGCTGTGTTATGCAAAAGGAGCGATATGCAATTTGGATCGGCTTGGTCAATCCAAGCAAGGTTCGAGGTGTGACCGAGTATCTCGTATGGGAAGTCGTCAAGCGGGCAAAATCAGAGGGCTTTAAGAAGCTGGATTTGGGCGAACCTGGTCCTGCTAGATTCAAATCGAAGTTTGATCCAGTACTAGAACCGTTTTGCTATGTCTCAAAAAGCGACGCGCTGGCCAAGATTGTCCCAAAGCTGGCAGGCTCAATGCTGCAAGTCAAGCAAATCCTCCGTTGACGTGCTTAACGTGAATCGAGCAGTTCCCGAGGGCGACCTGCGAGTGTGGAATCGGCGGCGTAGGGGCTAACGTGGAGCCTAAGAAACCCAAAAAAAGTTAAGCAACTTGAAACAAGTGAAAACTCTTCGCTTGCGAGATCTCAGATCGAAGCAATTGTAAAGAAAGCGGGCAGCCCCCACATGGTGGAGTAAAAATGGTTGTTGAGTTACTTGAAGATAAAAAGCGGTGGGACCAGTTTGTCGAAACTAGCCCGCAGGGGTTACTGTTTCATAAGTGGGACTTCCTCAAGACTGTTGAGCGACATTCGAGGTACCGGTTTGTGCCTTACTGCGTATACTCGGGAGAAGAGTTGAGATGTATATTCCCGTTTTTTGTTGTGCGGCATAGGGTAATGACCTTCATGCTCTCACCCCCACCGCGAGCTCAAATTCCCTATCTAGGTCCCGTTTTTGATCCTAGCCTACAAACACTCAAAGCAAATGGTAAGGAAAAAATTTTAAACCAAGTGACGGACGAGCTTTGTAGGGAAATTGATAGGATTGCCCCGAATCTCGTATGGTTTGCGACCGTCCCAAATTTCCTTGACGTGCGCTTCTTCATTTGGAAGAAGTATTCGGTGAACTTGGGGTTCACGTACGCTATCGACTTGGAAAAATCCCTCGACGAGATCTGGACCTCATTCTCTAAGGGCTGCAGGTGGGAGATCCGGCGTGTAAAAGAATATTCACCCGAAATACACCAAACGAATGACGTAAGCGCGTTGCTTGACATCTGGCGACCGAGATTCCCCGAACTCGGGATAGAAGTGCCCCTGCTCAGCGACAGTTATCTCAAGGAGCTTGTGGCTGCGTTCCCCCAGGACGTGACCGTTTACAACCTTACCATTAACGAAAAACTCGCGACCGCAGCCGCGTGCTGTGTTATGCAAAAGGAGCGATATGCAATTTGGATCGGCTTGGTCAATCCACGCAGGGACCTGAGTGTGAATGACTATCTTGTATGGGAATTCATCAAGCGGGCAAAATCAGAGGGCTTTAAGAAGCTGGATTTGGGCGCACTGGACGAACGTCTGTCTCGATACAAAGCGAAGTTTGATCCAGTACTAGAACCGTTTTGCTATGTCGGAAAATCCGACACGCTGCGGAAGAAAACCGTCTTTTTTGCAAAAAAAAAGCTGAGAGCTTTAAGAAGCTAGCGTTAGATGCATTATTGCGGTGTTCATTTATGTGCTGTTGAACGTACAAAGGTCTGACGCCCTTGTGACATAATTGTGTTTCATGCTCTCCGTTTTACGCCAAATCGGCGGGTCTTTATGAAATAATGTTATGATATTGCTCCAGAAACGCTTGGATGAAAAACGGCGTAATGCGGATGGCGCAAAATGGTTGTTGAGTTACTTGAAGATAAAAAGCGGTGGGACCAGTTTGTCGAAACTAGCCCGCAGGGATTACTGTTTCACAAGCGGGACTTCCTAAAGACTGTTGAGCCTCGCCGTGAGTTTCTGCACATCTATTAAGATTTTTAGATCATCTATGAGGTGTGTTAACAAGGAGATGCGTCCCTCATCGTCGTGCTTTTGCGACTTCTCCGCACTTGCAACAGCACATAACTAGCGATGAGGACTCAATGTAGTGGGGCTAGTGGCAAAAACGGGAGCACTCCAAACAGGAGTATGTCGTCCACCGCATGCATAGTCACGACAAATGGCAGGTTTTTTGTTTTGTAAAATGCGACGCCAAAGATGACGCCGGCTCCGGTCGTGAAGAGGAGTTCGTAGACGTTGGCATAGTAAGCATGCCAAAAGCCGAAGAGCACGCTCGTGATAAGGATTCCCGCAACAACACCGCTTCGCTCAATGAACTGCGGCTGCAGCAGCACACGAAAGAGCAGCTCTTCGACTAGCGCCACAAAGAAGATCATAACGATGCTCACCCCGATGATCTGTGAGGGGGACATATTTAGAATAAGTGCCTGAGGCGCAAGAATGGCGTACTCGATAAGCCCAATGCCCGCGCCAATGAGGACTCCAACCGGAATGAGGTAGGTCAATCGGAGACCTCCCATCAGCCCAAGGTCGTAGTTGCTCAGCTTTCTGTGCGCAACTATCGCGATGATCGGGATGAACAATACGCCATAAGACATCACCCAAAAGTATAATGGCAACGTGGGGATGACGAAGATGAGGGGTAAAAACATCACCAATACGATGACGATCGAGTAGATAATCGACACGCGTCCGAGCAAGAAGCTAACGGCATAAAACACCGATATCAAAGCAAGCGCTTCGACGAGCTGCACTCGATCGCCGTATCGCGCCACCACGATAACGGCAACCGCGATGATATTGACCGCTTGCACTCCGATGTTAAGCACGCTGTAACCTGCAAAGAGCAAGCCCTCACCTGCGAGGATAAGGAGCAAGACAAGGAGTTCATACCAAGCCAAGTTGAAAACAGTCGGAACCTTTACAGCAGGAGTTACTGAGACCCGCATGGTTTCACGGAGACGCAAGACTATTCCCCAGCACGCTGTTATTCTTTCGATTGTTAAAGATATTTACTGTTATATCTCAATGTGCTCTCTCTCGAAACTAAAGAAGGATAGCTCTCCCTTTACGATACAAGTCTTTCGACGCACGACGCTACACCATTTGTAGCTAGGCGATTATGAAGTGGAGGTTTTCTCGTTAACAATTTCTTGTTATGCATGCACGTTTGGACACACAATTGTAACGCAACTTTTTTTTCATCGTGCTAGGTCTAGGGGAGATCTAAGTGATGCACCTTTCGCCACGTCCACTTCGTAAGTATCATACATGATAGCGCGGGCGCCAAAACCTTCCT
>CAYHCZ010000035.1:0-13902 GCA_964355295.1 uncultured Methanomicrobia archaeon
ACGGCGGGAGCGGTGGTGGTCGGAGTGAGGGCAGTGGTGGATGTTGTGCTGCCAGCGCCGTTTAACGTAGTAAATTCGACGTTATTTGTCTTTAAATACTGTATATACTGTCTCAACATCTCTACCTTAGTGGTGTCGACAGCGTGTGTCGTGCTATCCGCTTCGAATCGCCAGTTGTGGTATGTGATAACAATGTCAGTGACACCTGTATCTTTGAGCAAAGGTTCAGTGTAACTTACTAAGGACGCGTATGTTGCGTCTTCGCCAATGGCCAGGCGTTCAGACCTGTGCGTGAGCCCTCCTGCACTTGTCGATCCAAACTCACCCGAGTAGGAGCTGTAAACGGTAAAACCGAGCTTGGAGAGCACCTTCAAGGTATTTTCGTCCCCAGTGTTATACGGCGCGATAAAGGTCGTCGGCGCAGCTCCGAACGCATTCTGCATTAAGTTGCGCCCCTGCTCTATGAGACTGTATTGTTTATAGTACGGCATACCTCGAAACTCACTGGGTACCGAAATACCATACAGATTGCTGTTGTCGGAATGATCATACCCGTGTTGTGCGAGCTCGAACAGGCCGCTCGACGAAAGAGACCGCATGTATTCGGCAAACGTCTCGTATGAGTTCACGGTAGGCAGCTCGACTTGGCCGCTCGCCACGAGAGACCGCATGTATTCGACGAACGTGTCGGATGAGCTGTTGGTAGGCCCGTAGGGATTGTAGGAGCTTTGCACTCCAACTGATCGAGCCGGAATCACGCCGAGTGTCACGGGCACACCCTCGTCAATGTGCACTTGGTTCACCGCTCTGAGCGCGCCCAGCGACCAAGGTGTAACATCATCATCGCGGAACATCACGCGTTTCGGAGTCTTTGCTGCGGTCACGATGGGCGTCTGTGTAGCCTGAACCCCCGTTGCAGCTATTGCCGGAATCGTGGCGACGACCATAATTACGACGAGAAGTAGCGCGATGAGTTGCGTACGTTTCATTTTGACATCCTCTTTTACAAGACGCTCTTAAAAAGGCAAATAGTGATTTAACTATTCCTATTTTTTTACCCAAAAGCCGCGGACCGAAAACCAACGGATTCGACGCCGGTCCGCAAATGATCGCTTACCGTACTATAAGACATAACACAGCGCCAAGATAGGTCATCGTTAGAAGTCCTCTCAGCTCCAAAGGTCAGCTGACCGCCGTCTGTGATCTTTAACTCGAATCGTCGAGCCTCGTCTCTTATGGCGTTTGAAAACTTGCTATCGACGGGTAGGTGTATGTGGTTATCGCTTGACATCACCTGCAACAGCGTAGCCAGTTCTAACTTGGAGACGTATCCATATCCTTTTCAATCCTTGATGCGGCGCCCACCTCATAAGAGGTACTCTTCGAGAGTAAAGTCCTTCGGGATCGTAATCTAAGCCATCTTCGTCCCGGCCTCCATGGAGGCGCTCTGGTTCCAAACCTCAACCGGTGTGAAGGTCCAGACGCCCTTGAGGGCCATTCCCATCTGTTTGAGCTTCTCGGACATCGCGTCAAACATCGGACCAGAGGTGACGTAGTCTCCCACCGTACATCTGACCTCGTAGGATTTCGGACCATCAAGGACCAGAAACGAAGCGGTTTTGCCATTCTTTTTCATCGCTTCGAGATTCTTCCCGGTCCTCTTCATCAAAACGGCGCCAGCAATCATCATCTCGTTTGATGGTGCCCCAATGGTGCCCGCCTGGATCGCGTGAGGGGCGCCGTCCGGGCCAACGGTTGCGAGGATCTTCGGGTTCTTCTGGTTGTTTATCGCCTCTACTACTTCATTAGGTATCTTAACCACGATTTTCACCTAGTCGCCAAGGTTCGTTGACTATACTTAAATAGTTGCTTGAATGGCCACTCTTTCGTTTCGGAAGGCCTTATTATTTACCTATATCACGATGAAACAGCACATCGAGCGTGTTAGGGGGAGCGTTCGGTTCTAAAACGCGATCTGGCACGATTCGATAAATCAAAACGAATAGGACGATCATCAACGCGTACAATATAATATAAATCCCCACGGCCGGAGTGACGGAATTCCACACAAAATGAAAGAGGATCGCAAGTGCGAAGAGCAACACTGCGTAATAGTACTGGCGACGGCTGGCAATATACATCAAACCCAGCGCAGCAATGGCAGAATAGATAAGGTGGGTAGGAAGGAAGACCGTTCTTCCGACAACAACCATAACGAAAAGATGTTTGGGAACGTGCACGAAATACCATAAGTTCTCTACAGCACCAAACCCCAAACCGGCGACCGCCCCAAATACGGCACACTTCTTTTTTGAATACAGAAGGTAGGGGTATCATAGCGCCACAACAATTAGTGGAAGAAGCTTGGCAGGCTCTTCAATAAATGCGACCGCCCCATCGGGCAGTGTTAACACGACCTCCAACGGGAGCGTCACAACGACACCAGCTATCATCCCCCAGAGCAAAGACACGAGCAGTATCAGAAGGTCAATCTGGTTAAAGTGAGACCGCTGCACACTTCTGTCCTTTGTGTGTGTGGAATCCGCATAAGAAGACGTGACGCGCTGCGCATCCGGGGATGATAATGGTTCTGAAGGGGTTAAACCGCCTGAACTGTAATGCTCACTCGTGCCACGAGCGTGCGTTGT
The DNA here is from genome assembly GCA_964355295.1 of uncultured Methanomicrobia archaeon. Taxonomy (GTDB): domain Archaea; phylum Halobacteriota; class Bog-38; order Methanoflorentales; family Methanoflorentaceae; genus Methanoflorens. The sequence goes on from CAYHCZ010000035.1 coordinate 2,649, forward strand.
GGGCCGTTGAACGTGTTGCGGAGGCATAATCATCAACGGCTGCGCTTCGGGTGGTGGAACGTCAGACTGAGGATGTGCTGAAGGTCCAGCCTCATCCATGGAGGCATCGATCGTCACCTCTACGGTATCCGCCGTTTGATGCTTTAAAACGACGTAAGCGATCGGTAACAAGAAGCTGAGTCCAAGCGTGAATTTAGCAAGAACAAATGCTACAATCAGTAGCACGATAATGACCCCGGCATTTCCCCACGTCTTCTTTTTAAGTAAGGCGGTGTTAGCGCCTCGACCTTTCACACCATAGCCTGCCGTGACCATCTCGTCAATCAATCGTTGCATTTCCCCTGCGGAGCTCACTTTTCGGATTCTCACAAGTTTTCTTCCTTTGCGATCGAGTCTTAAGCTAAACGCTGCAAAAACCTTCTTTAGGCTATGTTTTAGAATAATAGTACGTATGTGGTCCACATTGCGAACTTAATCGTTGTGATTCGCATAGCCATTTTCTTAGCGTTGCTTTAGAAGTCGACAGAGGGTCAACAATAGAATGCACGTCAGTAAAAACACGATAATGAAAGTAATCGGTATCTATCGCTTGATAGGAATGAGTGTGTTTACTTGGAAAAAGCACAACCGGGCCCACTGATCATGTTTGCTGGAATCGGTGTCGGATTTGCAGGGCTCCTCTTTTTGGGGGGATGGCTGTTTTTATATGCCAGCGGTTATAGCATCTGGCAAAACATAGGGATTTTCTTCCTCTCCCTTGCAGTTGTCGCGATATTAGGGACGGCGATCTGGGTCCCGTGGGCCATGAAGCAACCCGACTGGGGGAAGAGCTAGCGCGAAGACACAGCTACGCACGTTGCCGTGCGTTATTCAGTTGAACGAAAGAGCGCAACACGAGCTGCTGTGCGTATCAGCCGTGCTTTGAAAAAACGAGGGCTTCTAGCGTCCAGCATCGGCCGATCAAACATTTTTTACACCGGACGAAGATGAGAAGACGCGGAGCGTTATAAATAAGAGCGGATAAAAAGATCGGTATACGCAGCTTGTACGCGTCGCGATCTATTGATGTGAGAAGAGGAGAAGGACATGGCATTTGCGATCAAAGAGAATATTTCGTGGGTTGGGAAGGTTGACTGGGAATTAAGGACATTTCACGGGCAGGAGTACTCTACACATCGTGGCTCAAGTTATAATTCCTACTTGGTTGGAGACACTAAAACAGCGTTGATCGATACGGTGTGGGGGCCATTTTCAGGTGAATTCGTTGAGAACCTTAAAAAAGAGATCTCACTTGACGAAATTGACTTTGTAATAGCAAATCACGCGGAATCTGACCACAGCGGTGCATTGCCGGAACTGATGCGGCATATCTCCGATGTCCCGATCTACTGCACCTCCAAAGCGACAGAGTCTCTTAAAGGCCATTATCATCAGGACTGGAATTTTCGGGTGGTAAGGACAGGAGACACGCTCAGTCTCGGATCGAAGGAGCTCATATTCATTGAAGCCCCGATGCTCCACTGGCCGGACAGCATGATGTGTTACCTCACGGGCGATAACGTCCTTTTCAGTAACGACGCGTTCGGTCAGCACATCGCCACGGAACTGATGTACAATGACCTGGTGGATCAGGCAGAGCTGTATCAGGAGGCCATCAAATATTATGCGAACATCCTGACGCCGTTTAGCAAGCTGGTTGACAAGAAAATCAAGGAGGTGCTCGCTTTGAACGTTCCAGTGGACATGATCTGTCCGAGCCACGGGGTGATATGGCGCGACGATCCACTGCAGATCGTGAACAAATACGTTGAATGGGCGAACGCTTATTCTGAAAACCAGATCACCATCGCCTATGACACCATGTGGGATGGAACGCGTCGCATGGCTGAAGCGATCGCACACGGAATCGAGGCGGCCGATCCAGACGTCACCGTTAAGCTGTTTAACGTTGCCCGATCAGATAAAAACGATCTGATTACGGAAATATTCAAATCCAGGGCGATTCTGATCGGGTCACCTACCGTCAATAAGGGGATTCTTTCCGCTGCTGCCGCTATTTTGGAAGAGATGAAGGGCTTGAAATTCCAGAATAAGAAAGCGGCGGCATTCGGGTGTTATGGATGGAGCGGCGAAGCGATAAAGGTCATATCGCAAAGGCTTAAAGAAGGCGGATTCCAGGTGTTGAATGACGGAATCATGGAGAAATGGAATCCAAACAGCGAAGCTATCGACAATTGTATCCGTTTCGGAAAAGAAGTCGCAATGAACGTGCAGTAGCGGCCACGGCGCAGACGGAAGTTAATAGGGCGTGAATCGGTGCGATGCGTTGCGTTGCTTTGTTACGCGGGATCAACGTCGGCGGTCGTAAGACCGTCACTATGACGGACCTACGAAAGGCCTTTGAAGCGCTAGGTTTTGAAAACGTAAAAACGTACGGCCAGAGTGGCAACATCATCGTCGATTGTCCGAGGGATGAAACGACTAAACTGGCCACGCGTATTGAAGATACGTTGAGCGAAACCCTTGGGTTTTCGATTAACGTCATCATCAGGACGCTGCAAGAACTACAGAGGGTCATCGAGACGAATCCGTTTGTTGAGAGCGCAGATGTGGCGTATGACAAACTGTATATCACTTTCTTAGCAGACGTGCCTGACGAAAAGGTCGCATCAAAGCTTGACATAAAGCCGGGCGCAGACGGGAAGTTCGCACTTATTCGCTCCGAAGTGTATCTCTATTGCCCGAACGGATATGCTCGGACAAAACTGAACAACGCTGCGTTCGAAAAGAAGCTAAACACCGTCGCAACAACGAGGAGTTGGAACGCGACAAACAAACTCGTTTCAAAACTAATCGAAGGATGAGGGCCCCTGTGCTTCGGTACGTAAAGCTACTTCTTTTTTTAACAACAACTATCCCCCTTCTCAGACTAAAGTGTGATTTTTAAGGTACGTCGCAGCAAGAATCGCAAGAGCTATGCGTATTCGATGCCTTTTTATTTGCGAAAAGAACGTCAGCGTAGTAACGTAAAACAAACTAACCTGCCAGATTCAGAAGAGACAATCGGAGGTGCGTAGGTTGGCTGTCATTGAAATTCACAACTTGACAAAGCGTTATGGAAAACACGTAGCTCTTGACGGCATTGACCTAGAGGTTGAGCAAGGCGAGGTTTTTGGCTACATCGGTCCGAACGGCGCTGGAAAGACCACCACCCTGCGGATCCTGCTCGGATTGCTTCGAAAGGACGCCGGAACGGTCACCCTGCTCGGGGGCGATCCATGGCGTGATGCGGTGGTACTCCACCGTCGGTTGGCTTACGTACCAGGCGACGTGAACCTCTGGCCGTACCTTTCCGGTGGCGAGGTGATTGACCTCTTGGCAAGGCTCCGTGGTGGCTTTGACCAGTCGCGGCGTGACGAGCTTGTGGAACGCTTTAAACTTGATCCGACTAGGCAGTGCCGCACCTATTCGAAAGGCAACCAGCAGAAGGTTGCCCTGATCGCAGCCCTCGTCTCTGATGTTGAACTGCTCATCCTCGACGAGCCGACGTTAGGTTTAGACCCCTTGATGGAGGCAATCTTCCGTGAATGCGTCGCAGAAGTCAAACAGGTTGGCACGACGGTGCTCCTGTCGAGTCACATCCTTTCTGAAGTCGAAGCGCTTTGTGACAGGATCAGCATCATTAACGAAGGCAAGATCATCGAGACCGGTTCGCTTGCCGAACTGCGGCACGTAACGCGCATGTCAGTATCGGTCCAGACCCGTCGATCCATCACCGGGCTCGCTAGGATGCCGGGCGTGCACAACCTCACCGTCGACGGCCCCCACGCCCAATTCAGCGTGGATGCCGATGCGGTCAATCGGGTCATGCGGTATCTGGCCCAGTTCGACGTTCGGGCGCTCACGAGCGCCCGAACGTCGAAGATCTTTTCTTGCGCCACTATAAGTTTCAGGCCGGGGACGAAAGCAGATGAACCTGAACGCATACGCCGGTACAGGGGTGCTGCTCCGTCTCATCCTACTGAGAGACAGGCTCTTGTTGGCGGTCTGCGTTGTGCTGCCGGCCCTCTTTGTGGTCGCCACCGTGGCCACTTTCAAACAACTCCTCCCCACGGCTGCATCGCTTGAAGCGTTCGTCTTTGAAACGGCAAATGTCCCGGTTGAGACAGCGCTGCTCGGCCGTATATACGCTCTTACTATTGCTGGGCTCACCGCCTGGCGATGGAGCGTTTATAGCGCAGTCCTCGTCGGACTCGGTAGCGCTCTCTTTGTCGTTCGCCACACCCGCACACAGGAGGAGGCCGGGCGGTTCGAACTGCTCGGCTCGACCGTGGTGGGCCGTCAGGCAGCATTGTCGGCGAGCCTGATCGTGACGTTTGGCGCCAACCTGGTGATCGCCGCGCTCGTTGCAGGCGGACTGATTGCTTCCGGGCTTCCCGTCGTCGGGTCAGTCGCGCTCGGACTCTCGCTGGCGGCCGTTGGGGTAACGTTCGCAGCGGTAGCGGGGGTTGCCGTGCAGTTCACTGAGCGTGCGGGCACCGCAAAAGGCATTGCTGGGGCTATTATCGGTCTGTGTTACTTGGAACGGGCCGCTGGTGACGTGAGGGAGGATGGTTGGCTGTCTTGGTTGTCGCCAATCGGGTGGATGCAGCAGATCAGGCCATTTGCTGGCGAACGTTGGTGGATCTTTGCACTCTTCTTCGTAGTGGTTACTGTGTTGACAGTAACTGCATTTGCGTTGTCTTCTTGGCGCGACGTCGGCTCTGGCCTCCTGCGGCCGCGGGTCGGCCCAGCTGCGGCATCGTCAAGACTAAACAGTCCTGCATCTCTTGTCTGGCGGCTGCATTGCCGCGGACTGCTCGCGTGGGCTGCGGGCTTCGCCGTGCTTGGCGCTGTAATAGGTGATCTCGCAAAAACGGGCTCTGAGCAGCTGGCTGCCAGTCCGCAGCTCATGAACCTGCTCGCCAGTCTTGGTGGCGCCTCTGGAGTTAGCGATGGTTTTTTCACCGTCAGCATAATGATGGTGGTCCAGATCGCTGCTGTTTACGCCATTATGGCTACGCTGCAAATGCAGTCAGAAGAAACGGAGGGTCGGGTCGATCAAGTGCTCGCTACAGCCGTTAGCCGGTTGCGGTGGGCAGTCAGTTACGTGCTCCTTGCGGTAGTTGGTTCTGCAGTTGTGCTTGCGGCGTTTAGCGTTCCTGCTGGCCTGACCTACGGGCTGAGCGTTGGTAACGTGGGGTACGAACTCCCGCGCGTGCTCGCCGCCGTAATGGCGTACCTGCCTGCTATACTCGTAATGGCCGGAATTGCGATGGCGTTATACGGTCTGACGCCTAGACTTACGTTTTTGAGCTGGGGTGCGTTGTTAGGAATCATCGTAATCGAATTGCTCGGTGAGCTCCTGCAGATAGGCCAGTCGATACAGGACGTCTCGCCGTTTACCCACGTGCCGAAGGTTCTTGTGAGCGAGTTTTCGGCCACGTCATTGATTTTGCTGATCGCAGTCGCGTTGGTATTAATGGTCACGGGAATTATTGGATTTCAGCGCCGAAACATCAGCTGATCGAATGTTAGTAAAGCTGAATGGGGTGGATCAAAGGCGAGGTGCGTTCTAAATAACCTCGTGATGCTTGCAAGCATCGTTGCCTTAGCTAGGCGAGTCAACGTAATTTGTACAGTGGACTATTGGATAAGTCCGAGTGGCTCAGCGCTTGCGCTATCAATATCTTTGGCCCTTAACTCAGAGTTGTGATGGAGTTCGATAAGATTGATTTGGTGACGACTAGGGTGGTAGTCTATCCCACTCATCACTGTAAAAAAGTCAATTCTCTTCACGGCACACTAAGTGCATGCATTGTAGATCATGGCAGCTATAACATCTACAATCCATCCACATATTGGCGCATCTTTTCTTGATAGGTACCTTTCTTGACCTCCTTTTCGGAGAGAGCAAGGATGCTTACCGGACGTCTCTCACAGAGTGCTTCCATCTCATCAAACAACTGTTGATTTTCGGTGCCCCCTTGTGTGCAAAAAAATGCTACCTGTTTAAACTTCGACTTATTAGCGGTGATATAGGTTCGCATAGCACTTGACAACGTGCCCCCCCAGATGGGCGTGCCCAGTATCACCAAATCGTTTAGCGCGGGGTCGTGCTTGATGTCTGCGAGCGTGGTGAGTTTTTTTGCCCGTGCGTCCTTCCCAGCTGACACAAAGCCCAGAGGCCCGCTGCGTTTTTTTGTGTCAATAAGTTCTTCACTGTCGCAGTTGAGCGTCTGGGCAAGAGCTTCCGCTACCTGTTTGGTCGCACCTGTTCGCGAATAAAACACCACTAAAGCCTTCATTGTGAGTTCCTGTCGTCAATAGAGCGCTCTTCTGCTTAAAGCTTATTACGGTTTGCGCTGATGGTTAAGCATATTAGAAAAAGTCGGAAAATGAGCGCTGTGGATACATAGATGAAAGCCGTCATTGAGGACACTTTTGCTGAGGCTTGTGATGGGATATATTGCAGATTAATCATCACTGCCCACGACCAAAAAACGCTGTCAAAAGCAGCCGAGGATGCAACCGCAACTCCCGCCGCTGTGATAGGCAGAACAGAGGGCGGCATCGAAAAGTGGCTCACCAAAAACGAAACCCCAGACGGACGTGTTGGGGCTATTGTGCAGTTTTGGGGAAATATCGACGGGCAAAGGCCATTCGAAACATCCGTGCAACAACTTGAGAAAGAGTTATCGTACCGAATCCGTCAAGACATTCTTGTCAAACCCTTCACCGCCCTATTCGATGCACTTCCAAAGGCAGAAGGCACATTTGACACGTTGGAAAGAGTTGGACACTGTGGCGACGGTTATGAGTGGGAAGAGAAACGCTACGGGCGTCAAATGATAATCGTGCCCATTATGGTGCCAGACTTTCAGATAGAACGCTACTTAGGCTATGCACGTGGGGTTTCGGGCGGGAATTTTTGGTACATGTGTAAGACTCAACAGGCGTTGTTTGAGGCAGGAAAAAAGGCCCTCGAAGCAATAAATGACGTTGAAGGCGTTATTACGCCGTTTGATGTGTGCGCTGCTGGGTCAAAAACTGAAACACAATATCCCTTGATAGGGCCCACAACCAATCATCGATACTGCCCGTCGTTGCAGAAGAAACTGGACAAGGAATCACTTATTCCAAAGGACGTCAAGTATGTTCCAGAAATTGTCATCAATGGAACCTCGTTGGGCGCTGTGAAAAAAGCGATGAAAGTTGGCATCGAAGCTACAAGCCAGGTTGAAGGTGTTTTAAGAGTTTCTGCTGGAAATTATGGCGGTAAGCTGGGCAAATATAAGATTTATTTACGAGAGTTGTTTCGATAAACTTAGATGTCGCCAGTATGGCAAACACAGTGATTAGCACGGAGCAAGGCTTCGCCAAATCAACAAGACGGTTTGCTGAGGTAGGCCAGATGGGCGACGCCCTGCCCCAGCTAATGTGCGGCCTAAAAACCGGCATATGAAGGAGTATTCGATCAGATTTAACGGTTTCGTTTCGATTTTTTACTTCTTTTGGAAATTGGAGTTGAAATAGAGGTTCGTTAATGCGTTAAAACCGTTATTTTTCCGTGAATGTCACGCATCGCACTTATTTGCAAACAAATCGCTTTTATAAAATCACTCCATTGGAACCGATAAGTGAAGAAGAGTCGTTTCAGATTCATTTTGAAAGCGCGCATAACCGTTCTTATTGCATTGGCAGAGTCGAAACCGTTAAATAGAGAAGTGTCGTATAATATATCTAAAGATATATCGGAGGAAATATGAACAACTACAAAATATATCACGCCTGCGGCCCGCTGCATCATATGCCATCTATGTGCAAAACGTGGTTAGGACACCCTCGACGAGACCAGGGAAACCTAAGACTTCTGGTTTTGCAGGTTCTGCAGGAACAGCCCCAGAACGGCTATGGAATTATTAAGACAATCAAAGAAAAATACGGCTACGCGCCAGATCCTGCCTCTCTCTATCCAACGCTCCAGCTGCTGCAGGACCAAGGTTGTGTGGAAGTAGACGAACAAGAGAATAAGAAAGTCTACGCGCTTACTGATGAGGGCAAAAAGTATCTCCAAGAAAACAGTGAGCGAATCGACCGAATGTCAGAAAGCCTCGGACAACCTAAGTGGAACTCGCTTCCCGGAGTCGGCAAACGCGTGGCATCGCTCACCGGCACAATCTTTTCGAACTATAGCTACCTCGACGACGCCAAGATAAAGCGAATCGAGGACCTCCTCGACGAGACTCGAAAGCGCGTTGGCGACATCGTTTTTGAGAATTAAGTGGATTGAAGGGGCCCATAACATTGCCACAGCCACTACCATTGCCACAGCCATTTCCACAGCCATTGCCACAGCCATTTCCACAGCCATTGCCACAGCCACACACACAGCGCAGAGGCAATGCGCTCCAAATTTACGGGCCCGCATCGAGTAGCGTCGATCGAGTGACCAAGCGCTTTCGCATTAAGTAGCTCACACGACAGTTCACGCTTACAGCGATGTGCAGCGCGACCTGGCGGGAACTCGCCGCGCGCGCGGCTAATGAACCCTAGATTTCAGTGGCGAGAAAAACATCTTTTATGAAGGGTAGCCGGTTCTTGACGAACACTATCACAGCGAGCGTCACGGATGTCAGCGCGATCCCAAGCAACTCGCTTTGCACGAACGCGGCAGGCGGCTCAGGAATCAGTACCATAGAGCCGTGGGCAATGATCAATTCGTACGTGAAGTCAACCGTCGTCGCTACAAACGGATAGAACAGAGGCACGCCAGCGCCGGTGAACAGGTCGAGCAACAGGTGTGAAAGTAGGAAGAAACTCGCGTTCAGTGCCACGTTATACCAAACGGCATTCTTTGCCCGAAAGTGCGCATACAACGCAAGGCTGATAGTGGGCACGAGGATGAAGATGTTATGTAAGAGCGAACGATGGAATGGCGGCAGGAGATGATCTAAATCCGGGAAGACCGCCAGGGGAAAGAGCAGTAGGACATAGTTTCGGTACTTCTTGTCGCAAAACAGCCATAGGAGCGAAACGGCAACGATGATGTGAACAAACGGATCCGGCATTGTATCTTTTTGACGCTGCTCCCCGCAGTGGTTTCGCTAGAGCGTAGATATTATTTTGGCGCCGCCAGCCAGTTTAAATATTTCCTCGTGGGCTGCGGCTTCGTCTGACATCGCTCGCTGCACCATTTTTTCGAACTACAACTACTTCAACGACCCTAAGATAAAGTGTATCGAGGAGATGCTTGACGAGATGTGAAAGCACGTCGGCGATACTATTTTTGAGAATCACAGGCTAAGAAAGCAGAAGAGATGTACCGTACGCATTCCTGCCGCCTCTTGCACGCCTCTCAGCTCCACTGCAGCACACGCGCGGTTGGTAGACGCTTGCAATAACGACAAGACGGCGCAAGAAGATCAGACTTCAATCTTATCTGCTCGTTCAGGAACATCTGTGCTCAACTCGAGCAACTTCTTGAAGATAAGAATTCCACCCAAGGCAAGTAAGATCAGCACAATGCCAATCACTTCGTACGATGCATACGGCAACAGCGACTTTGGGAGTATGGCGACAGCATCTTGTGCTAGGGTTGAGCTTCCGTAGAAAGCGTATTCTTTTCTTGAAAGCGGGTAAAACAGTGCCTGCCCGCCCCCGCCGCTAAAGAAATCAAGCACGAGGTGTGAAAACAGGCAGAAGCTTGACATCAGGCCGACGTCGCGGAGCAGCGTTCTCTTCGTCGCCAGCCCGATGAGCGCGATGAAGAGGAGTGGCAGGAGCAAAAACACAGTGTGGAAAAGCATGCGAGGTGCGTAAAATGGTGTGTAATGATCGAGGTCGGGAAGCACGGCGAAAAACAACAAGAAAAGAGCCCACATCCGTTGGCGGTCGTTAAAATAGAGCAACAAAGCCACCAGGGCAACTCCGATGTGAATGATTGGGCTTGACATATATCTCTTCGCTCGCTTCTAGTTTGATGTATCTCAGTGGTGGATTTCATTTTGGCGTTGCCTATTTAAATACTTCTTCGTGCGCTAAGCTTCGAGGCTTTTTTTTGATCCAATGGTCGTTCGAGTTGCGGAGCGGGGCCCCTTAGAGGTGCGCTCCAGCGTTCTGTATACTTCAAATGGATACCCGTGCATGTCCAACCGCTGAAGCAGGTGCTCCTGCTTGGTACGTCTGCAATAAAGCCCGCTTCAGCTTTTCCGCTCAAGCATGTGAAATGCTTAAGTGTAATAGAGAACACAGATGGCGGTGGAGCTCTATGTTTAACAGGAAGCGCACGCGAGTAGAAAACACGAACGAGAACTACGAAACGTGTCTATGCTATAGAGACCGGTGTCCTACTTACAACAAAAACGGGCTTACGAGTGGGCTGTTCTGTGCACGAGGTAGAAGCGAAAAAACCCCAGAAAAAAAAGGCTGCGTCTGCCCCTCCTGTGCGATCTGGGCCGAATGTAAGTTGAATGCTATATTCTTCTGCGTTTACGGTGTCGCTGAGTGACAATGTGTGCGAGGAATCCTCCTTAGTTAACATTGTTAGGTCTGAGAGCTGATTTGCGTATTTTGATTTAATAAGCTCGATACGGCGTGTCAATTTTTCTCCCTCGCTCGCATCAGGCGCTTCAAATCGTCTTGCTGCCCCTTTAAGGCTTTTAATAAGTCTCTTGGGATCTTTGAGGTAGGGTGAAAGTTCAACTAGGAACTCTTTTTATATCCTGGAATTCGATCAAGGCTGCTTTCGAGTTTTTTTCCCGTTCACCAATTAAGCTGCAAAAGAATAATACAATAGATCGACGTTCTTGTATCGATAGTGATGAAGGCTCTACTGCTCCTAGGGTGCCCTGAGGTTCCAGTACAAACCGGCCTCGCGCTGTACATCGGGAACGCTTTGAAAGCGCAGGGGTTTGAGGTGATTTGTGCGGGAACGCCGAGCGCCGTCAACTTGATGAAAGTCGCAGACCCCAAGAAAGTATACATCGAATCGTATGTGAATATCGACAAGTGCATAGACCAAATTGCCGAGGGGACGTTCGACGTCGACCTCACGTTTGGCTTTATCCACAAGGATTCAGGTGTGCAGTATCTTGGGACAGTTGCGGCGCTATCACGCAGCACTCCAGTTGCCGTTGTTTTTGGAAGGGAGGCTGAGCTGCTCAGCAAAGAGGTCAGCGAATCGGTTGACGGCGTGCAGGTCATATGGGAAACG